>DATJAV010000196.1:0-3596 GCA_035515835.1 Allostellaceae bacterium
TTCCGCGGCCCTTCGGTGATGAAGGGCTATTGGAAAAAGCCCGAAGCGACGCAGGAAGCCTTCCGCGGCGGCCGCTTCCACACCGGTGATATCGGCTTCATCGACAAGGACGGCTATGTCACGCTGGTCGACCGCAAGAAGGACATGATCCTCTCGGGCGGCTACAACGTCTTCCCGCGCAACATCGAGGAAGCGATCTGGGAGCACCCCGCCGTTGCCGAGGTGACGGTGATCGGCATACCCGACGCCTATCGCGGCCAGTCGGCCAAGGCCTTCATCGCGCTGAAGCCGGGCGCAGCGCCCTTCACCTTCGACGAACTCAGGGCTTTCCTCGCCGACAAGCTGGCGAAATACGAGATGCCGGTGGCGATGGAGATCCGCCCGAGCCTGCCCAAGACGCCGGTCGGCAAACTCTCGAAGAAAGAGCTCGTCGCCGAGGAAATGGCAAAGCGCGAGCAGGCTGACGCGGCGGGGTAAGCGCTCGTTCTAAGTCTGCCGCGCCGCCTCAATCGCCGCCAGAACCTGTTGCTTCGAAACCGGGACGGCGCTGCCGAAGCCCGGTAGCAGGTAGTCGTCGGGCACCTTCTCGCAATCCGCCGCTGCCCGGTCGAGCTCTCCCGTCCGCGCCCGGCAATGCGCGCGCAGCAGCGGGATCATCGGCCAATAATGGCCATCGTCGAATTTCTCGGCGCGGTCGAGATCGGCCGCGGCGGCGGCGAAGTCGCCGAGGCGGAGGTAGTCATCGGCACGCGCCATATAGACGCCGGGGACGCGCGGACAGAGCGAGACGACCTTGTCGCGGTCGGCGAGCGCCAGACGCGGCTCGCCCATGACGCCGCGCACCACCGCGCGCATGTGATAGCCATGGGGGTGGTCCGGATGCTCCTCGATGAACTCGGCGCAGAGTTTCAGCGCATCGGCAAAGCGCTGCTCCGCGCAGAGCGTGCGGACCGCCTCGAGATCGCTGGGCTGCAGGGTCATGTCCCGTCCTCAGTCGAGGAGATCGACATAGCTTTGCGACAGATCGATCTGGGCGCGGTGGCCGTTACCGGCGGCGAAGGGGCGGCGGAACTCGAAGGTGAGCGCGCCCAGGATCTGGTCGATGCGCGCCTCGTCCTGCGACAGCGGCAGCAGCACGCGATTGGCGGTGAGATCGACATCCTTGATGGTGACGTATTTGCTGCGCACGAAGGCCGGGCGGCGCGACGCGCAGACCGCGCGATAACAGGAATGGACGAAGCTGTCGCGCTGGCCCGAGACGAGCTCGTCGACGAACTTGCCGGTGAACTCGGCGCCGAAGGCCTCGACAATGGCGGTGCCGACGAGGCGGTAACGGAAGCGGGTGCCGCCCTCGATCACCTCGGTAATTTGCAGATGCGGCAGGATGGCGCGGAGATCGATGGGATCGATGTCGCAACGCCGCGGCATGGTGCGCCCTCGGCGGAGCTCACGCCAGTAGTCGAGCGCCTGGCACAGCACGGCGTCGGCGCCATAGTCGTAGCGCGCAGCGACGAGCCCGCCGGTCACGGACAGGGTTCCGCTCGATCTCCTGGTGGCTCTTGGCGATGCCACGATCATTGGTCCTGACCGGCCATGGGGTTGTGGACGCTAACCCACAGAAGTGAAAAGGGATTTAATGGAGCAGCGTGGCCCGGTCCATAGCGTGCCATCGAGGGCAGTGGGAACCAAACAACCCCGCCTTCCCCGCGAACGAGGAGAACCAGGGCAAGCGGCGGAGCGCTGGGGCTCTAGGTCCCACTTTCGCGGGAACGGCGGTTCTAGGCGGCGCGAAGCTTGGCGAGGGTGCTCCCGACATCGGTGCAGAGCATCGGCGCTTGCTCGCTGAGCCGCGGGGCCGACGTCAGGACCGCGGCCCGCCTCGCTGCCGGTCTCGCCGGCGGCCTGGTTTACCCCGATGATCGTGCTCGAGACCGGGTCCGTGGCTTGCGCCGCCTCGCGAACATTGCGTACGATCTCGTCATGCTCTGCTCCTCGACCGCAGAGGCGATCGTCGGGCACCGAAGGGGCCGATGCCGGCGAAGAGGCAGAGCCATTGGGACTTCCCACGCTTCGAGCGCCGCCACGTCGCTCTTCACTTGCGTCAACGCCGCGTCGTGGCTCTTGATGGCGCGCCGGACGTTCGATCAGGCCATCGAGCGCGGCAGCGGCAGGATGACGTCGAAGCGGGAGCCCTTGCCGGGCGCGGTCTCGACGTCGATGCGCCCGCCGTGACTTGCGACGATGCCGTGAACCACCGAGAGGCCGAGGCCGGTTCCTTGCCCCACGCTCCGCGTCGTAAAGAAGGGCTCGAAGATCCGCGCGCGCGTCTCCTCCGCCATGCCGCAGCCGGTGTCGCTTACCGTGAGCCGTGCATGGCCACCGTCGTCGTCGAGCTCGACGCGCAAGCCGATCGTGCCATGCGCTTCGCCGATCGCCTGCGCGGCGTTGGTGACGAGATTGACGATGATCTGGTGCAGCTGCCCGGGGTCGCCGTCGACGGTTGGCACCGGCGCGAGCGCCTCTTCGAGACGGATGCTGGACGGGATGGAGGCGCGCAGCAGGCGGAGCGCGTCGGCGGCAATGGCGGCGAGGTCGACGCTCTCGCGTCGCTGCTCCTCCTGGCGCGAGAAGGCGACGATCTGCTGCACGAGGTCGCGCGAGCGCTGCGCCGCCTTGACCACGGTCTCGAGATTGGCGCGGCTGCGGTCGCCCTCGGGGAGACGTCCCGCCACCATCTTGGTGAGGGCGAGCACCGGCACCAGCGAATTGTTGAGGTCATGCGCGATGCCGCCCGCGAGCATGCCCAGCGCCTCGAGACGCTGCGAGTGATGGAGGCGCGCTTCCAAGACGCGGCGCTCCGCCTCGGCGCGCTTCAGCGCCGAGACATCGGTCCAAAGGCCGACCGCGCCGCCATCGGGGAGGCGGCGGTAGCCCACCAGCATCCAGCGGTCGTCCGTCAGATGATAGGTATGCTCGCCGCCGCTCTGGTAGCGCGCCAGCAGCGTCTCGCTGTCGATCGCCTCGCCCCCAGCGTAAAAGTCGCTCAGCACTTGCCACTGCGCCAGCTCGTGGAAAGAGACGCCTTGACGCACGGCCGTCTTCTCGCCCGGTGCGCTGTGGAGCAGGGCGAAGGCGTGATTGAACGAGACGACCCGATCCTGCGCGTCGTAGACGACGAAGGGCTGGCGCACATAGGAGACGGCGTCGTGAAGCCGGCGCTGCGCCAACCGGGCGAAGGCCTCGGCCCGCATGCGCTCGGTGATGTCCGTGACGACGCCGCGATAACCCTGCCATTCGCCGTTCTCGTCGAAGATCGGCGCTGCGCTCGAGCTCAGCCAGCGCTTCTCGCCCGAGGGAAAGATGCGGGCATAGACGAAATCGCGATAGGGTTGCCGCGCCCTCCGCGCGGCGCGTATCCGCTCGAGCTCGGCAGGGTCGAACTCCGCGCCGGGGAAATCCACGAAGCGTTTGCCGACGATGTCGGAGGGGACGCCGAAAAGCGCCTGAAAGTTGGGCGAGATGTAGGTGATGAACTCGTCCTTGTCCAACTCGAAGAACCAATCGGAAGCCGCCTCGAAGAGCTGTTTGAAGCGTTG
>DATJAV010000197.1:0-6210 GCA_035515835.1 Allostellaceae bacterium
CTCCTGAAACCGGATGGGCGGTGTGGATCGGTCATTACAAGCGCGACAAATGGAAGGGCTATTGGGGATCAAACCCGTTTCTTTACCTTTCCGACAATGACAAGCGACGGCGTCCGGGTAAGGAAGCTACCTTTTTCAACAGCCATATATCCACCCAGGTCATCGGCGAGCTTTTTATTCATGTTATACGTTCGCCTGCGCGCAGCTTCATTGATGGGTGGCGGTTTTCCCCGCCACATAAGGGCACGCTCTTCCGCATTTGGCCCCCGAGCGGGGTCAGTATCGCTTGGCCCGCCAGAACCATGACCGACCATGACGCCGACTACGTCGCGAGCGCCCTTTTTCTTTTTCTTCAGGAGCGCGGGCGGCTTGCGGCGCTTCGCGACGCGGGTCAAGCGTCGTCTCCATAGCGGGTCGTCCCTCGGTAATCGGTGCCGAGGACCGATCGCGCCGGCCTGTCGCCGGCAGCATACCTGCTGTGCATATTATGGCAAGTATATAATTGCCGGATATATAAGCTTGCTTAACTAAAGCGGGCTTAGCATCATCCGCGCCATGCCCTACGATCCCGAGCGCAGCTTCGGCTTTCTCGTCCACGACATTGCGCGCCTCTTGCGCAAGCGATTCGATCAGCGCGCCCGCGCGCTGGGGTTGAGCAGGTCGCAATGGCAAGTGCTGTTCTATCTCGCCCGCAACGAGGGCACCAACCAGAGCGGGCTCGCCGACATCCTCGAGATCGAGAACATCACCCTGGGGCGGCTCATTGATCGCCTGGAAGAGGCGGGGTGGGTCGAGCGGCGGCCCGATCCCAATGACCGCCGCGCGCGGCTGCTGTTCATGACGGACAAAGTGGCGCCGGTGATGGAGCGCATGCGCGCGCTCGCCGAGGAGACGCGGAACGAGGCGCTGGATGGACTTCCCTCCGGCCAGCGCGAACTGCTGCTCGACATGCTGACCCATGTGCGTGCCAATTTGAGCCAGCGCCCTTGGCCGCACCGCGCGATCGAGGAGGACGGCGACCAGCCGACCGACCATGCCCCGAGATAACGGCCACACGCTGGTCGCCGGGCGCAGCCGCGCAAGGCGCCGGCTGCTGCGGCCGATCCTGCTGGCGTTGGGTCCGGTGGCGCTCCTTTGTGTCGCCGGGTATCTCTATCTGAGCAGCGGCCGCTACGTCTCGACCGACGATTCCTATGTCCGTTTCAACAAAGTGCAGATCAGCAGCGACGTCGCCGGGCGCATCGTCACGGTCGCGGTCAACGAGAACGACCGGGTGACGAAGGACCAGCTGCTCTTCGCGCTCGACGACGAGCCTTATCGCATCGCCTTGATGCGGGCCGAGGCGACGCTCGCCGCGGCACGCAACGACGTCGATGCGATGCGCGCCGCCTACCGCCAGAAAGCGGCGAACCTCAAGGCGGCGCAGGTGTCCGCGGACTATCTCCAGCACGAGGCCGAGCGCCAGCGTCGCCTCGCCCAGCAAAGCGTCGCATCGGAATCGAAGCTCGAGGACACCCAGCGCAGCGCCGAAGTGGCGCGCCAGCAAGTGTCGGCGATGCAGCAGGAGCTGGCGCAAGCGCTGGCCAATCTCGGCGGCAGTCTCGATCTTCCGGTCGATCAGCAGCCGCGCGTCGAGCAGGCCCTGGCGGCGCGCGACCAGGCGGCGCTCGACCTTCGCCACACGCACATCCTGGCGCCATCCGACGGCATCGTCGCCAATATCGATCCGCGGCCGGGGCAATACGTCACCGTCGGCCAGGCCATGTGCAGCCTGGTCGAGGCCGGCTCGCTCTATATCGAGGCCAATCTCAAGGAGACCGAGCTCACCCATGTGAAGCCGGGCGACGAGGCGACGGTGACGGTCGATACCTTCCCCGGCCGCGTCTGGCATGCCCGCGTCACCAGCCTCGGCGCCGGCACCGGCACGGAGTTCTCCATTCTGCCGGCGCAGAACGCGACCGGGAACTGGGTCAAGATCCAGCAGCGCGTGCCGGTTCGCCTCTACATCCGGCGCGACGAGGACGTGAGCGCGCTGCGCGCCGGTCTCAGCGTTACCGTCGAGATCGATACCCGTCACGCCACGGCGCTCGGCGAGCTCTTCGGCGGCTCATGAGCGCGCTCGCCGACGCCGCCCCCCGGCGCGGCGACAATCCGCTCCTCGGCAACAAGTTCCTGGTCGCCGTCGCCACCATGATGGCGACGGTGATGCAGGTGATCGACCAGACCATCGCCAATGTCGCACTGCCGCACATGCGGGGCGGGCTCGCGGCGACCCAGGACGAGATCACCTGGGTGCTCACCTCCTACATCATCGCCGCCGCCATCGCCATGCCGCTGGCGGGCTGGCTCTCCGGCCGCTTCGGGAGGAAGCGCGTCTTTATGATCTCGGTGATCGGCTTCACCATCGCCTCGGGCCTCTGCGGCGCGGCACAGACGCTGCCGCAGATCGTGGCATTCCGCCTGCTGCAAGGGGTCTTCGGCGCGGCGCTGGTGCCGCTCTCCCAGGCGATCCTGCTCGACGTCTTCCCGCGCGAGCAGCGCGGGCCGGCGATGGCCTTCTGGGGCGTCGGCATCATGGTGGGGCCGATCCTGGGGCCGACGCTCGGCGGCTATCTCACCGACAATTTCGATTGGCGCTGGGTCTTCTACATCAATCTTCCGGTGGGCGTGCTGGCGCTGATGGGGATCGGCGCCGCGGTCGAGGAGACCGAGCGCGACCGCGACCGCCCTTTCGACTTCTTCGGCTTTGCCATGCTGAGCCTCGGCATGGCGTCGCTGCAAATGATGCTCGACCGCGGCGAGCTCAAGGATTGGTTCTCCTCGCTCGAGATCCAGATCGAGGCGGCGCTCGCCGTCTTGGGCTTCTACACCTTCGCCGTCCATTCCGCGACGGCCGAGCATCCCTTCCTCCATCCCCAGATCCTGCGTGACCGCAATATCGCGGCGAGCCTCGTCATTGGCTTCGTCGTCGGCATCGTGCTGGTAGCATCGGCGGTGCTGCTGCCGCCGATGCTGCAGGACCTGATGGACTATCCCGTGATGACCACCGGCATGGTCATGGGGCCGCGCGGCATCGGCACGATGATCACCATGGTGATCGGCGGCCGCCTCATCCAGCGCGTCGATGCGCGCTGGCTCATCCTCACCGGCTTCCTCGTCACCGCCTATTCGCTTTGGGACATGGCGACGCGCTTTTCGCTGGGCATGGACAGCGGCCCGGTGATCTGGACCGGGTTCGTGCAGGGCCTGGGGCTCGGCCTCATTTTCCCCCCGCTCTCGACGCTGGCTTTCGCCACCTTGCCGCCGCGGCACCGCACCGAGGCCGCCGGCATCTTCAATCTCGCGCGCAATTCCGGCTCGAGCGTCGGCGTCTCGGTGGTGATCGCGCTCTTCGCCAGCAACAGCCAAGTGGTGCATGCGGCACTGGTCGAGCATGTGACGTGGTTCCGCTCGCTGTTGCTCGACCTGCCGGGGACGTGGAGCCTCAAGAGTGCTGCCGGCGTCGCCGCGCTCAACGCCGAGATCACGCGCCAGGCGGCGATGGTGGCCTATCTCGACGACTTCGTGCTGATGATGGTGGTGACGCTGGCCGCGATCCCGCTCATCGCGCTTCTGCGCAGCCCGCGCGTGGTGCGCTCCAGCGAGACGGAAGTGGTGATGGATTGAGGGAGCTGCCCGTTGTCGGCTAGGTTGTCGGTCGGCGGTTTTCAGTTTGTCCCTATGTCGGGACCGTCAGCGCGACTGATCACTGACCACTGACGAGGTCCGCTCGTGGCGCTTGATCCCGATACGCTCGCCCAGTTTCTCGAGACCATCCGCCGCTTCGTGCGCGAGCGCTTGGTGCCGGCCGAGGAGAGCGTGGCCGAGAGCGACCACGTGCCGGCGGGGATCATCGCCGAGATGCGTCAGCTCGGCCTCTTCGGCATGACCATTCCCGAGAGCCATGGCGGGCTCGGGCTCAGCATGAGCGAGGAAGTGCAGGTGCTGTTCGAGCTCTGCCGGACCTCGCCCGCTTTCCGCTCGGTGCATGGCACCAACAACGGCATCGGGAGCCAGGGCATCGTCATCGACGGCAGCGAGGAGCAGAAGAAGAAATACCTGCCGCGCCTCGCGTCAGGCGAGATCGTCGCCTCCTTCGCGCTGACCGAGCCCGAGGCAGGCTCCGATGCCGCGAGCCTCCGGACGGCGGCGCGGCGTTCCGGCAATGGCTGGGTGCTGAACGGCACCAAGCGCTTCATCACCAACGCGCCCGAGGCGTCGCTCTTCACGGTGATGGCGCGCACCGACCCCGAGAACAAGGGCGCCGGCGGCATCTCCGCCTTTCTGGTGGAGGCGCCCAATCCCGGCCTCAAGCTCGGCAAGCTCGACCGCAAGATGGGGCAGCGCGGCGCGCATACCTGCGACGTGATCTTCGAGGATTGCTTCGTTCCGGCCGATGCGCTCTTGGGCGGCAAGGAGGGGCAGGGCTTCAAGACGGCGATGAGGGTGCTGGACCGCGGCCGTCTCCACATCGCCGCCGTGGCGGTGGGCGTCGCCGAGCGCCTCATCCACGACATGCTGCGCTATGCGCGCGAGCGGAAGCAGTTCGGCGAGCCCATCGGCGAGTTCCAGCTGGTGCAGGCGATGCTCGCCGACAGCCGCGCCGAGGCCTACGCCGCGCGCAGCATGGTGCTGGACGCGGCGCGCCGGCGCGATGCCGGCGAGAATGTCGGCACCGAGGCCTCGTGCTGCAAGTATTTCGCCACCGAAATGGTCGGGCGCGTCGCCGACCGCGCGGTGCAAGTCCATGGCGGCTCGGGCTACGTCGCCGATTTCGGCATCGAGCGTTTCTACCGCGATGTGCGCCTCTTCCGCCTCTATGAAGGCACGAGCCAGATCCAGCAGCTGGTGATCGCCCGCAACATGCTGCGCGACCCGGTCTGACGGCCGGAGAGGGCGGCGCATGGAACGCTTCATCGCGCGCCTGTTGCTGGTTTCCCGCTGGCTGCTGGTGCCGCTCTATCTCGGGCTGGCGCTGCTGCTCCTCCTCTTCATCGTGCAGTTCTTCAGCGAGTTCGTGCATCTCGTCTTGGCGCTGGCGGCGCAGGGCGAGGTGAACCTGACCCTGGAGGCGCTTCGCCTCGTCGATCTCGTGCTGGTGGCGGGCCTCGTCGTCATGGTGATGATCAGCGGCTTTGAGAATTTCCTCGGCGCCATCGATCTGGGCGAGAAGCGCAACGAGCTGGCCTGGCTCACCGAGCTCGATGCCGGCTCGATCAAGGTGAAGATCGTCGGCGCGATCTCGGTCATTTCCGCCATATACCTGCTGGAGCAGCTCTTCGAGCTCGATCAGGTGGGCGACGACAAGCTGCTCTGGCTCGTCCTTCTGCAGCTCACCTTCGTCATTACCACTCTCGTGCTGGCGCTCACCGAGCGGTTCGGCAAGCACTGATCCGTAAAAATACCTTCCAGTTCAAGCTGCTGATGTCTCAATCTGGCCCAATTTTCGCCGGCTTTAAGGGTCATGCTGGCCGCTCGGGTTTGGAGCAAGGACTGATAGAACCAAAGGCTTTGGCGCAGAGGGCGCGGAGGATGCGCGGACGTGGCAGGGGATAAACCAACCTCCGCGCCCTCTGCGCATCCTCGGCGCCCTCTGCGCTAAGAGCAATCGATGAGACAGGTCCATGCGGCGCTGGATAGCGGCTCTTGGGTTCCTGGCGGCGATGGCGGCCGCCGCCGCGCCGGCTCGCGCGCAGAGCTGCGGCAGCGAGATCTATCGGGTGGCCCGCCAATACGGCTTGCTTGAGGCGGTTGCCGCGGCGGCGCCGGCGACGCCCACCCGCCCGCCGGCCGACAGCCTCGGCGAGACGCTCAGTCGCTCGGACGGGGTGATTGCGCCGAGCGAGCAGGACCGCGCCATCGCGCTCGATCGACCGATCAACAGCGACCGCAAGGCGCTCGCTTCACCAGTTGCCGGCGATCCCTGGCGCGGGCGCTTGCGCGAGCCGACGCCGGCGGCGCGCGCCCTCATGTCCGCGTTGTTGCTGGGGGCTCGAGCGGCGGCCGAGCAGGGCAGCGATGCGATCTGCTTCGAGCGTCTCCAGGCCGCTCTCGATATCCCGAGTCTGGGCTTGCGCTAGACTACTTCTCGGCGCAAAATTGCGCGGGGGTAGATCGCAGGTTTGAATGACGCGTTGGCGAGAAAACTGCAAGGACGGACGAGGGCACCAG
>DATJAV010000198.1:0-3253 GCA_035515835.1 Allostellaceae bacterium
GGTTGCCATAAGTTCGCGGGCCGCTCGTGACGCCGATCATCTCGACCGGGCGATGGATCGGGAAGGAATCGATGCCCAACTCGTGGCGGATCCTGGCCTCGAACTCCGCCGGCGTGGCGCCGACAAAGCCTCTCTGCGTCGTCAGAAGATAGGCTTCAGAGAGATCGCCCGCCTGAACCAGATCGATGAAGTGCCGCGAAATCGCCAGCGGCTCGGGCGGAAGGTAAAGCCAACGGGAGAGAAGATAGCCGGCAACGAGCGCCAGAACGACGCCGAGCGACGCGTGGCCGAGAAAAACCTTCACGACGCGCGATCTCAACACGCAGCACCTCCGTCGCGCCCGGCGCGCCGGATAGCGCCAAGCGTCATTCCGCCGGCGCCGCCTTGCTGCGATCGCGGCTGCTGAGGAAGCCGCCGAATGCGCCCAGGCCCGCGGCGAGAACGAAAGCTGTATCGATGGTGACGGCTTCCATGCCGATCATGACCAGTTGGCCCCCGATATAGCCCAGCGCGCCGGCGACGGCACCGTTGAGCCACTCGTCGTGGCGTGCCACCCGGCCGGCGACGAAGCCGCCCCAGAGGATTGCGACCGCTGTGAAGAGGAGCATGCTCGGCAGCAGCCAGAGTGACAGCCGCCCCCCGGTCGCGCTCGCGCTGAAAATAAGCTGAAAACCGAGAACCGGCGCGACGATATTGATGACGTACAGCATCCCGAACGCGACGACCATCGTGGCGGCATTGACCATCCCGCCGATCAAGACGGCTTTGCGTGAGAGGCGCTGCATTCGCCCATCTATAATGCCCGCGATGCAACGAGCGGTTAACGCCCGCCTGCCCTGATGGCGCGCGCGCGGGCCGGAGGCTATAGCGGCGCGCATGCGTCGCTTTCTCGAACGCAGCTACGGCATCGCACGCTCGGCGGTGATCTATCACGGCAATCCGCTGAAGCGGCGGCGCGCCCGCGCCTTCTATCGGCAATTCGTGCGGGAGGGTGCGCTCTGCTTCGATATCGGCGCGCATTTGGGCGACCGCACGCTGCATTTTCTGGTACTGGGCGCGCGCGTCGTCGCGGTCGAGCCGCAACCGGCGCCGCTCGCCGTGCTGCGTCGACTCGTGGGGAGGAACCCGCAGGTCGTCCTCCTCGGTTGCGCGCTCGGCGCCGACGCCGGCGAGGCCCAACTCGCCATCGATCCCAAGAACCCGACGGTGGCCTCGCTCTCGGCGGACTGGCGGACAGAGGTCGGGCGCATGCCGAGCTTCGCCGGCATCGAGTGGCGCGACACCGTGCGCGTCGCCGTCACGACGCTCGACACGCTGATCGCCGAGCACGGCCTTCCCGATTTCTGCAAGATCGATGTCGAGGGTTTCGAAGGCGAGGTGCTGGCCGGCCTCAGCGTGCCGCTGCCCGCGCTTTCCTTCGAATACATTCCAGCCGCGCTCAAAAGCGCGCTCGGGGCACTCCAGCGACTGACCGCGCTCGGCGATTACACCTTCAACCGCTCGATCGGCGAAAGCATGCGCTTCACCACGCCCAACTGGCGCGATGCCGCAGCGATGGTGGACGAGCTCCGCGCGCTTGCTCGGGATGCACCCTCGGGCGATATCTATGCGCGGCTGGTGCCGGACGCACGATGCCGATGCAATCTGCCGCCGTAGTATCTCGGGCACCCGCCGGTTATGCTGCGGCCCGCCTTACCACGGTGGGAGGCAGTGTTCTTGGCATCGCGCGGTCGGGTCGTCGTCTTGCATTTCGTCGGGCAGATGCCCTTGGCCGGCATCGCCTGGCAGGCGATGCAATACGTGCTGGGGCTGGAGCGTCTGGGCTATGAGGCCTGGTATGTCGAGGATCACGGCGCCAATCCCTATGATCCCCGCGTCAACAGCGTCGTCATGGATTGCACCTACAACGTCGCTTACGTCAAGGCGATGATGGAGCGCTATGGCCTCGGCCATCGCTGGGCCTATTGGGATGCGATCAGCGACGTCTATCACGGCCTTTCGCGGGACGCGGTGCATCGGCTCTATCGCGAGAGCGACGCGCTCATCAATCTCTGCGGCGCGGTTCGGCTCCGGGACGAGCATATGGCGTGCCCGAGGCGCCTCATGGTCGACACCGACCCGGTCTTCGAGCAGATCAAATACGCCCAGGCCGATCCCGCGGCGCGGGCCTATCTCGACGACCATACCGACTTCTTCACCTATGGCGAGAATGTCGGCGGCCCCGGCTGGATCGTGCCGCTCTGCGGCATTCCCTGGAAGCCGACCCGGCCGCCCGTGGTCCTGGCGGAATGGCCGACCGACGACGAGATGCCGGATTGCTTCTCGACCATCGCCACCTGGGAGAACAAGGGCAAGAATATCGGGTTCGGCGGCGAGACCTATGTCTGGTCGAAGCACATCAATTTCCTCCGCTTCATCGACATGCCGCGGCGCGTCCCTTCCTGCTTCACCATGGCGATGCTGCCGCCGACGCCGGCGATCGAGGCGGAAGTCGTGAGCCAAGGCTGGCGCCTCGTCGATCCGCGCCCGGTCTCCGCCAGCATGGAGAGCTATGCGCAGTTCATCTGCGGCTCGCGCGGCGAGTTCACCGTCGCCAAAGATATCTATGTCCGGCCCAACAGCGGCTGGTTCAGCGACCGCAGCGTCTGCTATCTCGCCGCCGGCCGGCCGGTGGTGATGATGAAGACCGGCTTCAGCCGCTTCTATCCCGTGGGCGACGGCCTCTTCGAATATAGCGATGCCGACGAGGCGGCGGCGGCGCTGCAGGCGATCAACGGCGATTACCGCCGCCACAGCCGGGCGGCGCGGATGATGGCGGCGGAATATTTCGCCAGCGACGGCGTTGTTTCCGCAATGATGGCCGAGGCGGGTCTCGGCTAGTGCCAACAAAGATGATGCGCGGCGCCCTCACCTCCTCCCCGGCCGGTCGCGACGCGCCCACCGGCGCGTCGCTCTGGGACCGGCTTGCGCTTTGGCTCTTCGTCGCCGCCGCGACGCTGGTGGTTGTCACTTTCAGCGATTACGGCGTCACCTGGGACGAGGACGTGCAGAATTGGTACGGCATCTTCGTCCTCGACTACTACACCTCCTTCTTCACCGATCTGCGCGCGCTCCATTGGGGCGATCTCTACAATTACGGCGCCGCTTTCGATCTCTCCGCGGCGGTGCTCAATCGGATCTCACCCTTCGGCACCTACGAGACGCGTCACCTCTTGAACGGACTCGTCGGCGTCGTCGGTGTAGTCGGCGTCTG
>DATJAV010000199.1:0-3426 GCA_035515835.1 Allostellaceae bacterium
TGGACGCCATGCGGGCGCTTCCGGGCTGCCGCTTCGTCCAGGCCTATGGCCAGACCGAGCTGTCGCCGGTCGCGACCTTCCTCACTTGGGATTATCACACCGTCTCGGGCGCCAAGGCGGGGAAGTTAGCGTCGGCCGGACGCGCCGCGCTTTGTTGCGAGCTCGAGATCGTCGATCCCGAAGGCCGCGAGGTGCCGCGCGGCATGGTGGGCGAGATTCGCGTGCGCGGGCCCAATACCATGCTGGGCTATTGGAACAAGTCCGAGCAGACCGCGGCGGCGCTGCGCCATGGCTGGGTCCATACCGGCGACGCCGGGCGCATGGACGAGGAAGGCTTCGTCTTTATCGTCGACCGCGTCAAGGACATGATCGTCTCGGGCGGCGAGAACGTCTATTCCGCCGAGGTCGAGAACGCCGTCGCCAAGCACCCCGCCGTCTCGCAATGCGCCGTCATCGGCATACCGCACGAGCGATGGGGCGAGGCCGTCCATGCGCTGGTGATTCTGAAGCCGGGCCAGCGCGCTTCCGGCGAGGACATCATCGCCCATTGCCACACCCTCATCGCCAATTACAAATGCCCGCGCAGCGTCGAGTTCCGCGCCGAGCCCTTCCCCCTCTCGGGCGCCGGCAAGGTGCTGAAGCGCGAGCTGCGCAAGCCCTATTGGGAAGGGCGCTCGCGGCAGGTGAATTGAGGGAGCCTACGCGCTCGCCGTCGCCGCCTTCTCCTGCAGCAGCTTCGCCGCCGCGTCGGCAACGACCGTGCCCTTGAAATAATCCCTGTTCATCGAGAGATGCATCATCGCCGGATTGACGAAGGTGAGGTTGCGGAAATCCTCAGGGCTGAGCAGCTTGGCGTTGACGAGACCCCACGCCTCGGTCAGGACAGAGCTGGCGTCGAGCACGTCCCAATGGCCGATATCCGAGCCGAAAACCGGCTTCAACACCGTGCCCAGCGGGTTCAGGCGGCGGTTGAAGGCGACCGACACCATGCGGTCGTCGGCCTCGCAGCCGAAATAGAAGGGGTCGACGAAGAGCGTGCGAAGATCGCGGACCTCCTTCATCGCGCAAGCCGCGAACTCGTCGAAGAGCGCTGGGCGCTCGATCATATAGTTGCCGTGCGGATTGGCGCGGATGCGCTCGGGCGCGAGCCGCCTGCCGCCATAGTCGCGGAAGAGCCGCTCGAGCAGATCGATGTCGAGCGCCGCCGGATCGAGATTGCGCTCCATCGAAGCCGGGTTCCGCTTTTCCCAATGCTCGACGATGTCGTTCAAGAGATTGAGCGCCCAGGCGACGCCGCCTTCGAGGAAGGCGAAGCTGAGCTCAGGGAAGCGCCGCGTCACGCCGCTGAAGAAGAGCGAGCGGCAGAAGAACTCGGCGCCTTTGGCGAAATCGCCGAGATGGTTGAAGACGTAGTTGGAGGGGGACGCGCGATAGCCGATGCCGCGCGAGGAGGTGTGGCAGACCGGCGTCACCTTGAGCTCGATGCATTTCCGCCAGAAGGGATCGTAGTCATGGGGCGAATCCATGACGATCGAGCGCGTCGATTGCGTCGGCTCCAGAAACGGGTCCTTCCCCGTCGCCTTCCGCCCCGGACCGCGCAGCTCGGTGCCGATCATCACCGCCTTGTGGCCCAGCGTATTCACCGCGAAATCGAGCTCCTCGATCGCTTCTTGCGGCGTGTAGGTCGGGATCACCGCGGCCGGCCGCAGCCGGTCGGCGACGTCGGCGAACATCTCGGCATAGAGCATGTTGAGCGCACGGCAGCTCGCCCGCCGCGCCGCCTCGTCCGGCAGATAGACGTGGCTCAGCCCCCGCGTCGTGTAGCAATGGGCGAAGTCGATGCCGAGCTCGTCCATGCGCGCGCGGAAATAGCGCGGCAGCTGCGCCATGGCGCGGTCGCCGGTGTGCGCGCCCGACGGCAGGCCCCACCAGAAGCCCTTGACCGTAGGCCCATGATGGGCGCGGACCGCATGGACGGCCTTGGCCATCTCCTCGCCGGCGAGCTGGCGCACGAAGTCGAGATGGGCGAAATCGCATTCGACGACATGCGCATCGGCGTCGATCACGGGATGATCGAGCTTGGCGCGGACATCGCGTCCGGGAAAACCTTCGAACGACATCTTCCTCCTCCAACTTACAAGCCCAACAGCTTCTTCTCCCACTCGGCATAATAGGCTTCGGGCGGCTTCGGCAGCAGCGGGTAGGAGGCGCGCAGCATGTCCTCCACCACCGCGTCCTTGTCCCAGCCCAGCTCGTCGAGCACCGGCAGCGTGATCTGGCGCGTCGGCTCGAGCACCGACTCCTCGAAGAGCTTCGCCGGATCGGCGACCGCGTCCATCGCCTTCCCAGCGACCAGCATCTGATAGATGTGATAGAGGTTGGGCATCACCGGCAGGCCGTTCCGCGCGAAATAGGTGATGCGGACATCGGCGCGAAGATCCTCGGCGGTGTCGAGATTGGCGTTGACGGTGTTGCGCGCCGCCGCGGCGTTGTCGTCGATCCAGCGGCAAAACCGGCACCACGCCCGCATCACCTTCTTTGCCGCGTCGGGATAGGCCTCGACGAAATCGCGCCGCATGGCGAGCGTGCCGTAGCCGAGATAGGGGATGAAATCGGCGGTGTTGATGAGCGTGCGCGCGTGGAAGCGATGCTCGGCGACGGCATCGGCGGGCGGCAGCGCGTAAATCGCATCGACCAGGCTCTGCTCCAGCGCCTGCGGCTGGCTGGGCGCGGGCACCAAGACGATCTCCAAATCCTCATGGCCGATGCTGCGCACCTTCTTGAGCGCCGCCAGACCCAAATCCTCCATCGTGCCGCGCTGATGGAGTGCCAGCTTCTTGCCTTTGAGCTGGGCCACGTCGGTGATGGCGCTGTCGCCCCGCACCATGATGCGGCTGAAGGGCTGCGTCGGCGTGCCGATGGCGCCCAGCGCGGGCTGCACCAAAGGGAGGCCGCGGGCGCTGGCGAGGATGGCCGGGCCGATGCCGACATCGCCCAAGGGAATGGCGCCGGCGATCAGCGCTTCCACCACCGCGGGGCCGCCTCGGCCGTGGAAGAGCTCGATGCCGAGGCCTTCCTCCTTGAAGTAGTCGACGTCGCCGACATAGGCCGTCACCTCGGTGTCGAAGGGCAGGGTCCCGATGACGATCTTCTCGGGCATCGCCGTCGTCGCGGCGGCGGGGAGGCCGAGCGCGCGCGGCGTCGCCACCAGCGCCAGCCCCGCCGCGCCCGCCTCGATGAGACGACGGCGTCCGAGGAGCGACCCGCTCATACCGGTTCCCGGAGCGGCATGTGGCGGAGCCACCGCTCGACCTCGCGGGGATCTTGGAACAGCGTCTCAAGTTCGGCCCGCGCTTCCGCTTCGTCCTGCAGCACCGATCCCACGACGCCGACGCTGGGCGGCGCGAGGCTGGTCGCGAGCTCGAG
>DATJAV010000200.1:0-2618 GCA_035515835.1 Allostellaceae bacterium
CGTGAAACGGATGAGGGCGTCGAGCATCGTCTGGAGGCTGCCGTCGTCGCCGGGCAGGACGACGATGAGCCGCGGATCCCGGTCGAGCGCCAAGCGCGCGTAGTCGGCAAGCACCCAAGCGCGCTGCTGCGCCGGCTCGAGATCGAAGCGCACGAGACCGAAGAAGGCGATGGGACTGGCCAGCGCCAAGCCTAGGGTCAGCCCCGCGGCCCCGCGCCGCCATCCCTGGCGCAACGTCCACCCGCGCTCGACCAGGCTCGCGCGCGCGAGGAGCGTCAGCGCCAGCATTAGCAGCAAGCCCAAATGGCTGTTGTAACGGAAATAGGAATGCGCCGAGGCGCCGATCTGATTGTCGAAATGGGCGATGTAGGTGAAGAAAAGCGCGGCGTTGTAAAGGATCGCCACACCGGCGAAGAGCGCGGCGACGCGCGTCGGCAGATCGAGCCCGCGCCGCCGCCAGCGCCAGGCGAGCGCCACCAGAGCGGCGACGACCGCGAGCGAAAAATAGGCCTTTTCCAGCAGCACGCCGACCATGCTGCGGAGGATGTCCGGGATGAGGTCGAATTGCCATTGCGCGACAGGCAACAGCTTGAGCTCGCCGGCGGGAAGGTGCGTCAGCACATACCAGCGCCAGGCGAGATAGAGGAGCGCCGCCGGCACCGCCGCAAGCAACAGGAGAGCCAGCGCCCGACGCCGCCCAACCCCCTGCAGCAGCGCCAGCGCCGCGCCCGAGGCGACGACAGCCGCAGCGAGCGCGACACTGTCCTGCTTGATGTTGACGAGCGCCGCGAGCGTGAGCGCCAGCAGCACGAGGTCGGTGGCGGCGGCGCGACGCTCGGCGAGCGCCGCCGTCGCGCGCGCGGCAAGCCATCCGGCACAGGCGGTCGCCACCGTCACCGAGGGCTCGCTATAGGCCGAGAGGTCATAGCGGGTGACGAAGCCCGGATTGATCAGCGTCGCCAGCAGCAGTCCCGCCGCGGTGGCACCCCAGGAGGGCGCCCTCGTGTCATCGCCCTCGACCAGCCGGGCGAGCAGCAACGCGGTCGCCAGCTGCAGCACGATATTGAAGGCGATCATGGCATTGGCGGGAAAAGCCGGCGTGAGCAACCCGGCGACGAAAGCCGCAAGCTGCATGTTGTAAGGAGCACCCGGGAGCAACGAGTGGCTAGGGCCGTCGGCGGGAAAGCGGGCGTGGTCGAAGAGATAGGCGGCGTTGGGCAAAAGGTTGAGGAAGGTGTCTGGCAGGCTCGGCCGCGCGCTTGCCATCACCGCCAGCAGCGGCAGGGACACGGCGACGATGCGAAAGAGGCCGCGCCACCCCAGGGCGCCGGGCGCGCGCAACGGGAGGAAACCGAGGAGACCCATGGCGGCGAGCGGCAGTGCCGGCCATGTCATCGACCAGGGCGCAAGGACGCCCCAGAACGTCAGCGTGAAGCAGGCAAATCCCCAACCCGCGATGAGCGCCAGCTCGGGCGCAGCACGGCCCGCCGTCAGCAGCCTTCCGCCGCCGATGAAGATCAGGGTTGCGACCAGGACACCGCCCCATCCGGCAAGCTCGCCCCAACTCGGAATCAGCAGGTCCATCAGATGAATGACTGGCGGCGGGAGGTGCCCGTCTATCGACCGCCGGGGCCAGCGTCAATATCCCTGGCGACGGCAAAGAGCGCGAAGCGCGGTGCGGCAAAGACGGCGACGAGCGCCGTCGCCGCCGGGGGCGTAAATGGGTGGTGTCCGACGAAGGCGACGTCATCGTAGTCGCTGAGCGCCTTGCGCTCGTCGGCGTCGAGCGGCGGCCCACCCATGAATGCCGCCCATAGCCGCTCCGGCGGCAAGGTGTCGGCGAGGTGGCGATAGCGGCGCTCGAGCTGCACCGGCTGCTGCGTCGGGAAGGCAAAGAGCGTCGGCACGAAGGCATCGCGACGGACGATCGCCAGCGTCGGGAAATGGGCCAGCGGCGTGGGCTCGGAATTGAGCGCCTCGGGCGGATAGGCTACCGCGAGACGGCCGCCGGGCGGCACTTGGTCCAGCGCCGGCAACAGCTCGGCGTAAACGCGGTCGCTCGCTTCCCAACTGAGCGCGACGGCGCCGATCCGCAGCAGGAACAGCAGCAGCGCCGCTCCCAAGTAAAGGCGCTGGATGCCGGCTCCGGCGCCTACCCACCGGCTCGCCGCCACCAGGACGAGAAAGAGCAGCTCGGGGATTCGGTGGTCGGCGCCCGACGCGGTCGCGAGCTGGCTCGGCATCACGAGGTAGACGAGCGCGAGAAGCACGAGCGGAAATGCCATGTCCGGCTCGAGCCGAACCCACCGCCGGGCGAAGGCCAGGATGAGCGCCAGAGCGGCGATGGCAAAGCAGGCGACGTCGAAGGGGCGGTGATAATTGTCGAAGACGCTGAACAGCAAATCGAACTTGCGCAGCGGATTGCCGTAGATGATCGCGCCGCCGGCGCTCCCCGGCGTCGCCAGCAGCAGGAGAAGCAGCACCGGCACGAAGGGCAGTGCCGCGATGACGAGCGCGCCCGCCGCGCGGCGCGGCGCGGCGCGATGGCGCCAGCCGATCGCAAGTGCGTGCCCGATCACCAGCACGCCATAGAGCCCGCACGCCAGCAGATGTGCGAA
>DATJAV010000201.1:0-36990 GCA_035515835.1 Allostellaceae bacterium
ACGGTGGCCATGACCCTCGTGCACAGTGTCCGCCGCGCCGTCACCATCGCCGGATTTCCGCTCTCCGCATGGGCTTTTGCGCTGCGGATCTGGGTCGCCATGGTGGTGGCGCTCTTCGCGGCGTTCTGGCTGCAGCTCGCCGGCGCCTCGGCGGCTGCGGTCACCGTCGCCATTCTCGCCCTGCAGACGCGGGGGCAGACCTACCAGAAGGCCATTTACTGGCTCCTCGCGACCATCTCGGGGATTGTCGCGTCATTCGTGCTCGCCGGCTTCTTCGCGCAGGTGCGCGACCTCTTGCTGATCGGCTTCGCGGGCTGGCTCGGACTCTGCATCTACGTCGGCGCGCTCTTGGACGGCAACAGGGCCTTCGGCGCCATTCTGTCGGGCTATACGGTCGCCCAGGTCGCGGTGACGCAGATCGACTCGCCGCAGAATATCTTCTTGGCCGGCGTCAATCGCGGCGCAGCGATCTTGGTGGGAATTGCCGCGCTCGCGCTGGTCAGCGAGCTCTTCGCCGCGCCGAACGTCCATGAGGGCCTCTCCGGCAAGCTCACGGCAGCCCATCGGCGGGTACGTGGCTTCGCGCTCGCCATCCTCCGCGGCGCGCGTGCGGATCCGATCCAGTCGGCGCATCTGCTGCGCGAGATCACCGCTCTTCATCCCGACATCACCGCGCTCGCCGCCGAATCGAGCGGCGAAGGCGCGCGAGGCGCGGCAGCCCGCAGCGCGGCCGTGGCTCTGGTAGCCGAGGTCAGCGCCGCGAGGGCGTTGGCAGCGCTCCCCGCCGGCGCGTCGCCCTCGCTTCGCAGCACGCTGGCCGAGGCCCTCGCCGCCGCGCCCGGCACCGAGACCCGTGCGCTGGAGCTTCGCTTGCAGCACCACGCGGAGGTCGGTTACGCCGACCCCCACGACGCGGTTTTCGCCCGCCATGCACAAGACCTGTTGGTCGAGAACCGGCGGGCGCAAGACGCTATCGCAGACTTGCAGGCGGGCCGCCAGCCGCCGCGCCGGATTGACGCACCCATCTACCGCTCGCATCGGATGGCAGCACGGGATGGGCTGCGCGCGTTTCTGGCGGCGCTGATCGGCGAAATCCTATTTTCCCTCGGCGGCTGGCCGTTCGCCTCGGAGGGCCTCGCGCTGATGGCACTCACCATCGCGTTGAGCGCCAACACCCCGAACCCGCGTGCCTTCCCGGCCAACGCGGCGATCGCGGTGCAGATCGCCGTGCTGGTGGCCGGCGCGACGGAGTTCCTGATCCTCGACGGCGTCGACCAGTTTCCCCTTCTGGCGATCGCCATGGCGCCGGTCGTCCTCGCCGCCGCGCTGCTGCTCACGATCCCGCAGCCGAGAGTGGTCTCGATCGCGTTCCTGGTGCTGATCTACTTCCTCACGATCCTCTCCCCGACGAATCCGCAGGCCTATAACCCTGAAACCTACCTGTTCACCAGCGTCATGGCGATCGCGGCGGTCATTCTGGTCTTCGTCCTGCTGCGGACCGTTCTCCCGACCTCCGACGCGCTTCGGCGGCGTTGGCACCTGACATCGGCACGGGCGGAGATGCGCGACCTGCTGGCCGGTCGCCGGTCCCGGCGTGGGGATGACGAGGCCCTGTTCCGGGATGCGGACCGCATCGGGCAACTGGCCGCGCTGCAGCCCGCCGCCGCCGATGAGCGCCGTGACGACCTCCATCAGGCGCTCGATATCTTCGGATGCGCCGCTGCAGCGCGACGGGTCCGGACAACGCTCGCCGAACTCGCCGCTTGGACGGGTGGGGGGCTGGTAGGGGAGGGATATTCGGCCCTCGCCGCCTCTGACCCCTCTGGCCTGCGCCGGGCCGCCGCCGATCTCGCGAGGACAGGAGCCCAGCTCGATCATGACGGTCAGGCGGCAGCTCAAGCGGCCACCCTCGATCTGATCTGGGCTGCCTTCCTGATCGACGCGAGCCCCATTGGCCTCGATCCACAGCGGTCGGCCGCGTCATGATGCACAGCTTTCCCGAATTGACGATGGGCGGGGTGCTCGTCGCTCCTTTCGTGATCTACGCGGGCGCCGCCATGGTGATCTTCGCGGTGCTGCGGCTCTTCCTCCGCCTCGTCGCCTTCGATCGCGCCTTCAGCAATCCGCCGCTCGCGCAACTGAGCTTCTACGTCCTGATCCTCGCGCTGCTCATCGTGCTGTTCTAGAGAAGGAGGGGTCCTTGCCATCGCCGGCTTCCATCTCACGCGACCGACCGTCGTCCGACCTGGCCGAGCTCGGTCCGGGGGCGGTCGAGCGCTCCGTGCTTCACGTCGCCGCCGCGGCGCCGAGCGCGGCGGCCGAGGCCTTGGAAGGGCGGCCGTGGATCGCGGATCCCAGCGAACGTCTCCCCGTCGACCGAAAGTCGCCATTGCAAGGTCCGGCACCCCGGCGTCCAGGTCCGATCGCCCGCTTCGCTTGGAGGACGCTCAAGACGGCAGCGACCCTCGTCATCCTTCTCCTTGCCGTGCTCGCCGCGCTGGTCATCTGGGACGCCTATGTCACCGCGCCCTGGACGCGAGACGGCAGCGTTCGCGCGCAGGTCGCGAGCATCGCGCCAGAGGTGTCGGGGCAGATCACCGAAGTGCGGGTCGTCGACAACCAATACGTCCACGAAGGCGACGTGCTCTATGTCATCGATCCCTTTGATTTCCAGGTGGCGCTCGACACGGACAAGGCGCAGCTGCGCCAGAAAGCCGCCGATCTGCAGGTGAAGCGCATCCAGGCGGAGCGCCGGCAGCACCTCAGTGACCTCGCCACGACACCGGAGGAGCAGCAGCTCTATGTCGGCAACGCCATCCAGGCGCAGGCGAGTTTCGACGCCGCTCAGGAGCGGGTGGCGCAGGCCGACATGAACCTCAAACGGACGCAGGTGCGCAGTCCCGTGAACGGCTATGTCACCAATCTGCTGATGCGGGTGGGCGACTATGCTCGCGCGGGCACGACCAACGTCTCGGTGATCGATGCCGACAGCTTTTGGATCGACGGCTATTTCGAGGAAACCAAGATGGCCCATATCTGCGTCGGCGACCGCGCCGAAGCGGCGTTGATGGGCTACCGCGATCCGATCGTGGGGCGGGTGGAATCCGTGACCCGTGGCATCAGCGTCTCGAACGCCACGCCAAGCACGCAAGGTTTGCCCAACGTCGATCCGGTCTACACCTGGGTGCGGCTCGCGCAGCGCGTGCCTGTCCGCATCCGGATCACCCATGTCCCTGCCGGCACCCCGCTTGTTTCCGGCATGACCGCGACAGTGACGATCCGCGGTGCCGAGGCGCCTGAGAGCGGGAGCTGGCTCAGCCAGCCCTTCGCCAGCCTTGCGCATCATCTGGTCGACGTCGTTCGCGGTCCGCAGCCCTCACCGGGGTGCGTGCCGCAGATCGGCGACGAGAAGGGCGCGACCGCGACCCTTGCCACACCCAAACCCATCGGACGGCTCAATCCCGAACAGATCAACCCCGGCCTCGCGCCCAACATGAACGCGTCCCCCCGGGCGCGGTGAGCAGCGACTGTCGGACGAGCTCAAGTCTGGCAAGGACGGCGAGGCAGGCGATCGAGCGGAGGCTTACATGGAGAACCCCGGCGAGACGAGGTGGATCAGGCGGTTCGTGGTGTTTGGCATTGCCGCCGTTGCGGTGATCACGGCGGTTGCCTGGGTGGCGCTCGGCGCCTTCGGTCTCGATACTGCGGGAACCGTCGCTGGCGTTCTTGGCGTGCTGTTCACGGCCCTGGTCGGTTTCGGACTGATGGGTCTGGTGTTCTACAGCGATCGCAGCGACAGGACGAAGTCGTCGGCGGCCAGCAGATCGAGCCGCGGGAATAGCGCCCTCGCGGCCCGTCGGTCGGCGGGACAAGCGCGGCCACGACGAGGAAACAATCAGCACCCAACCCAAATGCGATTGCCCTGCCCCTCAAGGGGGGAGGGGCGAGGGGTCAAGCGACGCCGATTCCACGCAATCGAAGAACGCTCTAATGTCGCACCTGCATCATGTGGTCCATCGCCGTCATGTTTTCGTTGAGATTGGCGATGATCCAGATCGAGCCGCCGATCACGAGAAAGACGACCAGCACGCCGAAGGCGAGGGCCAGGATGTTGTTCGTGTTGTCGGATCCGCTGCCCAAGTGCAGAAAGAAGACGAGGTGAACGCCGATCTGAGCGAAGGCGAGGACGACCAACCCCGCCGGTATGCCCGGCGGCCAGAGAAGATCGGTCTGCGAGACGATGAAGGAGGCGATCGTCGCCAGGATGGCAAGCCCGAGCCCCGCCGTGTAGGACAGATAACTGGCGCTCGGCTCATGCTCTTCGACGCCGGGCGTGCGGTCGTCGAAGACGTGATCGTGACCATTCATCAGCGTGCTCCCATCAGGTAGACCAGCGTCAGCACGCCGATCCAGACGATATCCAACGCGTGCCAGAACAGGCTCCAGCACAAGAGGCGCCGCAATACGGCAGGCCGCAAGCCCTTGGCGACGACTTGCGCCACCAGATAGACGAGCCAGATGAGGCCGCCGGTGACGTGCGCGCCGTGCGTGCCCACCAAAGTGAAGAAGCTGGACAGAAAGGCGCTGCGCCCCGGCCCGGCGCCTCTCGCCACCATGCCGGCGAATTCGCTAACCTCGATGAAGAGGAAGGCCGCGCCGAGCACGAAAGTGACCGCGGCGAAGAGCATGAACCGCATCGGCTCCCGCCGCTCGGCGGACAACGCGCCGAGCCCGCAGGTGTAGCTCGAAAGCAAGAGACACATCGTCTCGGCGAAGACGTTGTGCAGGTTGAAGAGCTCGCGTCCGCTCGGTCCTCCGGCGGTATTGCCGGACAAGACCGCATAGGCTGCGAAGAGGCACGAGAACATCACGATGTCGCTCAGGATGAAGATCCAAAACCCGTAGGCGACGACGGTGCGCTTCGACGCCGGCCCGCCGCCGCCGCGTCCGGGCACGAGCTCGGTTCGAACGGCGGTTGGTGCCGTGTCGATGGCTGCCATGCTCATTCTGCGGGCTGCCTCGGACCCAACCTGGCCCGTTCGAGTCGCGCAATCTCCTCAGCCGATATCTCGCGCTCGCGCGGGTCGCTCCAGCCGGCGACCAGCACCGTGACCGCGGCGGCGAGAAATCCCACAATCACCATCCACCAGATGTGCCAGATCAGGGCGAAGCCGGTGATGGTGGCAAAGAAAGCCGTGACGAAACCCGTCGCGCTGTTGCGCGGCATCTCGATCGTCTCGTAGGCCGGCTCGATCCGCGTCCGCCCCGTGCGCTTCATGTACCAGAAGGCGTCGATGGTCTCGACTTGCGGCAATACGGCGAAGTTGTAGGCGGGCGGCGGCGAAGCGGTCGCCCATTCCAGGGTTCGCCCGTTCCACGGGTCGCCGGTCAGGTCGCGGCGACGCTCCCGCGTGCGGATGCTGACATAGAGCTGCGCGATCTGGCAGAGAATGCCGCAGAAGATCACCACCGCCCCGAGCTCCGCCACGAGCAGCAGCGGCCGCC
This sequence comes from Allostellaceae bacterium, assembly GCA_035515835.1. Classification (GTDB taxonomy): domain Bacteria; phylum Pseudomonadota; class Alphaproteobacteria; order ATCC43930; family CGMCC-115725; genus DAHUYF01. The sequence goes on from DATJAV010000201.1 coordinate 5,506, forward strand.
AGCTCGGGTCGGGGATGTGCTGGAGGCGCCGCGTCATGCCCATCAGGCCCAACACATAGAGCGGCGTGAAGGCGAGCCAGAAGCCGCCGAGCCAGCACCAGAAGCCGGCCTTGCCCCAGCGATCGTCCAAGGTGAAGCCGAAGACCTTCGGGAACCAATAATTGTAACCCGCAAAGGCACCGAACACGACGCCGCCGATGATGACGTTGTGAAAATGGGCGACCAGGAAGGCGCTGTTGTGCAGCACGAAATCGACGGGCGGCACCGCCAGAAGCACGCCGGTGAGGCCGCCGATGACGAAGGTGATCATGAAGCCCACCGAATACAGCATGGACGTGGTGTAGACGACGCGGCCGCGATACATCGTGAAAAGCCAGTTGAATATCTTGACCCCGGTCGGAACGGCAATGATCGACGACATCATGCCGAAGAAGGCATTGACGTCGGCGCCAGCGCCCATGGTGAAGAAGTGATGCAGCCAGACCATGAGGGAGAGGACGCAGATCCCGAGCGTGGCGAGAACCATCGAGCGGTAGCTGAACAACGCTTTGCCGGAAAAGGTCGCAACCACTTCGGAATAGACGCCGAATGCCGGGAGGACCAGGATGTAGACCTCGGGATGGCCCCACGCCCAGAAGAGGTTCACATACATCATCTGGTTGCCGCCGCCGTCATTGGTGAAGAAGTGCATGCCGAGATAACGGTCGAGCAGCAGCATCATGAAGGTCGCGGTCAGGATCGGGAACGCGGCCACGATCATCATGTTCGTGGCCAGCGCGGTCCAGCAGAACACCGGCATGCGGAAATAGGTCATGCCGGGAGCGCGCAATTTGAGGATCGTCGCCACGAAATTGACGCCGGTGAGCAACGTCCCGATGCCGGAAATCTGCAAGGACCAGAGGTAGTAGTCGACGCCGACACCCGGCGAAAAGGTGAGCTCGGACAGCGGCGGGTAGTTCCACCAGCTGGTGCGAGCGAAATTGCCGATGACGAGCGAGGCATTGACCAGCAGCGCCCCCGTCGCGGTCAGCCAGAAGCTCACCGAGTTGAGGGTGGGAAAGGCCACGTCGCGCACGCCGAGCTGCAAAGGGACGACGACGTTCATCAGACCGATCACCAGAGGCATGGCCACGAAAAAGATCATGATCACGCCGTGGGCGGAAAAGATCTGGTCGTAATGCTCCGGCGGCAGGTATCCCTGCGCGTCGCCGATGGCCAGCGCCTGCTGCGTGCGCATCATGATCGCGTCGGCGAAGCCGCGCAGCAGCATGACCAGCCCCAGAACCACGTACATGACGCCGATGCGCTTATGGTCGACGCTGGTTATCCATTCGCGCCACAGATAGGGCCACCAGCCCTTGATGGTGACCAGTCCGAGCGCCGCCAGAATGACGATGATCACCACCGCGCCGGTCAACAGCGGAATGGGCTCGTTGAATGGAATCGCCGCCCAGGTGAGCCTGCCCAGCATGTCACCCTCTTCCCTTTTGCAGCGGCGGACGCCAAGCCGCGCCTGCCTTGCCGGGAGCCGATACCGTCTCATCGATGATATGCTGGAAGAGGTCGGGCTCCACCGAGCGATAGGTCGCAGGGGGCACGGCCGTGCTCGGTTTTGCCAAGGCGCCGTAGGCTTGAGCGTCGAGCCCCGGCCCGGCACTGCGCACCTCTTTCACCCAGGCGTCGAAGTCGGCAACCGGAACCGCTTTGGCGACGAAGCGCATGTCGGAGAAGCCGTCGCCGCTGTACATCGCCGAGAACCCCGGATATTCGCCGGGCGCATCCGCAAGCAGGTTGAGGTGCGTCGTCATGCCGCCCATCGCGTAGACTTGGCTGCCCAGCTGCGGGATGAAGAATGAGTTCATCACCGTTGCCGAGGTGAGCCGGAAGGTGACCGGCGTTCCCGCCGGCATGACCAACTCATTGACGGCGGCAATGCCCTGATCGGGGTAGATGAAGAGCCATTTCCAATCGAGCGCGACGACGTCAATCCGCAGCGGCTTCGCCTTCGCGGCGATCGGCACGCGCGGGTCCAGCTGATGCGAACCGATCCAGATGACCCCGCTGAGCAGGATCACGATCAGCGCCGGGATCGACCACGTGACGAACTCGATGCGCCCTTCATAGTCTCCGGCCGGCTGGCGGCTGGCGCGCGGATTGGACGCCCGGTACCACCAGGCGAAAGCTAGAGTTGCGAGGACCACCGGAAAGACAACCACGAGCATGATGGCGGTCGAATTGATCAACAACAGCCGCTCGGCCGATGCGATCGGTCCCCGCGGATCGAGAATGCCTTCGGAGCAACCCCCGAGCGTCGCGACGCCGACCAGGACAGGGACGAGAGCAGCATGCCGCATGCTAGACCTCGTGTGCTCTGAGACTTGGGGACCGGAGCGTTGTTTCGGCCCTGCCGGCAGCGACGGGCAGCATGAGGACACCGCTCCAAACATATTCGTCTGCACGATTGAGCGACAATGCCCAGAAATGGGGCGGCGTCCACAGGAAAATGATTAGAAATAAGGTGAACGGCCGAAACCCGATCTCGCCCGTTGTCGCCGCCCAGCCAATCATGGGAGGAAGCGCGCCGGTGAAAGCCGCAAGCAGCGTGACGCGGGGTTTCGTCAGCGCAAAGAAATCCGCCGCGAGCGATAGTAGGTGAGACCGCGGCGCCCGATGCAGGTGCTGAAGCAATGCGACCTCCATCTGCCAACTCCCTTGGCGACCGTTGCCGTTGAAGCGCGGGAGCGAGCGTCTGCTACCTACGTTCTCACAGTTCCGACTTCAATCCCATCGAGCCGGCTTCGCCAAGAGCAAAGCTCTCTTGCGACAAGCCCCGCTCGCTTGCGACAAGCCGCCGCCCGCATACCCGGCGATCTTCATGCCACTCGCGGTTCGCTCCCAAAATCCAAGATCGGAGACTCTCATGACACCCTGGCTTTCTCGACGCGTTGCCTTGACGATATTTCTCGCCGCCGCCGCGTCGGCGCTCGGAACCGCCATAACTCGCGCCGATCCCCCAGGGTATCTCTTCATGGATATCAACGACGGCCAAGCGCTGGTGGTGCAACAGGCGCACGACGGGATGGCGGCGCGAATTCTCAAGCAGCCGGCGACGCTTCCCGACGATATGGCGGACAGGATTACGGCCGAAGCCCAGCCGGTCGGCGACCACGTGATCGTCGAGTACAAAGGCCAGCTTTACATCCTGCCCGACAAGAAGGTGGGCAAGCACATGGCGACGCACATGGTCATGAACGCCGCGGGCACGCCAAACCAGTGACCGAAGCTGGCCGATAAAAGGGCTGGCGCGCGGTGCCGGCAGCCTTGCGCGGAGCTAGGCAGCTCCGCGTAGGGCTGCGGCGATGCGGCAATCATCGGCCGACGTCTTGCAAGCGCCGGCGCTTCGCGGCACTCTGGCGCGGGCGCAGCAGAGCGCCATCTTGTACTCCTTGATCGCAACAAGTGCCGGGCATGACCGACGATAGCGATGCCGCGCAGAAACGCGGCTGGATGATGGCCGCGCTCGATGTTCGGATCCCGCAGCCCGGCGACAGCGAAAACCGTCCTGGCGCACCGTCAGCCGCCGGCGCTCAGGCATCCACCATGACGGCGGTAGATCCGAACACGCCGCTCTCCAAGGCCGCCCGCGATCCGCGGCTTTGGACCCAATCGGTCGGTGCGGCCCTGCAGGCCACGGAAGGTCTGCGCGCGCCGATGACGGCATCTGCCCCGGTCGGCCCCAAGACCACGATTGAGAGCCGCACCGGCAAGAAAATCGAGGTCGTCACCGGCAGGGATGGCCGCGTCGCGCTCACCACCGATCCGCCGCCGGTGCAGGAGATCACCTTCTCCGGCGGCGGCGGCAAGGGCGCGGCCCTGCCCGGCGCGGTCAAGGCCTTGGAAGAGACCGGGATGCTGAACGACGTGAAGTGCTTTCACGGCGCCTCGGTCGGCTCGATGACGGCGGCGGTCTTGGCGGCCGGCATGTCGGCCGAGACCTTCACCAAGCTCGCCAACGACACGAAAATGGGGCCGCTGGTCAAAGGCGGCGACATTCTGCCGCTCAATGTCGATGGCGACGGTCTCGAGAGCTTCGTCCGCGAGCAGCTCGGCGCCTCGGTGCACGGCAAGATCGCCGAGTTCCTCAAGGGAGCAAAGCCGGGCCAAGGGACGGATGCCGCGTCCAAGACGAACGGCATCGACAAGACGACCCTCGACGCGGTCGAGGCGATCGACGGCAAGATCAGCCGCGGCGGCGGCGTGACCTTCGGCGATCTCCGGACGCTGTCGCAGGTCGTGCCGGGCATCAAGGACCTCGTCATCTCCGGGACAATGATGGGCGACGACAGCGCGTCGCCGGGAAAGATCGACAAGGGCAAGCCGCAGCTGGCGATCTTCAGCGCCGACACCGAGCCCGATCTCGACATCGCGCGCGCCGTTCACGCGTCCGCTGCGTTGCCGCCGGTGTTCAAGCCGGTCAACATCAGAATGTCCTCGGGGGTCACCGCGCGCTTCCAAGATGGCGGCGTTATGAACAACGCGCCGACCAGCGATCTCATCGGCGCCGAACGCGCGCTCGATCCCATTCCCGAAGGCGGCAAGATGACTTTCGTCTTCGAAGAAGAGGCCTCGAAGGAGATTCTGAAAGGCGAGGCGACGCCGTCGCTCAAGCGGATCAACGACCTCGTCACCGGCGCGCCCAATTCGGCCGCCGACTACGCCAAGAATCGCGGCCTCGCCGACCGGCCGGAGGACGTCGTTATGGTGCCACTCAAATTCAAGGGTCCCTGGTACGAGCGCACGGATTTCTCGGGCTTCATCGGTGGCACCATCAATTTCGACATGCCGAAGGAAGACAAGGTCAAGCTGCAGAGCCTGACCGAGAACGCGACGCTGGCGCACATCAAGAACCGCGAATTGCCGGAGACCCGCGACTTCGCCTCGGCGGCGGAGATGTTGAGCAGCCTGGGCCGCCCCGATCTCGAGGCGATGGCCGCGAGCGACTTTCCCGGCGCCAAGGACGAGCTCAAATTCCGCGACGAGGTCGCGAAGGCGATCGTCGCGCTCGAGAGCCTGGCACTCGGCGTCAAGGCCGATGCGCTGGCGCGCGGGCCGTTGCAGCAGGCGCTGAAGGCCCTCGACGACCTCGGCCAAGGCCATGCCAATCGCCAGGCCTTCATCGGCCGCGAGCTCAACCGGAGCGGCAAGCTCGACCCGCTGCTCGATCTCGCCAAGGCGTCGGGCTACCAAGCCTCGGCCATTCTCGATGCCGGCGTCGCCGTCGCCGACGCGCTCGCCGCCAAGAGCCATGCTCAGACCATTCTACGCGACGTCGTCTACCCCAAGATGGTGACGGAGAGTCCCAAGGGCGTCGGCGGCACGGTGCTGCGTCAGGTCGACACGCTGCTGCGCGGCGTCAAGACGCCCAAGGACGTGAATGACGCCCTGACCATCGCCATCAAGCATTTTGCGACGAAGTCGGATTTTGCCAACCGTCACGGCCATCATGCCTTTGCCGCCGAGCTTCAGACCTATCTCATGAAGGTGAGCTGACCATGCCGCTCCGCGCCCGGCGCCAATGACGGCGCTCACCCGCACCCGCGCCTTGATGGCCGAGCTTGCCGCCGCGATTGGCCTTCCGGCGCTGCCGCAAGACGACACCGGCGGCTTTCGCCTGACCGTTGGCGCGGACACCGAGATTCTTGTCTATGGCGGCGACGACGAGACCTTGCTGATCGTCGCTCCGGTGGCGCCTCTGCCGACGGATCCCGGCTATGGGCTGGTGGTCTATCTGCTGCGCAGCAACCTCTTCGACAGCGACGTCGCGCCCTTTCAGATTGCCGTCGACGATGGCGGCGCGCTGGTGTTCTGGGGCCGGGTGCGGATCGCCGAGATGACGGGCGCCGCGCTCGCTTCCTTGCTCGACCGCGTCGCCGAGCGCGTGACGCTGATTCGCAGCGAAGTCGCCGGGGCGCACGAGAGCGCGTGAGGCGCCGCGGCTGGCGACGCCAAGGCCGCAGCCTGCCATGCGACGGCGACTAAGCCTGGATCTCTCACGACGGCAGTCACTGCGACCGCGCCGGGTGGCGCAGATCGGCGAGCAGCGGGAGGCCCTCGGCGGCGAAGCGTTCGATCTGCTGGTCGCGCTCCTCGTAAGGGCCGACGAGGTCGAGGATGACGTGGCGGGCGCCCGCTGCGTGGAAGCGGCGCACGGCCGCGGCGACCGCCGCCGGGGGGCCGAGCGCGCAATAGCGTTGCGCGGGTTTGCGAAAATCCATGGCGTAGCGCCGGCTGAGCGAGAGCGTCGCGGCGTCGAGCGCCTTCTCGTAGGTCTCGTCGATCCGCGCGAAGAGGAGATGGGCGGTGCCGAAACCCCGCTCGAAGCGGCGCCCGGCCTCTGTCGCGGATGCTGCGATCTTGGCGAGGCCGTCGGCGAACATCTCCGGCGTCACGACGTAGGACATCCATCCGTCGGTCAAGCGGCCGATGCGGCGGAGCGCGGCATCGGAGCGGCCGCCGCACCAGATCGGCGGCCCGCCGGGCTGGCGCGGCGGCGGCGCCATGGCGACGCCGTCGAAGCGAAAGAAGCGGCCGGCATGCGAGACGCTCTCGCCGCGCCAGAGCTTCCGCAGCACCTCGATGCTCTCCGAGAGCCGCGCGCCGCGCTCGGCGAGCGGCACGCCGCAGGCTTCGTATTCCTTCGGAAACTCGCCGCCGACGCCGACGCCGAAGATGAGGCGGCCTTCGAGCAGGTGGTCCAGCGTTGACACCTGCTTTGCGACCGGGGTGGGATGGCGGAGCGGCAGGAGAAAGACCGCGGTGCCGAGCAGCAGCCGGCGGCTCACCACCCCGGCCTGCGCCAGCTGCAGCAGCGGATCGAAAATCGCCAGCGGAAAGGCGATGTGGTCGCCGACCCAGAGCGAGTTATAACCGCCGCGGTCGACCAGCTCCACCAGCGCGCACATCTCGTCGATGCGCGGCAGCCACGGCCCCTGGGCCGGCTCGGTGCGCCGGTGGATCGTCTGCACGCCGATGCGGAGGCGGTCGTCTAGCGGCAGCGCGGGCATGCGTCCCTCATTGCGTCCGGCCCAGGATCGCGGCGATCGCGTCCAGGAAAACGCGCGGCGGATCGCCCGCGGCGGAGCGATGGCGCCATCCGACATAGCCGTCGGGCCGCACCAGCACGGCACCGCCGTCGTCGACCTCGTAGGCACGCCGCCAACGGTATTGGGGATCGGGGAAGCGGCCGTCGCCGATCGTCACGACGGGGATCGGCAGCGCCGTCGCGGCGGCCGCTCGCTCGGCGGCCTCGCTCCAAGCCTGGCCGCGCGGGGCCGTCATCAGCAGGAAGCCGTTGCCGACAAGGTCGATGGTCGAGCATCGTTCGCCGCCCTTGGCCTCGAGCCAGACATGGGGCGCGCGGCCGCCCGGGCGCGCCGACGGCGCATAGTCGGTGACGGGATTGGCGACGGCCGTCGGCGCCGTGCCGTCGGCGATCACCGCGCGGGAGGCGTAGGTGGCGCCGAAGATCATGCCTTGCTCGTTGAGATATTCGGGCCTGGCGCTGGTGTTCTCGAGCCGCTGTTGCATCCTGCCCATCGAGATGGCGTTGGTGAGGCTCTGCTCGGTGATGGCGCGGCCGACCGGCTGGCGCTCGTCGTGATATGTCTCGAGCAACGCCGGCGCCGCCACCCCACGCAAGACAAGACCGAGCTTCCAACAGAGATTGTGCACGTCCTGCACGCCGGTATTGAGGCCGAAGCCGCCGGTAGGCGGCATCTCGTGCGCGGCGTCGCCGGCGAGAAAGACGGGGCCATGGACGTAGCGCTCCGCGACATGCGCCGACGCCGTCCAGGGCGCGATGCCGAGCACGTTGACGGCGAGGTCGGGAACCCCCACCGCCAGGCGCACCAGCGCCGCGGCGCGGTCGGGCGTGAAGTCCGCGGCCTTGAAACCTTGCGCCGCCAGCGGATTCACCAGGAAGCCCCAGCGGTCGGCGGCGTTGATGGTGAGGAAGGTGGCGCGGAGCTCCGGGTTCTCGATGAAGTAAAGCGCTGCCGGGCGGTGCGCCGTCCATGGCCGGAGATCGGCATTGATCAAAATGTTGACGCTGTCATAGACGTTCTCTTGCCCCAACATCCCTATGCCGAGCGCGCGGCGCACGCGACTTTGCGCGCCGTCCGCGGCGATCATGTAGCGGGCGCGGATCTCCGCCGTGGCGCCGCTCTCGCTGTCGCGAAGCGTGGCGACAACGCCCGTATCGTCGGCGGCAAAGTGCGTCATCTCGGTGTTGAAGCGGAGCTCGGCCAGCGCCTCCTCCGCCGCGAAATGCCGCAGCACGGGCTCGAGATCGTCCTGGGCGCAGAGGCAGGCCGGAACCGGGCTCACCTCGGCGCTTTGCGCGCGACGGCTCCAGGGCACGCGGCGCTCCAACTCCTCGCCGGCGAGCGTCTTCGCCCAGACGATGAACCCGGTATGCGCCGGGGGCAAACCCGCCTTGCGGATGGCGGCGGCGATGCTCTGCTGGTGGAAGACCTCCATCGTGCGCGCATTGATGCCGCGCGCCTTGGGATGGATGGCCGTGCCGGGGTGGCGCTCGACCAGGAGCGAGCGCACACCCGCTCGCGACAGCAGCAGCGAGGCGGTGAGGCCCACCGGACCCCCGCCGACGATCAAGACGGGAGCTTTATCCATCGCTTTTCCCGGTCGCAGCCACCGCAATAAGTCTCGCCGGGGATTCGCAAGTCAAGGGTGCGGCGGCGATCGGAGCGACGCACACAGACGTCGTCGGCATCCTCACTGTGCCGCAAACCTTTGCTCCGCAACGGACCTGCCCAAACGAAAGCCTGGGTATCCATTGGCCGCGACTTCGTCGCAGCGCTTCTTATAGGCGGTGACGCCGCCGACATAAGGCATGAAGACGCGGGGTTTTCCGGGGATGTTGGCGCCGACGTACCATGAGTTCGCCAGCGGATAGAGCGTTCGGTTCGCGACTTCGTTGTTGTGTTTTACCCAGGCCTCCTCGGCATCCTCCTCCGCTTCGATGCGCGAGAAGCCCTGAGCGTGCAGATACTGCAGACAATCGGCAATCCAATTGACGTGCTGCTCGCAAGAAAGGATCATCTGGCTCTTGACGCCGGGACTTTGCGGGCCGGTGATCATGAACAAATTCGGCAATCCGGCGATCATGATCCCGAGATAGCTACGGGGCCCGTGCTCCCATTTCTGTTGGATCGACACTCCCGTGTCGGTGTGAATGTCGATCTCTTTCATCGCACCGGTCATGGCGTCGAATCCGGTGGCGAAGACGATAGCATCGAGCTCGTAGTCGGCATCGGCGGTCGAGAGCCCGGCGGGCGTGATTTCTCGGATCGGCTTGTTTCTGATATCGACCAACGTAACGTTGTCGCGATTGTACGTCTCGTAGTAATCGGTATCGAGAATGAGCCGTTTGGTGCCGATCGGATGATCGTTGGGGCACAGCAGCTCGGCCGTCCGGGGATCCTTCACCGTGGCGCGGATCTTCCGGCGAACGAATTCCGAAGCCGTTTCGTTGGCCTCTTTGCTGATCAAGAGATCCGTATAGGAATAGAGGAAGCTGATGCTGCCGCCTTCCATCCATTTCGCCTCGTAGGCGTCGAGCCGTTCTTCTTCGCTTGCGTCCAACGCCGATTTCAGAGGCGGCGGGTACCCGGCAATCCCGAATGGCGTGTCGAAGGCGGCGCGACGGCGCTGGGGATACTCGGCCTTGTGCGCCGTCTCCTTGTCGGGGTCCATCGGCGCGTTGCGCGCCGGCAGGCTGAAGTTGGCGGTCCGCTGGAAGACGTAGAGATGCTTCGCCGCTTTGGCGATGATGGGTATCGACTGGACCCCGGACGAGCCCGTGCCGATCACGCCCACGCGCAGGCCGGTGAAGTCCACTCCTTCATGCGGCCACAAACCGGTGTGGTACCACTTCCCTTTGAACCGTTCCAAACCAGGATAGTTCGGCCGCCGCGGCGTCGAGAGATTGCCGGTCGCCATGATGCAAAATCGGGCGGTTGCGACCTTCCCCTTGTCGGTTGTCACCGTCCACGTGTTCGTCCTGCCGTCGAGGACGGCTTTCTTGACCCTGGTGTTGAAGTCGATATCGCGCCGAAGATCGAAGCGGTCGGCGACGTGATTGATGTAACGCAGGATCTCGGGTTGCGTGCCGTAGCGCTCCGGCCAACGCCATTCCTCCTGCAGCGCCTCGGAGAAGGAATACGAGTATTCCAGGCTTTCGACGTCGCAGCGGCACCCCGGATAGCGGTTCCAGTACCAAGTGCCGCCAACCCCGTCACCGGCCTCGAAGGCGCGCAGCTTGAGCCCCAGTGCGCGCAGACGATGGATCGCGTAGAGGCCGCCGACGCCGGCGCCGACAATGATCGCATCAAATTTCTCAGGTTCCGAACGCAGCAGCGACATTTAGAGTCTCCCACCGGTATCTGGATCTCGTGACTTCCTCGCCGCCCCACTGGGCGCCTTCACTCGGCGGCGTCCCGCGCCTTGGCCGCAGATCGGGCCTTGAGCACCGGCAACACCTCCTTGGCAAACAGTCTGAGGCCGCGCTCGGCAACGTCGTAGGGCGTGCCGCCGAAGCGGAAGGCGACATTGAGCTCAAAATCGCCGAGGATTTTGCGACGCTCTTCGAGCCCGCGCAGAATTTTCTCGGGCGTGCCCCAGCTGGCCGCTTGCATGAAGCCGGCCACCGCTCCTTCGAGGCCGCCCTTGCGCGCAATTTCCGCTTTCTGCTGATAGGCGTCGTAACCCTTCACCGTCCTGAAATGCTCACCGAGAAATTCGTAATGATAGAAGTTGCTCTCGACGAATTTTCCCTGATAGCGGCGCGCTTCCTCCTCGGTTTCCGCCAGCTTGGTGCCGCACACGCAGAATTCTGTGAGCATGATCCGCGGGGGCTCGGTGCCGTGGTATTGGCGATGCAGCTCGCGGCCGCGATCGATACCCGGCAGGCGCAGCTCCCACGGCCGGTCGGCGAACATGACGATATGGGCGCCGAGCTTCGCCGCCGAGTTGATCGAGTCTTCGCTCGATGCCACGGCATAGATGCGGCCATCGAACGAGTGCATCGGCCGCGGCCGGATCGCGATGCGCGGTTGCTTGTAGAACTTTCCCTCGCCCTCGATAAACCCGGTCTTCAGCGCATTGACGATCATCGGCGCCGCTTCATCGAAGCGCTCGCGGGACTCGTCCATGCTGAGACGGAAGGCGGCGAACTCGCGGCGCGCCAGGCCGCGGCCGAAACCGAGGCGCAGTCGGCCCTTGCTCAGCATGTCGAGCACAGCCGCCTGCTCGGCAACGCGCAGCGGATCGTGCCACGGCAGGATAACGGCGGCCGTGCCCAGGTCGATGTCGGGGCAGAGCGCGGCGAGATAGGTCATCAGCTGGAGGTTGTCCGGCACGAATGAATAGTCATTGAAGTGGTGCTCGGCCGACCAGAGACAGTCGAAGCCCAGATCTGCGGCAAGCCGCGCCAGCCGGATCTCCTCGTCCCAGACCTGCGCGTCGGAGCAGTCGTCCCAGCCGTAACCGGTGAACACCATCATCATGCCGACATCCATTGCGCTCTCCGTCGTTTTGTCCTATCGCGCCCAAGCCTGCGCCATTTAACGGCGTGCAGTCTCCTCCAAGGCTGGTGATTATCCGAGCCGCAGCAACGGCAAGCTGTCCGAGAGTCGGCCCGCCGCGGACTGCATCGCGCGGCTCAGCACGCCCACCGCTGCGTCGTCGAGATCATGCGAGTGCCCCGCTGCCGTAAGGATCAGCAACAACTCCCATGAGGGCGACAAGATCGGCACCGACACGAGCGTGACACCGCGGAACATCGTCCCGCGATCCACCGCGAAGCCGGATTGCTTCGCTTCTTTCACCCGCGTCAAGAAATCCCGAAAGGAGGGCTTCTCGTACCAGTGGACCTGCGAAAACGCCGTCTCCCACTCCTGTTCGCTGTTGCCGCCGAACGCGGCGATGACGACGCCCGACGCACCGCCGGGGCTGCGGTACTGCCGCCCGACCGTGACGTGCGGATCAGGACGCCGTGCGACGCCAACCCAATCCAACAGCAGCAGCGATGAAGGCCGCAACACTTTGGACAGGTAAACCGATACGGCATGGGCATCGGACACTGCATGCATCAGCGGACGCGCGATGTCGATCAACCCGCTGCGCCGCAATACCCCGTACGCCAGCTCGAGAATGTGCAAACTGACGGCGTGGGTGCGGGTCGCCTCGTCGTAGCCGACAAAGCCCGCGGCTTGCAGCGTCCGCAGAATATTGTAGGCCGTGCCGCGATGGAGGCCCGCGGCGCGGGCGACCTCGCTCGCGTTGAGCGGGCGCTCGGACGCATGGAGAGCCCGGAGAACCTTTGCCGCGGCGACAACGGCGCCGACCGGCTTTCCCAACGGACCAATCCGCGTGACCGGAGACGGGCCGGAATCCGTAATCAGTTCCGGCGGGTCCTTATCGCGCTCGGCAACTCGCCTAGACACAGTCCTCCCATCCCTGTCGCTGTGCAGGCATTGACGCTGATTGCGGCGATATGCTACAGGCGCCGCTCGGCCGCTTCAATCAAAAACACTTGTCTTCAATAGAGAACAAATGCATCGGGAGGGACGGCTATGACGACTTTCATCGCCGGCGGTACCGGGTTTATCGGGCGACGGCTCGTTCCGCTCCTGGCGCAACGCGGCGAAGAGGTTGTCTGCATGGATATCAACCTGCAGGCCGCCGATTTCGGCCATCTCGGCCATCGGGTGAAAGTGGTGCGGGGCGATGTCAGCCAGTTCGACGACGTGATGGCGGCGATGACCGCCGCCAAGCCGCAGCGCGTCATCAATCTCGCCTATTGGCTCGGCAGCACGCATCCGCCGCGGGTCGCCTTCAAGCTCAACATCCTCGGCATGGACAACGTCTTCGAGGCAGCGCGCCTCCTCGGCTGCAACCGCGTTGCCTATGCCAGCTCGCTGGCGGTCACCGGCGAACAGAAGTTCTACGGCGACCGCATGGTGACCGAGGACGATTTTCGCCACGGGCACGTGCAATACGCGGCGCACAAGATCTTCAACGAGTGGCAGGCGCAGGACTACCGCGAGAAGCACGGCATGGAGATCACGGCAATCCGACCGGCCAATGTTACCGGGCCGGACAAGATCGTGGGATCCGTCGATCATGTGTTCTGCATCACCGAGCCGGCGCGCGGCAAGGCGGTGAAATTCCCTTACAGAGACGCGATGCGCTGCCCCATCCATGTCGACGAGATCGCCGAGATCTTCGCTCGCGTGATCATGACCGAGAAGCCGCAACACGCCGTCTACAACACCGGCGGACACGCAATCAGCTTGGGCGACCTCGCCGACATCGTGCGCGGCTACCTGCCCGATGCGCGGATCACCTTTGACAAGGACACAGGCGGACGGGAGCTCTCGGGCAACTATCTCATCGACAATACCCGGCTGGTATCGGAATTCGGCATGCAGTACCGCCCCTACCGCGAGCGGGTGCTGCAGATCATCAACGACATCCGCAAGGAAGAAGGCCTTCCGCCACTCGCGCCTCGGTAGGTTCATTCGTTCGGTTCGTACGCCTGCGCTTTCTAACTCAAGGGAGCTGAGCCATGGGACGCGCTTATCGGGTCATCGACGCCGACGGCCACATTCTCGAGCCGCTCGATCTCTGGGATCATTACATGGACCCCGCTTTTCGCGCCCGGGCGCCGCGGATAGCGAAAGGCGAGAACGGCAAGGAGCGCCTTATCATAGAGGAGCGCCCGGTCGGCGACGGGCAGCGGGGCATCGGGCGGATCGGCGCGGTGGGCGCGCGCCAAGGGATCGTCGAGGGCGACACGCTTGCCTACAAGGACGGCAGGCCCGGCGGCTTCGATCCGCACAAACGGATCCCCGATATGGATGCCGACGGGATCGATGCCGCCTTTCTCTATCCCAGTCTCGGCCTGTTCTCGGGCGCGATCCACGATCCGGCGCTCGCCGCCGCGACCTGCCGCGCCTACAACCGTTGGCTTGCCGATTACTGCAAGCCCTATCCCGATCGCCTGTTCGGGGTGGCGATGCTGCCGCTCCAAGACGTCGATCTGGCGATCAGGGAGATGACGTTCGCGCGCAAGGAGCTGGGTATGCGCGGCGGCTTCATTCGGCCGAACCCCTACAACGACAAGATGGTTCATCATCCGGTCTACGAGCAGTTCTGGGCCGCGGCGGAGGATCTAGATTTTTCCATCGGCTTTCACGAAGGGGCGGGCGGCGGCATGCCCACCGTCGGCGTCGATCGTTTCGAAGGACGCGGCGCGCGCCACATCATCTCGCATACGATGGAGATGATGCTGGCTTGCATGAGCGTGATCTGGGGCGGCGTATGCGAACGCCATCCGAAGATCCGCATCGGATTCCTCGAGTCCGGCGGCGGTTGGATTGCTCCATGGCTCGACCGGATGGACCGGCATTTTGACGACCGGGGTTTCAACGACAGCGGGTTGACGACGCGGCCGAGCGAGCTTTTTCAGCGCAATTGCTGGATTTCGTTCGAGCCGGTGGAGAACAGCATCAGGGTGCTCGCCGACTATATCGGGCCGCACAAGATTCTGTGGGCGACCGACTACCCGCATCCCGACGGCTTCTTCCCGGGCGCACCGAAAATGATGCTGGACCGCCTTGAAGGCGTCTCGCCGGAGACCAGGCATCAGGTGATGGCGGGAGGAGCGATGGGCTTCTACGGCCTCAACTGAGCGATCGGAGGAGCGTGCGGCCTCACACGACCTGGTTGCGGAGCGTCGTCCCGCCTTGCCAGAGGCGGTCGAGATTTTCCATCAGAATGGCGAGCACGTTGTCCTCGTAGCGCCGCGTCTCGCCGGCGGTGTGCGGGGTCAGGAGCACGTTCGCCATCGTCCAGAGCGGCGAGGCGGGTGCGAGCGGCTCTTCGACGGTGACGTCGATGCCGGCGCCGGCGATGCGGCGGGCCGCGAGCGCCGCGACGAGCGCACCCTCGTCGACGCAGCGCCCGCGCGCCACGTTGACCAGAACGGCTGAAGGTTTCATGCAGGCGAGCGCCTCGGCGTCGATGAGCTTCTCGGTCTCCGGCGCGAGGGGACAGGCAAGCGCCACCACGTCGGCCTCGGGCAAGAGCGACTTGAGCTCGCCCAGCGCATGCACCCGATCGGCGGCGCCGCCGCCCGCGGCGACGTTGCGGCGCAAGCCGATGACCCGCATGTCGAAGGCCTTGGCGAGCGCGGCCAAGCGCACGCCGATCGCACCCAGGCCCACCACCACCAGGGTCTTGCCGCCGAGCTCGTCCTCGCGCGCCTCGGGATCGCCGATCATGCCGCGCCAGAAGCGTTGCCGCTGGTTGTCGCGCGCCTCCGGCAGTTTCCGCGCCAGCGCCAGGATCAGCGCCATCGCGTGCTCCGAGACGGCGCGCGCGTTGACGCCCCGCGCGCTGGCGAGACGAATGCCGCGCGCCGCCAGCGCGTCACGCGGAAACTGGTCGACCCCCGCGCCGATCGATTGGATGAAGCGGAGCCGCGGCGCGCGCTTCAGAAGCGCGTCGCGCCAGAGGCCGGACACCACCAGCACATCCGCCTCGGCGATGCGGCGCTCGAGGCTCTCGGCATCGCGCACCTCGAAGCTCCGGATGCCGGTGCCGAGACGGTTAAAGCGCCGCTCCATCTGGTAGGCGACGTGGGCAAAGCAGATGGTCGTGTCGGTGCGTGAGGGAAGCATCGCATCACCCCGCCGCCGCGCGGACCATGTCGGCGCATTTCTCGCCGATCATGATCGCCGGGGCGTTGGTGTTGCCGGCGACGATGGCGGGCATGATCGAAGCGTCGGCGACGCGAAGCGCGGCGATGCCGTGGACGCGGAGCTGAGGGTCGACGACCGCGTCCGTCTCGCGGCCCATGCGGCAAGTGCCGACGGGGTGCAAATTGGAGACGCCGCGCGCGCGGATATCCGCCTTGAGGTCCGCCTCGCTCGTGACCTGCGGCCCCGGCAGGATTTCCTCGACGACGAAAGGCCGGAGCGCCGGCTGCCGCGCGATCTCGCGGCAGACGCCGATGCCGTGAATGAGGGCCGCGAAGTCATAGGCGCTTTTGAGGAAGTTGAAGCGAATCTCCGGCGCCGCCAGCGGATCGGGAGATTTGAGCCGCACGGTGCCGCGGCCCTCGGGCTTCAAATGCACGGGGCTCAAGCCGAAGGCCGAGAAGGGCTGCGGCACGATCGCGGCGCGCGTCCGCTCCTTCACCGCCCAGGCGAACATGTTGATCTGCAGATCGGGCCGCACGAGGCGCTGGTCGCTGCGGACGAGGGCGCCGACATAGAGACCCATGCTCGCGAGCGGCCCGGTGCGGCCGAGCGCATATTGCGCCGCCGCGCCGAGGCGGTGCCGGAAGCTCAGCACCAGGTCGTTCATCGTCACCGGCTCTGCGCAGCGATAGGCAACATAAGTATTGAAATGGTCCTGGAGATGGGAGCCGACGCCGGGCATGTCACGAATGACGGCGATGCCGTGCTGGCGGAGATGCGCTGCCGGCCCGAGGCCCGAGAGCATCAGGAGCTGCGGCGAGCCATAGACGCCGCCCGAGACGATGACCTCGCGCCGCGCACGCGCCGTGGTGAGGCCCGCCGGCGTCCGGTATTCGACGCCGACGGCGCGGCTCTCCTCGATGAGCACGCGCGTCGCATGCGCCGCAGTGACGACGGTGAGGTTCGGGCGCCGTCGCGCGCCGCTCAGATAGGCCTTGGCGCTCGACCATCGCCGCGCGTTGCCGATCGTGGTCTGGTAATAGCCGACGCCTTCCTGGGTCGCGCCGTTGAAGTCGGGATTGGCCGGGATGCCGGCCTCGACGGCGGCGTCGTGCATGGCGCGCGCCAGGCTCGGCTGCCAGCGATGGTCGCTGACCTTGAGCGGCCCGCCGACGCCGTGATATTCGTCCGCGCCGCGCTCCTGATCCTCCGCCCGCTTGAAATAGGGCAGGACCGATTCATAGTCCCAGCCCTCGCAGCCGCGCTGGCGCCACTCGTCGTAGTCGGCGGCGTTGCCGCGCATATAGACCATGCCGTTGATCGAGCTGGTGCCGCCCAGCACCTTGCCGCGCGGCTGGTAGAGCACGCGGTTGTTGAGCTCGGGCTCGGGCTCGCTGTCGAACATCCAGTTGACGCGCGGATTGATGAAGGTCTTGTGATACCCCAGCGGAATGTGGATCCACAGGTTGGTGTCGCGCGGCCCCGCCTCCAGCAGCAGCACGCGGAAACGGCCGTCCTCGCTCAGGCGCCCGGCGACGGCGCAGCCGGCGGAGCCGGCGCCGGTGACGATGAAATCGTAGGACGCCTCGTCCGGCAAGAGAGCGCTCGCTGGCGCGGCGCCGGGCGAGCTAAGACTGGAGCCCATAAAGTGCCACCGCGTTGTCATGCGTGAGCTTCCGGCGGAGCTCCGGCGCGAGGTGGCGCATCTGACGGTCGACGACGGCGCGCGAGTTGGGCCAGGTGCTGTCGGGATGCGGATAGTCCGATGCCCAGAGCACATGCTCCTCGCCGAAGAAGGGCAGCAGCGCCAGCGCCACCGGATCGTTCTGGAAGGTGGCGTAGATCTGGCGCTTGAAGAGCTCGCTCGGCCGGAGCGTAAGCGGTATGCCGCCCTTCTCATTCCAGAAGTCCTTGGCCTCCCAGAGCCGCCCGTGGCGATAGTCGAGTTCCTGCACCACCCAGGGCAGCCAACCCAAGCCGCTCTCCGCCATGACGATGCGGAGCTTCGGGTGGCGCTCGAGGATGCCCCAGGCGAAGAGGTCGACGAAGGGCTCGAGGAACTGCTCGAGGAAAGCCTTGGTCGCGGCAAAGCCGCCGGCGGGCGTGCCCGCCGCGGGATCGCCGGGCCGCGGCGCAAAAACCGTCACATGAAACGAGAGGAGGAGCCCGGTCTCCTCGAGCCTCTGCCAAAGCGGCTCCCAGGCCGCATCGTCGAGCCCCGGCCGGACATTAGCGATCTGCAGATTGACTTGCCGGCACCAGCCCTTGGCGGCCAGCCGCTCGAGCTCGTTGAGCGCCGCCGCCGGCATTTCCGGCAGCATCGGCACGCCGACGAGGCGCAGAGGCGCGGCCGCGCAGAACTCCGCGAGCCAGTCGTTGTAGACGCGGTAGCATTCGGCGCGCAGCTCCGGATCCTCGGTCTGGATCGAGAAGACCGGGCCATACATGACATGCGCTTCGACGCCGTCGCGGTCCATGTCGGCAAGGCGCAGCGCGGGAATGGCGGGCCGGCGCTCGCTCTCCTCGAGGCCGCCGCGGTCGAGCGCGGTGATGACCGGTCCCTTGGGCTTGGAGCGGCCCTCTTGTCGCGGCCGGCCGCGCCAACTTCCCCAGACCTTGCCGTCGCAGACCCAGACCGCGTCGCCGCCTCGCTCTGCGATGTGCGGCACGCGCTCGCCGAGCGATGCCGCCATGCGGCTCGTCCAGAGATCCGCCGGCAGATAGCCAAGATCGAGATGGTCGTCGCTGGAGATCATCTTGTCGCTCATGATGGCGCCTCTCGCGCGGGCTCGTTGGCGGCTCGGAATTCTAACCGCCCGGGCCGCGCAGCGAAACCAGCCTGCCTTGACCTGCCGAGGCCGTCAGCGTCCGCCGCCGATCGGCGGGTCTTCGCGGTGCTACGCCCCTGTCTTGGGCGTGCCGCGTCGCCTTCCTAAAGCGCCGCATCGCCGCGTCGTCGCGCATCCCCGCTGCGCCGATTGGCTGCATCAAAATCGCCCGGGCAGGCCGGACTACCGCGGCCCTCCCGTCAGCGGATGTCGCGCTCCGTCGCGGCCGGTGCCGGGGCTGCGCGCCTCTTGGCTAGCGATCGCCGCGGGACCGCCTCGGCGCCCTTCCGGCGAGCTGCTCCTGAGACGGCGTCGGTGTGACGATCGCGCTGGTCCAAGGGTTCTCGCCGGCCCGATAAAAGTCGGTGGAGTCCGCCGGAACCGACGCGGTCATGACGTCCCCGGCCTCGACGAAGAACGTGCCATAGGCGACCGTCGAGAGGGCGAGGAATGCCACCACCAGAACCACTTCTGTCACGCGCCCGAGCTCGGCGCGGTGATCCGACATCGAACTCTCCCTGGAGCTGGCGCGACGGCGCGCCATTCGAGCAGCGTACATATTGATGCTTCGCGCGTGTCGCGCTGTGACCGGGATCACAGCGCTCGCCCTTGACGCCCGGGACGCAGAAGCAATCACGGTTAAGATGCGAGGTGAAATGGTCGCGCAATAACCCCTTTCCCGTGATGCGGGAGAGGGTCGATTCACCGCAGATCGGTGATTGCCATATTGGCCCTCGCCCGTGCGGCTATGATGGTGCCGCCATGCGCGCGCTTCTCAATCGTCTCCGCAAGCTCCTTGCGAGCGGACCCAATCGCATCGCGCTCTCGACCGCGCTGCGCGGCACGATGGCGACCGCCGTGCCGCTCGTGGTGCTGCCCCATATCGGCCTCGGCGCGATCGCCTATCCGGCGGTGCTGGGGGCGCTCGCCACCTCGATGGTCGATGTCGGCGGGCCCTATCGGACGCGTTTCGTCGGCATGCTCATTCAGGCGCTGGGCGGACCCTCCTTGCTTCTTCTCGGCAGCGTCGCCGGGGAGGAGTGGTGGCTTGCGGCCCTCGTCATGGCGGCGATCGGCATCGTCTCGGGCCTCATCCGCGCGCTCGGGCCGGGCGGCGCATCGCTCGGCATCAATACCGCGGTCGCCTTTCTCGTCGGCCTTCAGGTTGGAGCGAGCGGCGCGCCATCCGCTCCCTGGGCCGGCGGGTATGGCGCGGGCGGGCTCTTGACGATCGTTGTCGCGCTGAGTTTTTGGCAGCTTCGGCCGTATCGCCGCCTCGAGCAGGAAGCGGCCGGTGCCTGGGAAGGGGTGGCCGCGTTGGTGGTGGCGATCGCCGTCGCCGAAGACGGGAGCGTCGTCGCGCGGCGGCGCCGCGAGCAGGGCATCGCCGCCGCCCATGACGCCGCCCGCAACGCGGTGGAGCAGGCGCGTGCCTCGATCGGCGCGATGCGCGCCGGCACCGCCGGCCCCGGCCGCACCATGGCCCAGCTTGTGGTGCTGCTCAACGCGGCGGCGCGGATTGGCGCGGCCGTCGTCGCGCTCTCCGAAGTGGCGCCGGTGCCGGATCGCCCGGCCGCCATGGCCGAACTCGTGGCCGCCTGCCGCGCCGTGGCGAAGGCGCTGCTTGACGGCAAAGGAGATCTCCCGCTCGCCGATTTCCGCCGGCGTTTCGAGACCGCGCGCGCCGCGGCCGGCACGGCGCAAGACCGCGCCGATCTCCTCGCTTGGGCGCAGGCGCTGCGCCATCTCGACAATGCCGAGGAGGCGCTACGCCTGCTGTTCGAGGGCCGTCAGCGATCCTGGGAATTGCTGCAGTTGCCCTTCGCCCACGGCCTGCCCAAGGGCGCGGTCATCGGCGCGCTGCGCACGCATTTGACGCCGCGCTCGGCCGTCTTTCGCCACGCGGTGCGGGTCGCGGGCGTTACCGCGCTCGAGACGGCGATGCTCGCTTATTTCCGCCTGCCGCGCGGTATCTGGCTGCCGATGACCTCGCTCATCGTCATGCAGCCGGAGTATGGCGCCACGGTCAGGCGCGCCTTGGAGCGCACCTTCGGGACCATCATCGGCGCGGCGCTGGCGGGCGTGCTGCTGACGTCGGTGCACGGCACCGCCTTCTACGACGCAGCGATCGGGCTCTTGCTGTTCTTGACCTTCCTGCTGATCCGCAGGCGCTACAGCTACGGCATCAC
The DNA here is from genome assembly GCA_035515835.1 of Allostellaceae bacterium. Classification (GTDB taxonomy): domain Bacteria; phylum Pseudomonadota; class Alphaproteobacteria; order ATCC43930; family CGMCC-115725; genus DAHUYF01. Next base: position 26,308 of record DATJAV010000201.1, read on the forward strand.
GTGTCTGACGCCGCTCATCATCCTGCTGATCGGCATGAGCAGTGCCGATCCCTGGTTCGATCTTGCCGAGCGCCTCGCCTACACCGTGGCGGGCGCGCTGCTGGCGCTCGCTGCCGGCTACCTGCTCTGGCCGGCGTGGGAGCGCGAGCAACTGCGCGACCGCCTCGCCGCCGCGATCGGCGCCGTCGGCGCCTATCTCGATGCCGCGCTCTCGGCGATGGCGGCGCCCGATCCGGAGGCCGAGACAAACATCCGCGCCTTGCGGCGTCAGGCCGAGATCGCGGTAGCGAACGCCGATGCCGGGTTTCAGCGCATGCTCGCCGAGCCGGCGCGCAAGACGCCGCTCATCGCCGCGGGATTCGCTCTCCTCGTCTATCTCCACCGGCTCTGCCGCCACACCATCGCGCTTGCGGCGCAACTCGGCACCGTGGCAGCGCCCCCGGAGCTGCGGGGCGATCTCCAGCGATTGCTGATGGCGGCGCTCGATGATGCGGCGGAGGCGCTGCGCCAAGCTCGGTCCCCGGCGGCGCGGCCCGCATTCGACGCGCCGCTCGCAGAGCTGGCGAGCGCTTGCGGCGGCGCGGTGGCGCCGTTGCTGGGACGCCTGGTGAGCGATACGACGAGCCTGCTCGGGGCGACGGCCGCTGCGGCCGGCCGCGCATCCCAGGTGTGACAACGCTTGCGCCGTGGCGGGCCGGAGCCCGCCACGGCGCATCGTGTGGCATCGGCTGGGCTACTGTGCCGACGGTGCGCTCTTGCCCTGGCTCAGCACGCTCTTGATCTGCGCATGAAGCGATTGCAGCTGCTGATGCGCCTGAGCGGCTTGCGCCAGCTGCTCCGACGTCAGCAAGGCGCGTACCTGCAGCGCGGTCTCGACACGTTGCTGATCGATCTGATCGCGCACCTGCTCGAGTTGCTGGACGAGCGGGGTCAGCTGTGCCTGATCGACGCTGCCAGTGCTCGCCATCTGGTCGCCGATCTGCTGACGAAGTGAGCGGAGCTGGTCTATGAGGGGTTTGATCTGCGTGAAGCTCGTGTGCATGAGCTGATGGACCTGCTCTTTCTGCGCATCGGTCAGCTGGACGCCGGCAAGGAAGGCGAGGTCGCCGCCGTGACCGCGATGCCAATGACCGCCGCCGCCCTGGGCCATCGCCGCGAGCGGCAAGAGGGCGGCGACGCTGGCCGCGAGCAACACCTTGCGAATGGACATGAAAAGCTCTCCTGTTCGGGCAACTTGTTGATCCTGTGATCATGATAGGCATCGGCCACGGCGATGATCCCCACCCCTGGATCGCGAATGGATTAATTTTTCGCCATATTTCAGGGCGACGTGGCTGGCGCCCGGAAGGCGCCGCCGATAAATGCTATAGTCGGCCGCGATCTCGAGGGGTTGCTGGGCGCGTGCCGGCGGAGAGGGACCTCGCTATGTTCAATCCCACGAACGTCGTGATCGATGCCTTCGTCGACGAGCTCGAGCTTGCCTACCGCCGGGTCTACGGTCGCCTGGAGCCGGACTATCCGCAGATCCTCGGCTTCATCGGCCGCTTGGCGCTCGAGAACATCGCCAACAGCGATGCCGCCTACCACGACGTCGAGCACACGATCATGGTGACGCTCGCGGGCCAGGAGATTCTTCGCGGCAAGCACATCCGGGAAGGCGGCGTCAAGCCGCGCGACTGGCTGCATTTCCTGGCATCGCTCTTGTGCCACGACATCGGCTATGTGCGCGGTGTCTGCCGCAGCGACCGCAACGGCAAGTACGTGACCGGCTTCGCCGAGGAGCATGTGGAGCTGCCGGCGAGCGCGACCGACGCGGCGTTGACCCCTTATCACGTCAATCGCTCGAAGCTCTTCGTTCGCGAGCGCTTCGGCGCCGTCAGCCTCGCGCATATCGACATTGCGACGATCGAGGCGAACATCGAGCACACGCGCTTTCCCTATCCCGAGGAGGGCGACAGCAGGACGACGGACGACTACCCCGGCCTCGTGCGCGCCGCCGACCTCATCGGCCAGTTGGCGGACATCAACTACGCGCGCAAGATGCCGGCGCTCTTTGCCGAGTTCAAGGAAACGGGGATGGCCGAGAAGCTGGGCTATCGCAACACGACCGAGCTGCGCGCGGGATTTCCCGGCTTCTTCAAGAATGTCGTCTCGCCCTATATCGGCGACGCCTTGCGCTATCTGCGCGTGACGCAAGAGGGGAAGGAGTGGATCGCGCGGCTTTACGCGCACGCCTTCTCCGAGGAGCGAAACGCGGACCGGCGCTAGCGCCCGCTCGCGAGCATCGTCTTGAAGGCCGCGCGTATCCGCCGTCCGGCTTCGGCGGCCGCGGGCGAAGCGGCGCCCATGCCGATGAAGCCGTGAATGAGGGTCGGCGCGGCGATGTAGACCACGGGGACGCCGGCGCCCTCGAGCGCCTTCGTATAGGCCTCGCCTTCATCGCGCAATGGATCGAAGCCGGCGGTGGCGACGACCGCCGGCGGCAAGCCTCTGAGATCGGCGGCGCGCAACGGCGAGGCGCGCGGGTCGAGCCCGTCGCTGGCGGGTCCCAGATAGTGGTCGGTGAACCACTGCATGACATCGAGGGTGAGGAAATAGCCGGAGGCATTCTCGGCGCGCGAGGGATATTTCGCGTTCTCCGCCGCGTCGTGCAGATGCCCCGCGAGGTCGGTCGCGGGATAGACCAGCATTTGCGCCGCGAGCCGCGGTCCCCCGTCCCGGCAGGCTTGCGCCACCGCCGCGGCGAGATTGCCGCCGGCGCTGTCCCCGGCAACGCCGAGTGCGAGGCGATCGCCGCCGAGCTCGGCGATATGCGCCGCGGCCCAGCGCGTGGCGGCAAGACAATCCTCGAACGCGCCGGGGAACCGCGTCTCCGGCGGACGCCGGTAGTCGACGCTGAGGACGACCGTTTCCGTCTCGATCGCGAGCGTCCGAGCCGCGCGGTCATGGGTGTCGAGGTCGCCGGCAACCCAACCGCCACCATGGAAATAGACGACGGTCGGCGCCGGCCGCCGTTCGGGACGGTAGAGGCGCGCGCGGAGCGGCCCCGCCGCGCCGGCGACGGTGACGTCGGCGACGGACGCGGGCTGCGGCAGCGGAAGATCGCTGCGCGACGCCGCCAAGGCCAAGAGCTGAGCGCGCGCGCTTTCGGGTGTGAGCGACGCAGCGTCGCGCAGCGGCAGCTTCGGCAGGATCTGGGCAATATCGGCATCGAGGCGAGGGCTCATCGGGTATCCTCTCTGTGCGGCGGCGCACCGCCCTTATTTCTTGGTCTCGCGTTTGTCGAAGGTACCGGGAAGAAAGAAGCGGCCGATCTCGCCGCCGGCCGCGTCGAGCACAACGAAGCCGTCGGGCGCACCATTGGGGTGCCTCGCTTTCACCTCGTCGAAGCGCGCGCGAGCCTCTGCCATCGCTTGGGAAAGGCTGTCCTTGGGGAACGTCGTTCGCTCGACCACGCCCCGCGTCCCGTCGCGGCGCAGCGCGATCCACTGGATGGTGAGCATGCCAGGTCTCCGATGCCGAGCGGCAGAATAAGCGGCGATCACGTCCGTCCGTCAAGGCGCTGCTATTGCGCCGCAACCGCCGCTTCGGTCGGCAAGGGCAGATAGACCTCGAAGCGCGCGCCGGCGCCGGGCTCGCTATTGACCTCGATGCGGCCGTGGTGGCCGGTGACGATGCCGTGAACCACGGAAAGGCCTAGACCGGTGCCGTCGCCGACTGGCTTGGTGGTGAAGAACGGCTCGAAGATGCGCGCCGCCGTCGCAGCGTCCATGCCGCTGCCGGTATCCTCGATGGTAAGCACGACGGCGTCGACGTTGGTGCCGAGCGGATCGCCGGCGGCAGCTTCGAGCGTGATGGTGATGCGGCCATGATTGGTGCCGATCGCTTGCGCGGCGTTGGTCACGAGATTGACGATCGCCTGATGAATTTGCAGGGGATCGCCGTAGAGCCGCGGCAGCTTGGCAAGGTGCTCGACGATCTCGACCGTGGACGGCAAGGTCGAGCGCATCAGGCTCAGCGTGTCGCGCACGACGGCGCGGAGATCGAAGAGGACCGGCTCCGACTTTTCCTTGCGGCCGAAAGCGAGAATTTGTCGGACGAGATCGCGCATCCGCTCCGCGCCCTGATGGACGGTGTCGAGATTGGCGCGCTCGCGGCTTTCCTTGGGCAAGCGCCGCGCCGTGATCTTGGTCAGCGCCAGCACCGGCACCAGCGCGTTGTTGAGCTCATGCGCGATGCCGCCGGCCAGCGTGCCGATCGCCTCGAGCTTCTGCGAGTGCAAGAGCTGGCGCTCGGTCTCCTTCTGCCGGAGCTCGGCGGCCCGCAGCTCGGCCACCTCCTTGGACAAGCGCTCGACCAGCGTGCGCCGCTCCTCGCGCAGCAGCAGCATGTCGCGCGCCACCCCATGGTAGACCTGCGACATGTAATAGAGGAACCCGACATAGAGCCCGGCAATCGCCGAGAGCCCGTAATAGGCAGCGCCCCCCGAGCGGAGCGGCGACAGCACCATGATGAGGCCGTAGAGAACGAAGGCGATGCCGGCGACCTGCCGGCTGGCTCCGGCGAGGACGCTGTTGCCGGCGAGCGTCGAGCCGATGATCAGGATGATGAGCGCATGGTCGAAATCGCTGTCCGACGCCCAGAGGAGCACCCCCATGCTTCCCCAGGTGATGGTGAAGACGAAGACAGCGGCGGTAAAGGCCATGACCCACCGCTGCGCCATCGCCTCCGGCTGCTCGCGCCCTGAATACCGGCGCGTGACGGCAGCGAGCGGCACAACGCCGGCAACGGCAATCGCGTACCAGAGAGCGATCCTTTGCCACGCGACCCAGCTCGAGAACATCAGGCCGATGATCACGCCCATGACCGGGATCAGCGCCTCGACGGGCTTCATGTTCTGCGCGACGAGACGGAGCTGGTCGAGGGCAAGGCGCTCCTTCGACATGGATGTCGCGCCGGCCGCGTCGGCTGCCGAGCCCGGGAAAGCGGCGGCGCCCAACGCCGATAATGCCTGGGATACCCGGATGCGGAGCATGAGAGCCAGCAAAATGCGCCTTTTGCCCGATTTACCGCCCAAAGCTTAGCCCTGGAAGCCTTTCGTCGTGGTAAAGACCGCTGGACGCGGCGCTTGGAAAGGGGGGAGGCGGCTCCCTATGATCGGCCGAGATCATGCGAGCCTCATGACCGGCGTCTCCTTCATCGTCACGGTGTTCGACAAGGCGGCGTTTCTCCCGCGCGTCCTTGACGCGCTCGAGCGCCAATCCGGCGACTTCAGGCGCGAGTTTCTCTTCGTCGATGACGGCTCCAGCGACGGGTCGGCCGAGATCATTGCCCGATTGACGAGAGCCTGGCGCGACCCCGTGATCATCCTGCGCCAGCCCAATCGCGGCGCTTCGGCGGCGACCAACGCCGGTGCTGAACGCGCGAGCCTCCCTTGGTTGAAGCTCGTCGACGGCGACGACCTGCTCGTTCCCGGCGCGACCCGGCAGCTCCTGGCCGCCGCTGCAGCGACCGGCGAGATGCTCGCCTGGGGCGATCTCGGGCGTTACGCGGTCGATGATCCCGATCCCCTGGCGCGCGAACTCGCGCCGCCGCCCTTCGCCGCCGAGACCGACGGGCTCGCGCGCTTCATTCGCAATTGCGCCGCCAATTCCAGCTCGATCCTGGTGACGGCCGAGCGCTATCGCGCGGCCGGCGGCTGCGACGAACGGCTGATCTCGCCCGATCAGGCGCTCTTTCTCCGGCTCTTTGCCACCGGCGGCGGCGTTCATCTCGAGGGGCCCGTGGCCCTCATCCCGGACAAGGCGCCGGGCCGGCTCTCGAGCCAGGAGCGGCGGAGCCGCTACGAGTCCGTGCTGGCGCTCTATCACCTCGTAACGGAGACGCCGGGGCTGAGCCCCGCGCATGCGCGCTTGGCCTACCGCCGCGCCTTGTCGCGGGCCTATCGCTTCCAGCGCCGGCACGGCGGGCATTGGCTCTGGACCGGCCATCTGCTGCGGCTTTGGCGGAGCCGCATCGCCGATACCGTCGATCTCGCCGCGATGTATCAGGCATTGGGCGCCTTCACCGAGGACGGCTCGACCGAGCGGCCGGCGACGTGGCTGCCGGGCGCGCTCGCCGGCCGCGTCTAGGCGATGTGCGGCATCGCCGGATTCCTCGACCCCGGCCGCCGCCTCGATCCCCGATCCTATGACGCCGTCGCCGGCGCCATGGCGGATCGCCTGATCCATCGCGGCCCCGACGACCGCGGCGTCTGGTGCGACACCGAGGCCGGGATCGGGCTCGGCTTTCGCCGCCTCGCCATTCTCGACCTCTCGAGCGCCGGGCATCAGCCGATGCTGTCAAGGGATGGCGGGCTCGTCATGCTCTTCAACGGTGAGATCTACAATCACGCGGCGTTGCGCGCCGCCTTGCCCGGGCCGTGGCGCGGCCATAGCGACAGCGAGGTGCTGCTGGCGGCGATCCAGCATTGGGGTTTCGCCGCGGCGCTCGAGCGGCTCGAGGGCATGTTTGCGATTGCGCTCTGGGACCGGCGCCTGCGCCGGCTCTCGCTCGCGCGCGACCGCTTCGGCGAGAAGCCGCTCTATTGGGGCCGGGTCGGCGGCGCGGTCCTCTTCGCCTCCGAGCTGAAGGCGCTCGCCTGCCATCCCAGCTGGACCGGCGCGCTCGATCCGGGCGCGCTCGGCCTCTTCCTGGCGCGCGCCTACGTGCCGGCGCCTTACTCCGCCTTTGCCGGGATCGGCAAGCTGCCGCCGGGCACCTCTGTCGCGATCGATGCCGATGGCGCCGCCAAGGCGCCGAAGCCTTATTGGTCGGCGAGCGAGCGTGCCGCCAGCGCCGCGGCGACGCCCTTTGCCGGCGACCTCGCCGGCGCCGCCGATCGCCTCGAGGCGCTCATCGATGACGCCGTTGGCCTCCGCATGGAAGCCGACGTGCCCGTCGGCGTCTTTCTCTCGGGCGGCATCGACAGCTCGACCGTGGTGGCGGCGATGCAGCGCCGGCGCGCCGGCGTGCGCAGCTTCAGCGTCGCTTTTCCCGATCCGCGTTATGACGAATCGCGGCATGCCGCGGCGGTGGCGCGCCATCTCGGCACGCTCCATACCGAGCTCAGCGTCAGCGAGGCCGATTGCCTCTCGGTGTTGCCGCGCCTCCCCGAGATCTACGACGAGCCCTTCGCCGATGCCTCGCAGATTCCGACGGCGGCGCTCTGCCGCGTCACGCGCGGGGAGGTGACGGTGGCGCTCTCGGGCGATGGCGGCGACGAGCTCTTCGGCGGATATTCGCGCTATGCCGCTGCCGCCGCGCTTTGGCGCAAACGTGCCGGGCAGAGCGTCCTGCGCGCTGCGGCGCAGCCCTTGGCGACGATGCTCGCCGGCCGTCAAGGCCGCGTGGCGCGGCGTCTGCGCAAGCTCGTCGACGCCGCGAGCCATGCGTCGCCGGTAAGCCTCTACAGCGACGAGATGAGCCGCTGGCGCCGGAGCGACCGTCTCACGCCGGGCTTGGCGCTGCCGCCGACGCTCTTCGATGCGCCGCTGCCGGAAGGACCGCCCTCGCTCGAGCAGCGCTTCATGCTGCTCGATGCCTTGACCTACCTGCCGGACGATCTGCTGGTGAAGATCGATCGCGCCAGCATGGCCGTGGGGCTCGAGGCGCGCGCGCCGCTGCTCGATCACCGCATCGCCGAATTCGCCTGGTCGCTGCCGCCGGCGCTGATGCTCGAGGGAGGCGCCAAGCGCGTGCTGCGCGAGGCGCTCTACCGTCGTGTGCCGCGGGCGCTGGTCGATCGTCCGAAGCAGGGCTTCGAGCCGCCGGTCGGCCGCTGGCTGCGCGCGGGCTTGCGCGACTGGGCGGATGACCTCTTGCGCCCGAGCCGCCTCGCCGAGAGCGGCCTCCTCGACCCGCGCGTCGTCAGCGCGCGTTGGCAAGAGCATCGCAGCGGCCGGCGCGATGCCACATATCCGCTTTGGACGGTGCTGATGCTGCAGGCGTGGCTCGCCGCCACGGCAGCGAAGCCCTCGCCGGTGGCGTGTCGCGCGGATGCGGTCGCAACTCGAATTGAGTGACGACGAGCGCCGCGTCGCCGGTCGGCGAAAGAACGCTCTGCGAAATCTCGACGTGCCGATGATCGTCTTTGGCGGCTGCGGCGATCAGCGCCGGATACGCGTCTCGATCAGCTCGCGAACTTTGCGCGCCTCCCAATCGTGGGTCGTCCAGGGCAGCAACTCATAGGCGTGGAGCCCATGGAGGACGACCAGCATGCCCCAGCCGATGAGCGGCGCATAGAACCACGCCGGGCCGGGCGTCGTCGAATCGATCATGAACAGCACGAAGTTGATGATCACGTAAGCGGTGAGATGGCTGAAGAAAAAGCGCAGCGCCCGCACCCGCCGCCACGCCCATTGCTCGATCTCGACCATTTGCGCCGCTTCGCGCGCGCCGATTCCCGGTCGCAACTCGATCGGCTCGCTGCCTTGCCCGCGCATGCTCACGGCGGTGTCTCCGAGGAAGCCCAAAGGCGAGCCCATAGATACTCCCTAAACTCGCGAGGGCCAAGCGAAAGGCGCGTTCGTCAGTGCCGGGTCGGATTCGCCTCGGAGGAGATGAACGCCGTCGGTCGATTGAGTGTCAGTAGGTCCTCGGTAGCCCTGATCCAGGCAGCAAGCGCGTGGCTTTCCACCCATTGATGGAACTCGGCCTCGCGATCATCGAGCTCGGCGGTAGCGCGGCGCCGCGCTTCGCTCACCGGATCCTTGGATTGGCGACGAAAGCCCTCCTCGAACAGGCGGGCGATCTCGCGCCGCATCTTGGCCTCGCGGCGGCGATGCCAGGCGTGGAAGGATTCGACGCGGCGCTCGAACTCGTCGCGCGGCAGAAGCCGCGCCCGACGTTCCGCATCGCGCAGGATGAGCTCGGCCGCCCTGCCGAAGGCGCGGTCGACCTGGCTCGCGTTGGGGTGCCCCGCGGCGTCGATGAAGGGCCTTGCCATCGCGTTGGCGCGTCGCTTGAGGGTGTCGATCAGGGTCCGGGTCGTCGTCATGGCCTTGCCCTCCGCCCATCTCCCTGACTTTTAGGCTAAACCCAAGGAATCCGGCCTGTCCAGGGAAGAAGACCCGTGCGGCAGCGGGTTTTCCGATAAAAGATCGGCCGCCTTAATTACGCGGCGGAAATTTCAATATGATGTGCTAGAGTGCGTTTTCCGCGTCCGCAGAGGCGCGGCCATCATTGGAGAGCAAAGAGCAAGGGTATGGGTAGAGGTAGGGATTTCCGCGGCCCGAGACGACGCGGATTCAACGACGACGATTTTCCGCCACCAGACATGCCGGATTTCGCCCCGCGGCGTCCTTACGGTAATTTCTCACCTCAGCCGATGGCAGAGGGACCGGAAGCCGACGCGGTGGTCAAATGGTTCAACGGGCAGAAGGGGTTCGGTTTCGTCGAGCTGAGCGATGGCTCGGGCGATGCCTTTCTCCATGTCGCGGTATTGCAGCAGGCGGGCCGCCAGTCGGTTCTGCCTGGCTCGAAAATGCGGGTCGTCACCGCCCAGGGCCCCAAGGGGCGCCAAGTGGCTCGGGTCATCGATGTCGACGAGAGCACGGCGAGCGAGGCGCCGCGCCGTCCGCCCCGCGAGGGTGGTGGCGGAGGCGGCGGTTTCGCCCGTGCGCCGCGCGACCTTTCCAATGCCATCGAGATGTCAGGCACGGTGAAGTGGTTCAACACCGAGAAGGGCTTCGGTTTCATTGCGCCGGAGGGCGGCGGCAAGGACGTCTTCGTCCACATCTCCGTCCTCGGCCGCTCCGGGATCACCGGGCTCGCCGAGGGTCAACAGGTGTCGATGCGCGTCGTTGAAACGCCCAAGGGCCGCGAGGCGGTGTCGATCTCCTTGGCCGGATAGAGCGGCGACGGGCGCGCTGCGCGCGCCCGTTGTGCGATGCGTCTATTCGCTCGTCTGCAGATTGCCTGCGGCTTCCTTCCCGCGATCGACGACCACTTCGTAGCGAATGCGCTGCCCCTCGCGCAGCGCATTCATGCCAGCGCGTTCGACCGCGGAGATGTGCACAAACACATCCTTGCCGCCTCCGTCCGGTTGGATGAAGCCGTAGCCCTTCTGGGCGTTGAACCATTTGACTGTGCCCGTAGCCAAACTCGCCTCCCTCGAAGTCAAAATTGGTTGCGCCGCAACAAGCAGCGGCGTTCCTGCAGTTCGGTCTTCAGCATCTTGGAGCAACGCCCGGCGGGCGATCGGCAAGGCCGCCGAAGCTGAAACTGGCGTGACAAGGATGGCACGCTCCGCGCCCGCGTACAACCGCAAAGCCCCTTCCCCTCCACAAAGAGGTAAAGGGAGCACGTTGCCGCATGCGATGGTGCGGAGCGTTGCGGACGCGACGCGGCGCGCGTTTTTTAAAGCTCAAGGGCGCGTTGCGTCCGCGATTCCATAACGCCGAGCGCTGCTCTAAGGTGGCGCCGCGCAGGATCGGGAGACGATGGACGATGCTGGTGCTGCTCGCGGCGTTGCTGAGCCTCTTGTTCTTTTCTGCGGTCCTCGCCGCCGAAAGTCGCGGTGGCGATCGGCGCCGCATCCGCGAGGTCGGTCTCGTCGTCCTCATCCTCGCGCTGGTGGCGACATATGCCAGCGCCGCGATGGTGAACGAGCATTGGCCGGAGAGCGCCAGCCTCTCGTCGCTG
>DATJAV010000202.1:0-5579 GCA_035515835.1 Allostellaceae bacterium
ACATCGCGCCGGGCGATCGCATTGATGAGGCTGGACTTGCCGGCGTTGGGTGGACCGATGATGGCCACGGCAACCCCGTCGCGCAGCCGTTCGCCACGACGATCATCGGCAAGATGATCGGATATGGTACTAACTATATATTGTATGTACTCGTTGACATCACGCCATATATGGCCAGGTAACCCTTCGTCGGGAAAGTCAATCTCCGCCTCGACGCGGGCCAGCGCCCGCAGGAGCCCCTCGCGCCAGGACTCATAGAGGCGGCCCAGCTCGCCGGCAAGTTGGTGTTGCGCTTGGCGGCGCTGCGCCGCAGTCTCCGCCGCAACGAGGTCGGCCAAACCCTCTGCCGCCGTCAGGTCCAGCTTGCCATTCTCAAAGGCGCGGCGGGTATATTCGCCGGGCTCGGCAAGCCGCAGACCAGGCAGCCTCCCTAACACGGCAAGAAGGGCAGATATCACGGCTCGACTGCCATGGATTTGCAGCTCCACCACATCTTCCCCGGTGACGCTGCGCGGCCCCGGGAAGAAAAGAGCGAGCCCATCATCGATGACCTCGCCGGAAACGGGATCGCGAAATCGGGCACGCTGGGCGTGGCGCGGTTGCGGCAGCGACCCCATGAGGGCGGCAAGCGAGGCTGCCGCCGCCGGCCCTGAGAGCCTGACGATCGCGACCCCCGCCCGTCCCGGGGCGGTGGCCAGCGCAAAGATGGTGCTCATGGCCCCCATGGGCCATCCTATTTCTGGTCCGGCCTCAACATCAGCCGGGTGACGCGGCCGCCCTTCACCAGATGCGTCTCCAGGATCTCGTCGATATCGGCAGTGCTGCGATAGCCGTACCAGACGCCCTCGGGATAGATCACCATGGTCGGCCCCAACTCGCAGCGATCGAGGCACCCAGCGGCGTTGATGCGCGTCTCGGCGAGGCCCAGCTCCTTGGCCCGCACCTTCATATAGTTGCGCAGCTTTTCGCTGCCCTTCTCGCTACAACAACCACGCGGATGGCCGGGCGGCCGCGTGTTGGTGCAGCAGAAGACGTGCTGGCGATAAAAGAGTGGTGGATCGGTGGGCATTGGACGCCGTTGGCGCTGAGACGGGGCCATACACTATAGTCGCACCCCCGCCCTCGGCAACTATCCTCGACCCCATGACCCTGGATCAGAACGCGCTCGCCCAGGAGACCAGCCCCTACCTGCTCCAGCACAAGGACAACCCCGTGCATTGGCAGGCCTGGGGGCCAGCCGTTCTCGCCGCAGCCCGGGCCGCGAACAAGCCGATCCTGCTGTCGGTCGGCTACGCCGCCTGCCATTGGTGCCATGTGATGGCGCATGAGTGCTTCGAGAATCCCGGGATCGCCGATCTCATGAACCGGCTCTTCGTCAACATCAAAGTCGACCGCGAGGAGCGCCCGGACCTCGACGCCATCTACCAGCATGCGCTGGCCCTGTTGGGCGAACAGGGCGGCTGGCCCTTGACCATGTTCTTGACGCCCGACGGCGAGCCGTTCTGGGGCGGAACCTACTTCCCGCCGGCAGCGCGTTGGGGTCGGCCGGGCTTACCCGACGTGCTGCGAGCGATCGAAGACGCCTATCGCCGCCGGGGCGACGAGGTGGCGCAAAGCGCCAGCGCGCTCAAGACCGGCCTGAAGCGCCTGGCGATGCCGCAGCGCGGCGACGGGCTTGCGCCGCCACTCATTGACCGGATCGCCGAGCGCCTCTTGCGCGAGATCGATCCCATTCATGGTGGCATCGGCGATGCGCCGAAATTTCCCCAGGTCGGGCTTTTCGAGTTGCTGTGGCGCGCCTTCAAGCGGCGGCGGCAGGAGCCCTTCCGCCATGCCGTCAACCTGACGCTCACGCAGATCTCGCAAGGGGGCATCTACGACCATCTCGGCGGCGGCTATGCGCGCTATGCCGTCGACGCGCGCTGGCTGGTGCCGCATTTTGAGAAGATGCTCTATGACAACGCGCAGCTCATCGATCTCCTGACCATGGTCTGGCAGGACGAGAAGAGCGACCTCTATGCCGCACGTGTCGCCGAGACCATCGGCTGGGTCACGCGCGAGATGCGTACACCCGAGGGCGGATTCGCCTCGAGCCTCGATGCCGACAGCGAGCATGAGGAGGGGAGGTTCTACGTCTGGCGCGAGGCAGAGATCGACGCGCTCCTTGGCGGGCGCGCAGCGCGCTTCAAGTCGTTCTACGACGTGACCCCGGGCGGCAATTGGGAAGGCCACACCATCCTCAACCGACTGCAGCATCCCGCCCTTGCCGAACCCGCGACCGAAGCCGAGCTCGCGCTTTGTCGCACGCTTCTCTTCGAGGCCCGCGCGCCCCGCATCCGCCCCGGTCTCGACGACAAAGTGCTGGCGGACTGGAACGGGCTCATGATTGCCGCGCTCGCCCATGCTGCCGGCGCCTTCGCTCGAGCCGACTGGCTGGCCCTCGCCAAGGACGCCTTTGCCTTCGTCTTGACGGCGATGAGCGAGGGCGATCGCCTGGCGCATGCGTGGCGGGCCGGACGGAAGCGCCATCCCGCGGTCATCGACGACTATGCCAATATGGCGCGTGCCGCGCTGGCGCTCGAGGAGGCGACCGGCGACCCCGCCTACCGCCGCCAGGCCGAGCGCTGGGTGGCGGTCGCCGACCGGCATTACTGGGACGACGACGTCGGCGGCTATTTCTTTGCCGCCGACGATACCGAAGCTCTCATCCTCCGGCCCAAGACGGCGCTCGACAATCCCAATCCCGCGGGTAACGGCGTCATGGCCGGAGTATTGGCGCGGCTCTTTTATATCACCGGCGACCCTGCCTACCGCGACCGCGCCGAGGCGGTCATCGCCGCTTTCGCCGGCGAGGTCGAGCGTCAGATGTTCGGCTTCGCGGCGCTCATCAATGCCGCCGAGCTGTTGCAGCGCGCGCTGCAAATCGTCATCCGCGGGCGGCGGGGCGAGAGCGATACCGAGGCGCTGCTCGCCGCCGTGCGCGGCGTGAGCCTGCCGAACAAGATACTGATGGTCGTGCCAGCCGAGGCAGCCCTGCCGACCGATCACCCGGCTGCCGGCAAGGAACAGCTCGGTGGCCGTGCCACGGCTTATCTCTGCGAAGGTCCGGTCTGCTCGCTGCCATTGGTCGACGCCGCGGCGCTCGCGGCGGATCTCGCCGCGCGACGGTGAGGCTTAGGCGAGCCGCCGATTCCGCCGGTGCCGGGCGCGGTCGCGCCAGTCTTCCCGCACCAGCCCGATAAAGACGACGACATCGGCGACGAAGATCGCCGCAATCAGCACGCCGCTCCAGCCCACATTCGCCATGACCGCCTCCGGCAGCCTTTCTTCCCGCTGCATCCTCGCACCGCGGCGCCCGGCCGCCTGTGACGGGTCTCACAGCGAATGAGCGGCACCATGGCGCCGACGCAGCCACGCGAGGCTGAGCTTCCGACGCTTGCCGAAATCCCGACCGCTGAGGCTTTTCCGGCTGCCGCGAAACTCGCGCAGCTCGGCGCGGAGCAGATCGGCAAAGACGACCGCATCGGTCAAGAAGACCGCGGCAAGGAGCATGCCCCGCCATCCCATATCGAACACGTCCGCCTCCATCATCGCGGAACAGATAGGCCGGCTCGGGTCAAGCACAAGGCAGCGGCCTTGGACGTTTTGCCGCAGTCGCCAATGACCGCGGCCCTCTCACCTATTCGCGCCACCGAGGTTTCATGTTTCGGACGCGCCTCTTCTGCCGGTTATTTTTTGCTAGCAAGGCCAGCCCCCCTCGACGTTGGCTCGGCCTGCATTCCGGCGCGGTTCCCGGCCCTAGGCCTGTCTTAGCCCGAAAAGCCGGAGCGCGCTCACCCCCGCGGCGATCACGGCAAAGCCTGAGGCAAGCGCAAGACCCACCGTTGTCGCCTGCACGGCGAAGAGGCCCAGCATCAGCGCCGCCAGGGCCGCACCGATGGTCTGGCCCAAGAGCCGTGCCGTCCCCAACATGCCGCTCGCGCCGCCGCTTCGTTCGCGGGGCGCCGAGTTGATGATGGCGCGGTTGTTGGGCGACTGGAAGATGCCGAAGCCCACGCCGCAAAAGACCATGCGCCAGGCGATGTCGAGGACCGAGGGCCCCGCCGGCATCAGCGCCAGCGCGCCAAGACCGAGCGCGAAAGTGGCAAGGCCGATGCCGCCCAAAAGCCCCGCGGGATAGCGGTCGGCGAGCCGCCCGGAGAGCGGCGCCACGATCGCCGTCGCCACGGGCCACGGCGTCATCAGCAGCCCGGTCGCGACCTGGCTCCGGCCCAGCGCGTCCTGCAGATAGAACGGCAAAAGCGTATAGGCCAGCATCTGCGCGACGAAGGACGCGACTGAAGTGGCGATCGAAAGCGCGAAGAGCGGTATCCGCAGCAAATCGACCGGCAGAAGCGGCGCCGTCTGCGGCAGCTGCCGCAGCACCAGGAGGGCACCGGCGAAGAGGGCGGTGAGCGCCTCGAGCGCGACCAGAGGCGCGGCCTCGCCATGGCCCGCGCCATCGATGGCGGCGATGAGAAGGCCGAAGAACACGGCATTCAAGAAGGCGCTCGCGACGTCAAAGCGCCGGCGCGCGCCGGGAACGCGCGGCAGCGCGCGCGCCGCGACCAGGGCGACGAGACCGACCGGGACGTTGACGGCGAAGAGCCAAGGCCAGGGCGCCACCGCCAGGATCGCCGCGGCCACGGTAGGACCGAGCGCAGCGGAGCAGGCGACGACGACCGCGTTGATGCCGATGCCGCGTCCCAGCATGGCGCGGGGATAAGTGAAGCGCACCAAGGCGCCGTTGATGCTGAGCACGGCGGCGGCGCCCACGCCTTGCACGACACGGGCGATGGTGAGCGTCAGCAGCGAGTCGGCAAGAGCACAGCCGAGCGAAGCGAGCGTAAAGCCCGCAAGTCCCGCCCAATAAAGCCGCCGATATCCGACGATCTCGCCGAGCGAGGAAAACGGCAGCAGCAGGATGGTGATGGCGAGCTGGTAGGCGTTCACCACCCAGATCGAACTCGCCGCGCTCGCGTGCAGGTCCTTGGCGATGGTCGGCAGCGCCACATTGGCGATGGCGCTGTCGAGCACGGTCATGGTGATGGCGAGGCCGATGGTCAGGATCGCCCAATAGCGCTGCGGCAGCGGCAGGCCGTCCGCCAGATCGGAGGACGGACGCCGCGCGACGGAGGATGGAGGGGCATCCGCCCTCTCGGCCCTCCGCCCTTGCTCGTCCGTCTTTCGGCCCGCGTCCATGCTCGGCCCCGTGACAACACCCCGACCGACCGCTACTCTACGCGCTTCTGCCGAATAACGAAGTCCACCGGGAGGGATGATGACCGACGTGACGATTCGGGCCGCCGATGGCGGCAGCTTTTCCGCTTATCTCGCGACGCCCAAGAGCGGCAAGGGCGCGGGTATTCTCCTCATCCAGGAAATTTTCGGCGTCAACAAGGTGATGCGCGACCTCGCCGACGGCTTCGCCGCGCAAGGCTATACGGTCATGTGCCCCGATATTTTCTGGCGCCAAGAGCCGGGGGTCGACATCACCGATCAGAGCGAGGCCGAGTGGAAGAAGGCCTTCGCGCTCTTTC
>DATJAV010000203.1:0-8449 GCA_035515835.1 Allostellaceae bacterium
GCACGAGGTCGTCGGCGGCAGTCACCTCGCGTGTCAAGGCGCGCGCATAGCGCCGCAGCCTCGGGATCTCTTCCTCGATCTTTCTGCAGATTTCCGACATCCGAATGACTCCCTTCGCCGAAACCGCTAGCGCCTTCACGGGTTATTAACGCCAAGCGACGAACGGTTCGACTGTACCCACAGCCTGTAATCGCTTGATGTCAGGGCCCGTTGAATTATGTAATGATTTGTAACGTGCTGTAATCAATTTTGCGGCAACGGAAGAAGCAATGCCGGGGAATCAGCCATCGGCCCGGGGCGATATTGCATCAACGCCAAAGATGCGCCACATTGGCTGGCAACCATGAACGCGACCGGTCATATCCTTGTGGTGGACGACCAAAAGGAGATATGCGAGGTCGTGCAACAATACTTGTCCAGCGAGGGATACCACGTCAGCGTCGCCAACGATGGCGGCGGCATGCGCAAGATCATGTCGCAGGACGAGATCGACCTCGTCATTCTCGACCTCATGCTTCCAGGCGAAGACGGTTTGACGCTGGCCCGGCAGCTGCGCGAGGAATCGACCGTCGGCATCATCATCCTCACGGGCCGCGGCGAGACGGTGGACCGCATCATCGGCCTCGAGATGGGCGCCGACGACTATCTGCCGAAGCCCTTCCACCTCCGCGAGTTGCTCGCACGAGTAAAAAGTGTGCTGCGACGCGCGTCCAGCCGTGAACAGAAGGAGCCCGCCGGCAGCGCCCGCGCGCGCGCCCGGTTCGCCGGCTGGCATCTCGATCTCGCCACGCGCGAGCTGGTCTCGCCGACAGGCGGCGAGGTGCGGCTCACCACCGGCGAGTTCGACCTGCTGGCCGCCTTCGTCAACAACGCCAACCAGGTGCTGAGCCGCGACCGGCTGTTGGACTTGGCGCGGAACCGCGAGGCCGGCCCCTTCGACCGCACGATCGACGTCCAGGTCGGGCGGCTGCGCCGCAAGCTCGAGCCGGACCCGGCCAAACCGACCATGATCAAGACGGTGCGCGGCACCGGCTACATCTTTACGCCGACCGTCGAGGTCGGCTGACCGCCTCCTATCCCTCGCCCAGCGAGCGGCGCCCCGTCGGGCGCGCTGCCCTCTACCCTTATCTGCTGCTGGCGACCGCATCGCTGCTCTGGGCGGGCAATTGGATCGTAGGCCGCGCCGTCCGCGACACCATCCCGCCTGTCGCCCTCACCTTCTGGCGGTGGAGCATCGCCGCGCTGCTGCTGGCGCCGCTGGCGCTGCCGCGCCTGCGCGGCAAGGGAGCGGTGCTGCGGCATCACTGGCGTGTGCTGTTTCTGCTCGGCCTGACCGGCGTCGCTCTCTTTCAAGGCTTGATCTACACCGGATTGCGCTTCACCACCTCCGTCAATGGCGTGCTGATGAATTCGGCGGCGCCGCTCTTCATTCTGCTCGTCGCCTGGCTGCTCGATCGCGAGCGGGTGACGCCGCGTCAGATGGCGGGAATGGCGCTGTCGTTTCTCGGCATTCTCGTCATCATGAATGGCGGCGATATCGCGACCCTTGCGCATTTTCGCTTCAATCCGGGCGACCTCATCATCCTCCTCGCCATGCCGACGTGGGGACTCTATTCCGTATTGGTGCGCCGCCGCCCCAACGAATTGGATCCACCCAGCCTCATTTTCGTGATCGCGCTGATCGGCGTGATGGTGCTGGCGCCCGCCTACGCCGCCGAGAGCTTCTTCCTCGCAGCGCCGCATCTCACGCTGAGCGCTGTCGCCGCCGTACTCTACGTCGCCTGTTTTGCCTCGATCGGCGCCTATCTCTGCTGGAATCGCGGCGTCGAGCTCGTCGGCCCGAACAACGCCGGCTTCACCATCCACTTGCTTCCGGCCTTCGGCAGTGTCCTCGCGGTGGTCGCACTTCACGAAGAAGTACATGTCTTTCACGCCGTGGGCATCGCCACCATTCTCTTCGGCGTCTGGCTTGCCACCAGCGCGCGCCGGCGCTGAGGGTCATTGGGCGGCGGCCCGCGTCGCGTCCGCTTCGCCGTAGCCGCCGCCGCCGGGCGTCTCGATGACAAAGACGTCGCCGACACCGACCTCGAGGGCCATCGTCCCGCCGAACTCCTCGCGGCTGCCATCGGCGCGCTCGACCCAGTTGCAGCCGACGGCGCCGGAGGCGCCGCCCGCGAGGCCATAGGGCGGGATGCGGCGGTGGCCGGAGAGAATGGCGGCCGTCATCGCCTCACGGAAGCGGATGCGGCGCACGGTCCCGTCGCCGCCGCGATGACGACCGGCGCCGCCCGAGCCGCGGCGAATGGCGAAGCTCTCCAGCAGCACCGGGAAGCGCCACTCCAGCACCTCGGGATCGGTGAGACGCGAGTTGGTCATGTGGGTGTGGACGGCATCGGCGCCGTCGAAATCGGGCCCGGCGCCCGAGCCGCCGCAGATCGTCTCGTAATATTGGTGGCGGGCATTGCCGAAGGTGAAGTTGTTCATCGTCCCCTGCGCCGCCGCCATCACGCCCAAGGCGCCATAGAGCGCGTCGGTGATGCATTGCGAGGTCTCGACATTGCCCGCCACCACCGCCGCGGGATAGCAGGGGCTCAGCATCGAGCCCGCCGGGATGATGATCTCGAGCGGCTTCAGACACCCGCCATTCATCGGGATGTCGTCATCGACCAGCGTGCGGAAGACGTAGAGCACCGCCGCCTTGCATACCGCCGAGGGTGCGTTGAAGTTGCTCGCGAGCTGGGCGCTGGTGCCGGTGAAATCGATCGTCGCCCGCCTGGCCGCCCGGTCGATGGCGATACGCACCTTGATCACCGCGCCGTCATCCATCTCATAGGCGAAGCCGCCGTCCTTCAGCACCCCCAGCACGCGGCGCACCGCCTCCTCGGCATTGTCCTGGACGTGGCCCATATAGGCCTCGACCGCCGCCAGCCCGAAATGCCGCACCATACGCTGCAGCTCTTGCACGCCCTTCTCGCAGGCGGCGATCTGCGCCTTCAAATCGGCGATGTTCTGCGCTGGGTTGCGCGCCGGCCACGTGCCCGAGGACAGAAGCGCCAGCATCTCCCGCTCGCGAAACCGCCCCTCCTCGACCAGCAGGAAATCGTCGATCAGCACCCCTTCCTCGGCGACGCTCCGGCTGCCGGGCGGCATCGAGCCCGGTGTAATTCCGCCGATGTCCGCCTGATGGCCGCGCGAGGCAACGTAGAAAAGCGGCTCCCCCGCAGCACTTCCCTCGGCGAAGACCGGCGTGATCACCGTTACGTCCGGCAGATGCGTGCCGCCGTTATAGGGCGCGTTCAGCACATAGACGTCGCCTCGACGCATGCCGCGGCTATCGGCGGGCCGCGCGCCGCCCCGCGCCCGGATCACCGTCTGCACGCTTTCCCCCATCGAGCCCAGATGCACCGGCATGTGCGGCGCATTGGCAATGAGCGAGCCCTCCCGGTCGAAGACGGCGCAGGAGAAATCGAGCCGCTCCTTGATGTTGACCGAATAGGCGGTGTTCTGCAGCGCGACGCCCATCTGCTCGGCAATCGCCATGAAAAGGTTGTTGAACACCTCCAGCATCACGGGGTCGACGGTGGTGCCGATGGCGACCCGCTGCGGCAGTGCTTCCACGCGCTCCAGCACGAGATAGCGCCGCCCGTCCACCGTCGCCTGCCAGCCCGGCTCCACCACCGTCGTCGCCGTTCGCTCGCGGATGATCGCCGGACCCGCGACGCGCTGCCCCGGCGTCAGCCGATCGCGGTCGAAGACCGGCGCTTGCCGTTCCGCTCCGCCGGTGTAAATCGTGACCTGCGCCAGCGCCTCGGGCGCGCCGGGCGTTTCCGGCACCGCCTCTACTTCGTCCGCCGTCGAGGCCGCGGCGCCCACCACTTCCACCGACACCGCCTCCACCACCAGCGGCTTCTCCGCCATGACGAAGCCGTAGCGCTGCCGATGCGCCGCCTCGAAGCTGGCGACGATCGACGAAAGATCGCCATACGCGACCTCGAGCGACGTGTCCGTCCCGTCATACTTCACATGCGCCTTGCGCTGGACGCTGATCTGTTCGGCCGCGATCCCTTGCGCCGCCATCTCCGCCGTGCCTTCGGCCGCGAGTCGGTCCAGCACCGCGGCAAGGCCCGCCATCGCCCCCGCCTCGAGCCGCGCCTCGACCGCCTGCTCCTTCAGCGTCCGCAGGTCCGCGAGCCCCATGCCATAGGCCGACAACACGCCGGCGAGCGGGTGGATATAGATCCGCTTCACGCCGAGCGCGTCCGCCACCGGGCAGGCGTGCTGGCCGCCGGCGCCGCCAAAACAGCAGAGCGTGTACTCGGTCACGTCGTAGCCGCGCTGGATCGAGATCTGCTTGATGGCATTCGCCATGTTCTCGACGGCGATGCGCAGGAAGCCGTCCGCCACCTCCTGAACGGCCCGCCGGTTGCCCGTCGCCCCTTCGATCTCTTCCGCGAGCGCTGCGAATTTCTGCGCGACCACCGCGGCGTCGAGCGGCGCGTCGCCGCTCGGGCCGAACACCGCCGGGAAGAATTTCGGCTGCAGCTTCCCCAGCATCACGTTGCAGTCCGTCACCGTCAGCGGGCCGCCGCGGCGATAGCAGGCCGGACCCGGATTGGCGCCCGCCGATTGCGGACCCACCCGGTAGCGCGCGCCGTCGAAGCTGCAGATCGAGCCGCCGCCCGCCGCCACGGTGTGGATGTGCATCATCGGCGCCCGCATCCGCACCCCCGCCACCTCCGTCTCGAAGCTTCGTTCGAATTCTCCGGCGTAGTGCGACACGTCCGTCGACGTGCCGCCCATGTCGAAGCCGATGATCTTGTCGAACCCGCCGAGCGCCGCCGTCCGCACCGCGCCGACAATGCCGCCTGCCGGACCCGACAGGATCGCGTCCTTCCCCTGGAAGCGCTGCGCGTCCGTCAATCCGCCATTCGACTGCATGAAGAGGAGCCGCGTGCCGCCCAGCGCCGACGCCACCTCCGCCACGTAGCGCCGCAGGATCGGCGAGAGATAGGCGTCCACCACCGTCGTGTCGCCGCGGCCCACCAACTTCATCAGCGGGCTCACCTCATGGCTCGCCGAGACTTGCGTGAACCCCGCGGCACGCGCCAGCGCCGCCGCCTGCCGCTCATGCGCCCAGTGCCGATAGCCGTGCAGGAACACGACCGCCACCGAGCGTATGCCGGAGCGATAGGCCCCCTCGAGATCGCGGCGCAGCGATCCCTGGTCCAGCGGACGCAGCACCTCGCCCTCGGCCGTCACCCGCTCATCGGCCTCGATCACCCGCTCATAAAGCTGCTCCGGCAGTACGATGCGCCGCGCAAAGAGCTTCGGCCGGTTCTGGTAGCCGATGCGCAGCGCATCGCCGAAGCCCCGGGTGATCACCACCGCCGTGCGCTCGCCGCGCCGCTCCAGGAGCGCGTTCGTCGCCACCGTCGTCCCCATCTTCACCGCTTCGATGGCGGCACCCGGTATCGGCTCGTCCGTCCTCACGCCCAGCAAGTCGCGGATCCCCTGCAGCGCCGCGTCCCGATAGCGCTCGGGATTCTCCGACAACAGCTTGTGCGTTACCAAGCTGCCGTCGGGTCGCCGCGCCACCACATCGGTGAAGGTCCCGCCGCGGTCGATCCAAAATTGCCAACCCTTCGCCGTCTCGTGAGCAGCCATCTGCAACCCTCGGATGTCAGCGCAGTGATCCCGACCGCGCCGCCGCCGTCAAGCACCCAAGAGCGTCGCCAGATGACCGAAGTCGGAAGCGGCGACGTCGAAGCGCTTGTCGCTCACGTCATGCGGCTTGCGCCCCAAACCCCATTCCATGGGGCGCGGCACATAGCCGGTCTTCAACCCCTCCTTTGCCGCCGCCGCCAAATCGTTGGGGTGCGCCGCCACCAACATGACAGCCGACGGCGGCACGTCCAGGAGCGCCGGCACCATGCGGTAGGCCTCGGGATCGGGCTTGTAGTGATGCGCAAGCTCAGCCGAGAGCACGACGTCCCAAGGGAGCCCCGCATGCTTTGCCAGGTTGACCAGCAGCGCCATGTTGCCGTTGGAGAGCGTGCCGATGACGAAGCGGCGCTTCAGGCGCTGCAGGCCGCCCACCGCGTCGGGCCAGGGGTCGAGACGATGCCACGCGCGGTTGAGCTGGTCCTTCTCCGCCTCGCTCAGCGTACCGATGCGGTACTTCTCGAGCAGCTCATCGAGGATAGATCGATGCAGCGCGTCGATTTTCGTCCATGGCAAGGCGCCCGTGCGCACGCGGTGCATCGCCGGCTGATAGCCGCCGCGCCAGTCATCGGCGAAAGCCGCGCGATCGACCGCGATCCCTTTGGCGCCGAAAAGGGCGTCGAGCTCGCGGATGACGCTGCCGCGCCAATCCACCACCGTGCCGAAGACATCGAAGACGAGGGCCTTGACGCTGCCGCCGAGATTGTCGTTCATGACGCCATCCTACCGTTCTGCGAGGGCGCCAGTAAGTCACAGGCGCAGGCGGGTGTCGATGCCAGAGATTCGCTTCAAGGAGCACGAGCACGCCGATGGATGAGGCAACGCCAAACTCTCCCGCGCCGCGCGTTCCACCCGTGGAGCCGGCCCTGCTGGGGTCGGCAATTTTTCTCTTCTCCGAATACCTGCAGCGCGTCGCCGATCTCGACGTTCTCGACGACGAGGACGACGTCGACGGCGGCAGCGGGGATGATGACGACGAGGAGGCGACGCCGATCAACATGCGCGAAGTGCTCGATATCTTCGCCGAGGAGCTCGGCACCGGCGTGCCGCTCACTCTCAATCTTTACATGCGCGTGACGGCACTCTTTCGCCTGCTCTCCGCCAGTCCTTCGCTGGCGCGGATGGCGGCGGTCGACGAGGAGGGCAGCGGGCTCAACGAGGACGCGCTGCTTGCCTTCGCCCGACTCGACCTGCAGGTGAGCCGCAGCGAGGGCGGCGTCGTCGCCGATTTCGATCCGCGCGACGTCCGCGACGCGCTGAGCACGGGCTGACCCCAGCGCATGGTCGAGGCCCGCTTGTTGTCGCCGGCGCAAGGCTTTGCTGCCGCGCTGGCGCTCCATCGCGCCGGCCGGCTCGCCGAGGCCGAGCCGCTTTACGAGGCCGTGCTGCTCCTCGACCGCCATCATGTCGGCTCGCTGCACAACCTCGCGCTCATTCGCTTGCAGCAACGCCGACTGGCTGAAGCCGCAAGCTTGCTGCGCCATGCGATCGATCGGGAGCCTGAAGCGGCCGCCGCGCACAACAACCTCGGCACGGTGATGCGGGCGATGGGGCGCCATGTCGAGGCCGGCGCCGCCTTCACGGAGGCGGTTCGTCTCGCGCCCGAACTCGCCGCGGTTCATGCCAATCTCGGCGCTGCGCTCCTGGCGCAGGGACGCGTCGCCGAGGCGCTGGCGCCGCTCGAGCGCGCGCTGGCGCTCGCTCCGAACGACATCGAGGCGATCAATGGCATGGGCAATGCTCTGCAAGCGCTGCATCGGCCCGGCGATGCCGTCGCCTGGCATGAGCGAGCGATCACGCTCGAACCTGGACATGCCCATGCCCATAACAGCCTCGGCAATGCACTCTCCGCGCTGGCGCGCTTCGAGGAGGCCTGCGCCGCCTTCCGGCGGGCACTGGCGATCGACGGCGATCTCGTCGACGTGCGAGTCAATCTTGGCAAGGCGCTTCAGGCTTGCGGCCGTCACGAGGCGGCGATTGCCGAATTCGAGATGGCGCTCGCGTCCAATCCGCGCGACGCATCGGCCTGGAACGATCTCGCCGGCGCATTGCTGCATCTCGGTCGCGACGACGAGGCCGTTGCGCATTACCGTAATGCGGTGGCGCTGGAGCCGGGATGGGCGGCGCTCCACGGCAATCTCGGCAATGCGCTCCACGCATCGGGCCGCCATGACGAAGCGATCCACCACTATGGGCGCGCCATCGCCCTCGAGCCCGGCAGTGCTACCGCGCACTGCAACCTCGGAACCGCGCTGCGCGAGCTCGGCCGACTTGACGAGTCGCATCGCGCCTTCGCCGCCGCCGTAACGCTCGCGCCGGACTCGGCGCTCTTCCATTTGAACCTGGCCAGAGCCAAGCGCTTCGCCGTCGACGATCCGCAGCTCGAAGCACTGGAGGCGATGGTCGCGACGGCCGGCGCTCCGGCGGAAGCTTGTTTCGCGCTCGCCAAGGCGCATGCCGATCTCGGCCGCTACGAGAGCTCCTTGGCGCATCTGCGTCAGGCGAATGCGCTGAAGCGGGGTGAGATCGTCTATGACGAGGCTCTGACGCTCCAACGCTTCGAGCGGATTCGCGCCGCCTTCACGCCAGCCCTGATGCGCGCGCATGAAAGCGTGGGCGATCCCTCGTCGCTCCCCATCTTCATCCTGGGAATGCCGCGTTCGGGAACCACTCTGGTCGAGCAAATCGTGGCGAGCCACCCGCACGTCCATGGCGCGGGCGAACTCGC
>DATJAV010000204.1:0-16842 GCA_035515835.1 Allostellaceae bacterium
GTCTACATCCTCGTAGGCTTCGAGGTCGACCCACGCGCCATCCGAAGCGATCTTCTTGCGGCGCTTCGCGAGATTGAGCGCCGCCTTCAGCACGGTGAACGTACGGTTGGCGGCAGATTTCCGGCGACGCTGATACTCGTCATCGTCCTTGTCCTCGACCACGCGGTGCTTCTGCGCCTCGCCCTTCTTGGTGCGGAGCCGGGGCGGTTCCTTGACCAGATCTCCGAACCACTTCGCCAAGCCATCGGTGCGCAGCTTCGCGCAGTCGGTGGCGCCGAGCTTCGGCAGGATGGCGGCGTTGATGCGGTACTTCGCATCCTTGGTCGGCTGGCCCAAGCGCTCGAGCTCGGTGAGATAGTCCGTCATCGCGTGCTCGACGGTGTAGGGACCACCGCGCGGCTTCTCGGGCTCGCCCGCCTCGATGCGCAGGAAAAGGTCGTAGCGGCGCTCGGCTTCGTCGCGAGCCTGCTGGCAATCCAGCAGCTTGGCGCCATCGGCGATATCGCCGTCGTGGTCGTCGGCGAGCCCCGTCAACGGCTCCATCTTGTAGCGACCACCGCCGAGATACCAGCGTGCCACCCACGAGCCGCCGGCATTGCCGGCCTTGCGGTAGTAGCCGAGCGCGAGCTTGCCGGGTCGGATTTCGTCGTAGTACGGCTTGCCGCGCGGCTTCAGCCTGCGGCGGGCGTTGCGGGTGGAGAGCGAGGTCTTCGGTGCGATGCGCGCCATGTGCGGACGGTCCTTTCAGCCAATATCCAGCCAATATATGCGTCAAGAAGCCATTAGACAAGGAGGCAACGTATTGGAGGAAATGCCGATGCCATGGGCACATCTGTAGAAGCGTACAGAAACTATTGGACGGTTATACATCTCTCTCACGGCGGCAACACCGGTTCGAATCCGGTAGGGGACGCCAAGCTCAATCCGATCATCGGGGCCGGAATGGACCAAACATACCATCTGGCGCAAATCAATATCGCGCGGTTCCGTCGCCCTATTTCCGATCCTGTCAACGCCGACTTTGTTGCCAATCTTGATCGCGTCAATCGTTTGGCAGACACGAGCCCGGGTTTTCTTTGGCGTCTTATGGGGAATGGCGGATCAGCGACCGATATACAGGCATTTGATGATCCAAACATTATCGTGAATATGTCCCTCTGGACCGGCCTCGAAGCTTTGGCGGCTTTTACTTATAAGAATCCCGCTCACCTGGAGATCATGCGGCGACGGAAAGAATGGTTTGAGAAAATGGAGCTATATATGACGCTCTGGTGGCTGCCGATTGGCCACAGACCGACCATTTCCGAAGCAAAGGAACGACTTGAGATGTTGCGTCGGCACGGCCCTACAGCTGATGCATTCACGTTCTCGCATCCCTTTGGAGCGCCAGGGACTGGGGCGCAGGCGCCCATTACGGACCGCTGCGCCTAGCGTTGGGGAGGATCGGGCTCGACCGTATTCGGCTGACGCTGCCCGGTATCGATCGCTGGGATGGCGCCATGGCCCAGCGACCCTGGCCAACCGCTTGGCAGCGCCAGCGGCCGCGCCTATCGTCGGCGCATGCGCATCGCCTGCCTGCACACCGCGGAGAGCAACATATCGGTTTTCGAGACGGCGCGCCGCGCCGAGGGCCTCCACTTCGTCTCTCTTCGGCATGAGGTCCGCGCGGATCTGCTTGCGGCCGCGGAGCGCGCCGGCGGTCTCTCCGGAGAGATCGCATCGCAGACCGCAGCCGCGCTTCGCGAGCTGACAAGCGGCGCCGATGCGGTATTCCTGACATGCTCGACCCTCGGTCCCGCGGCAGCCGACGCGGCGATGGCCGCGGCGGTGCCGGTGCTGCGCGTGGACGCGGCGCTTGCGGCGGAGAGCGTGCGCAGGGGCGGGCTCGTCGCGGTGCTCTGCACCGCTGCGACGACGCTCGCTCCCACCCGGGCGCTCTTCGAGGAGCACGCGGGCGGCACCGGCGCGCGCGTCGACGTGCGCTTCGTTCCAGGCGCCTGGGAGGCGTTCAAGGCGGGGCGACAGGAGCGCTACCTCGAGATGATCGCTGAAGCCGCGGACGCCGCCTTCAGGGACGGCGCGCACGCGGTCGCCCTGGCACAGGCCTCGATGGCCGCGGCCGCGCGCCTTTGCCGCGCGGGACGACCGCTGTCGAGCCCGGAGGTCGGGTTGAGGCAGGCGACGTCACTCGCGGGCGCCCGGCAGGGACCGCGGCTCACGCCTTGAAGCGCGGCAGCACCGTCGCGCCGAAGAGCTCGACGGCGCGCAAGGAATGGGTGGCGACGCCGACGGAGAACATGACGCGCTTCAGGCCGGCTGCTTCGGCGCGCGCGAGCTGCGTCGCGCACTCCTCGGGCGTGCCGCAGATCGCGAAGCGCCGCGAGAGATAGGGGAAGAGCCCGAGCTCCTCAACGAGGCGCGCATCGGCGTCGCCCGGCCGCGTGCTGTAGCGCCGGCGCAGTTCCGCCACGGCGCCATGCAGCTCGGCCGGCACGCCGCGTTGAGCGAGATCGCCCGAGAGGATGTAACCACCAGCCATGAAGGCGAGGATGGCACCGATTTTGCGGCGCGCCGCCGCACCGTCCTCGGTGCAATCGAGGCCGGCAATCTGCCAAATCTCAACGGCGGCAGGATCGCGTCCGGCATCGGCGGCGCCTTGCCGCACGCGCGCTTCGCTGGCGCGGAGGTTCTCGCGAGCAAGCCGAAATTGACGAAGACGCCGTCGGCGGCGCGGCCGGCGGCGCGCAGCGTGCGCGGGCCTGAGGCCGCCATGAAGACCGGGCTCGGCGCCGCGATCCACGGCATTTGCGCCGGCCCGTGCCGCCCCATCGCCGTCTCGCCCCGGAGCAATCGACGAATGAGCGCCACGCCTTCGGCGATTTCGCCGGCGCCTTTGGTGCGCGCCAAACCGAGATTGCTGGTGCCGCTATGGCCCGCGCCGATGCCCAGCACGGCTCGGCCGGGTGCCAGGAGGTCGAGCGTGGCGATTGCGGCGGCGGAAACGGCAGGCGCTCGCGATTCGAGATTGGTAACGCAAAGCGCGATCCGGGCTCGCTGCACACGCTCGGCGGCGAGCGCCGCCGCGATCCATGGATCCATGGCGTTGCCGGGCGTATCAGCGATCCCGATCATGTCGTAGCCATAGCGTTCGGCGGCATCGGCCATGGCTCGGACCATCTCGACGCCGTAGGGCCAGAAGAAGAAGCCGATCTCCACGGATGTCCTCCCGTGCGCTCTGCACCTTAGCCCGGCGCGGATGCGAGAGAGCCCACGGGGACGCGTGCGGAGCAGAGCCAGGAATAGTCGCTACCCGCCACAGAACGGTCAGGTCATCAGGGCCTGGAGGGACGGTGCAGGACGTCCTCTCTCAGGGTCCACTATATCCGGGCGCGAACGAGGTACCCGGCCGCCTCACGGCAGATACGTCGAGAAGACGAACTGGTGATCCTTCTGCGTCGTGTGGCAGCCGAAGCATTGCTTGGCAGCGTCGGTGACGAGGGGCTTCGCCGGATCGCCGCCGAGCCAGGCCTGGAAGCCCCAGCCGCCGGTAGCGGCGTATTTCCTGCCATCCTTGATCATGACGGCGAGGGCCTTGCGAGCGCCCTCGCTATAGACGCCGTCGGCGAGGGTAAACTCGTGCACGTCGCTCACAAAAACGCTCTTGTCGGGGTAGTTGGCGCCGGACTTCAGCGCCTTGAGGCCGATCGCGTTCACAGAGACGTTGTGCATGCCGCCGATGGCGCCGAAGGCCGGGCTGTCCTTGGTGACGATCGCCGTGTTGACGTGGAACCACTGGCGATAGCCCTTGGGCGGCGCGAGTTTCGTGTCGGCCAGCGCCGCCGTGCCCGCGCCCAGAAGGGCGGCCGCCGAGACCAAGGTGACGAAAGTCCGAATTGTTCCGACCATGTTCCGTCCCCCGCGACGTTGCCGGGCATTGATACCAGACTTGCGTCACACCAGCTAGCGGCGAAGCGCCGCCGTGCGACGCGGCTTCGTTCACATTTTAGGGATTTCATGGAGGCGATGATGCGCCCGTTTCTTGCCGTAGCGGCCCTCGTCGCGGTCGCTGCGCTCGGAGCCTGCACCCCGGCGCCGGAATGTACATACTCGCCCACCCGCACCCCCAACCTCAGCGCCAAGGCGCTGGATCAGTCCGAGGTGCCGATGCTGCCCAACAATCCCTACTGGGTCTCGAACGATCCGTCCTTGCCCCCGCTCGGATCGCCGGCCGATCCCTGCGCCGGCCAACCCGGACACCCGGCGCGGCCGCCATCCTAGCGCCCGCGCCATTGGGTGCGACAAATTGACTCGGGCGACGCGCGCCCGATTCACAAGCGGCCGGGATCGTGATTCAACAGTCAGAAGCAGGGGAGGCTTCCGAAGCGGGGGAAGCCAGTGCGATTCTATTCTCGGGCGGGGGGCGGCAGGATTGCTGGCGCCCCGACGCCATTCGACCATCGCCGCCATAGTCGTCGACGCTTGTTCTGGCTGCGCGTCTTCGCGTTGATCGTGCTGCCCCTTTCGGTGTGGAGCGTCATCGGCGGGCTCCTGACATGGTGGCGCGTCAAGCCCTGAGTTGCGACACGCCCGAGGTTCGGCGCGCTGACCTGCGGGACCACGGCCAGCTCGGCCGGACTCTCTTCTATTCTATGAGCGGCCTCGCTTCCCGATCACCTTCCGCACCCACGCGGCCACCCCGGGTCCGTAGCTGAAGGCGGCGATGAACGAGATGATGACAAGGCAGATCTCGGTAAGGTCCGGCACAGGACGATTGCTCCGGGAACCGTTTGAACGGGTGGCACTCTAATTGCCTCGGGAGGGACGCAGCATGTCAATTTTGGCGTGGATCGTGCTCGGGCTGATCGCGGGCTTCATCTCAAGCAAAATCGTCAATCGCCACGGCGAGGGTTTTCCTGTTGGACATCGTCCTGGGGGTCGTCGGCGCGGTGATCGGCGGATGGATCATGTCGGTGCTGGGCGGGCACGGCGTCACCGGCTTCAATCTCTACAGCATTCTCGTCGCGACCGGCGGCGCAGCGGTGCTCCTGATCATCCTCCACGCCGTCCGCGGCACGTCGCGCACGACATAGGTTCAGGGGAGCCGCCCGGAACCATCGCGAGAGCGGCGGTTGCCGGGTCAAACGACGTTGCGGCAGTCTCCGGGGCGGGCCGGCGATCTCCGGCGCCTCATGTCAGTTGGTCTTGCGGGAAAAGAGCTGACACCAGCCTTGTGGGCTCACGCTGCCGCGCACGATTTTGCACGCGGCGGGAGGGGTGAAGAGCTCGCAGGCAGCGCAAGTTTGGCCGTTCTTGGGCGTGGGCTGATACTCGGCCTCCTGCTTGGGCATCTTGGGGTCGGCGCCGACGACCTTGCGCGGGGCCGAGGCCGCGAAGACGCCGGACATGCCGACCAGCAGGGCCGCCCGCCGCAACAGCAACCGTCGGCCGAACTTTTCGCTCATGGAGCCTCCTCCCTTCGATCCGCTCGAGCGGCGTTCCTCTCGGAAGCGCGCCCGATCACACACGGCGAACGCGTTCCACGCTTGTGAATTCCGGCACGATCGACCAAGGTCGAGCAGCGACAGGAGGAAGCGATGCCCGTGCTGCGCCATGCCGATGCCGAGATCTATTACGAGGTCCATGGCGAGGGCTATCCGCTGCTGATCTTCGCGCCGGGCGGGTTGCGCTCGGAGCTCTCCTTCTGGCGACAGAGCCCGAGCAATCCAGCGGCCGCGCCGCCCTGGATGAATCCGATGGTCGAGCTCGCCCCGCATTTCAGCGTCGTGGCGATGGACCAGCGCAACGCCGGGCGCTCACGCGCCAAAATCACCGCCGACGACGGCTGGCACAGCTTTGCCGGCGACCATCTGGCACTGATGGATCATCTCGGCCACCGCCGCTTCCATGTCATGGGCGGCTGCATCGGCGCCACCTTTTGCCTGACGCTCTGCCAGACGGCGCCGGAGCGCGTGACGGCGGCGGTGCTGCAGAACCCGATCGGCCTCCACGAGAACCGCGCGACCTGGAACGAGAGCGTCCGCACATTCGGCCAGCGGATGCGCGAGCGCGACCCCGGCCTCGACGAGCGCGCGCTGGCGCGCTTCGGCGCCAATCTCTTCGGCGGCGATTTCGTCTTCTCGGTGAGCCGCGACTTCGTGCGGCAGTGCAAGACGCCGTTGCTGCTGCAGCCCGGCAGCGACACGCCGCACCCGGCGCCGATCAGCGCCGAGATCGCGCGCCTCGCCCCCGATATCGAAGTACAGCCGCAATGGCGGGGACCGGAGCATCTGCGGGAATCGGTGCGCCGCGTCACCGATTTCCTGCAGCGTCACACGCCGTCATCGAAAGCGTAGAGAGCGCAGAGGACTCAGACGCCGCGCGAAGCGGATCAGAGAGCGCGCTTGCGCCGGATCTCGCCGAGGACGCGCTCGACGGTTTCAACGAGCTCGCTCGCGCGGAAGGGCTTGGCGATCACGGCGGCGGCGCCGAAGGCCTTGGCGACGTCGAGGAACATCAGGTTGTGCGACATGCCGCCGCCGGAGATGGCGATGATCTTGATGTCGGGCGCGCGCTCGGCCACCTCGCGCATCGTCTCGATGCCTTCTTTTCTCGGCATCAGAATGTCGGTGATGATGAGATCGGGCTTGCGCTGATCGACGAGCTGCAGCGCCTCGTGCCCGTCACCGGCTTCGATCAGCTCGTGCTTCTCGGCGTCGAGCGCGCGGAGAATGAGCCGGCGCATCGCCGCATCGTCGTCTATGACCAGGATCGTCGCCATGACCTTCACCCCTGCCTACCGCAGGACTGTGGAAGCCAAGCGTAAACGAATCATTGCTTTTACCGCGCGCATACGCGCTTTCGGGACAGCAAAGGATTGAATGCGCCAGGCGCTTGCATCCGGCAAGCGCAGCGCTAGCTCAGGGGTACTGAGCGAGGATGATGGCCGCCGGAACGCCCAGCACGACGACGGCGCAGATCAAGCCGCCAAGGATGCGCTCGCTTGCGGTCCAGCGCTGCCAATCCCGATGAATGTCACGATACATGATGCCTCTCTCACCGCCACCAACGCGATCATGCCCCAATAAACTTAAGCGCAGCTCAATGCGCGGCGCTGTGCGGACGCTCACAGCACGCGAAATAAAGCCGCCGACGATGGCGAAAATGAGATTTAATTGCGGAGGAGCCGCGGATTCTTCGCGGCCGTACCGAGGCGCGCCCGTCAGGGCATGATGCGCCACGTCATGACGCCGTCCTCGCCGCAGGCATCGCCGCCACTCGGCCGTTTCGCGACGATCACCACTTGTCCCTCGATGCGGGCAAGGCGCGCGGCAGCGCTACAATCGGCAGGACCAAGGCCGTGCAGCGTGACCTCGACATAGGCAGGAAAGCCTTTGGCGTCGACGGTCGCCCGGTAGTGGCCGAATTGCTGCCCGACGATCTGCTGGACGCCGGCGGCGGGCGTCGACCACGGCAGTCGCGCCACCGCCGCGCCGGCGGCGACGAGCTCGTGCCGGATCACGTATCCCGGAGTCTCCAGAGCGCTCAAGGCCTGATAGCCGCCGGCAAGCGCCAGGGCGGCAAGAGCGGGCGCCACGACCCATGCGCGAACCCGCCTGCCCATCACCTTTGCCGATGCGACTTCAACCGATGAGTCGCTGAGAGAAACGATGGCCATATGAGCCTCCCGGCGCTTAGGGACCCATTGCATGCTTCTAAGCTAGGGCGCGGACGGGATCGCTTACTGTGATCGTCATCACAGGAAGGCGCAGAAAGGCTGGAAGAATGGGTCGACGGAAGCCTGCAGCGGGGTCGAGCAATGGTCGCAATCTTCGGTCAACCTCGTGCGCCTAGCCTCAGTGGAATCGCACCTGGAAAAACCCCGTGAGGCGAGCGACGCTAAAGGCGCGTGAGAGAAGAATGACGGCATGAAGCGCCGCCCGCGGACGATGTTGGCGATGCTGGCGCTCGCCTTTTGGACGCCGGGCCCGGCCCTGCCGCAAACCCAGCAACAGATCGCAGCGCCGCCGAACGGCTTGAGCCCAGAGGGCCTCGACCAGGTGGTGGCACCCATCGCGCTCTATTCCGACGATCTGCTCGGACAGGTGCTGACGGCCGCGACATATCCGCTCGAGGTGGTCGAGGCGGCGCGCTGGCGGGAAGCTCCGGCAGATGCCGCGCTCACCGGCGATGCGCTCGCCGCGGCGCTCGCGGTGCAGGATTGGGACCCGAGCGTCAAGGCACTGGTGCCTTTCCCCACCATCTTGGAAACAATGTATGAGAGGTTGCGCTGGACGGAGACGTTGGGCGATGCCTTCCTGTCGCAGCCGGCCGATCTCATGGATGCGATCCAACGCTTACGCCGCCGCGCCGAGCAAACCGGGACATTGGCCTCGACGGCGGATCAGACGGTGGGGAGCGACGGCGAGGCGGTGACGATCGAATCGACCGACCCCGACGCGATCGCGTTCCCCTATTACGACCCCCGCCTTACCTATGGGACTTGGCCCGATCCCGACGCGCCGCCCGACTATTTCATGCCGCCCTCCGGCTACGTCGAGGAGCCGGCGCTCTTCTTCTTCGCACCCGTCGTCATCATCCCCGTGCTGCGGCACTTGTATCACTGCGACTGGCATCATCATCGCCTGGAGGTCGATGTCGCTCGCTTCAACGCGGTGGACCATGACGCGGAAGAGCGCCGGCAACGACCACCCTCGGCCGACGCCACCTGGCAGCACGACCCCTTCCACCGCCATGGCGTCGCTTATCGGGATCCGGCCCTGCGGGCCAAATTCGCGCCGGCGACCACGGGCGGAGCGGAGACGAGGCGCGATTTTTCGCGGCTGCGACAAGGGGCCCGCGCCACAGCCCGGTACCTTGCTTCAGGCAGGCCCGGAGGTGAAGATCTACCGGCCGCCTGTGAACCACGAGCGGCAGCCAACGGTCTTCGAAGGAACGATACCTGCGCCCGACGTCCGCGCGCAGGCGGAACGCGGCCGCCAGAGCTTGCATGGCATACCTCGACCGGCACGGCCCGCGCCGACGCCACGGCCCGCGCCGCCACGGCCGGCGACGCCTAGCTACGCGCCCGGCTTCGTCCCACCGCGATGAGGACCGACATGCGCCTTCCGACGATCGCTGCCGCGCTCCGGCGCGCTGTCTCGAGCTGGCGGAAGCGCTGACGGAGCGCGCCGGGGGGCGTTCCCTCCCTCAATCCTTCCTTAATAACCGGCACCTAGCCTGGACAGCCGATTCGCCGGTGGGATGGGCCATGGAAGCGCAATCGAACGAACAACGCCTGGTGCTACGCGTGCTTGCGCATTGGCGCAGCCTATGCGGCGCCAAGGCGTTGCCGCGGCGGGCGCAGATCGAACCGCAGGGTTTTGGACAAGATTGGGGCAATTGCCTGCTGCTTGACGTCGACCCCAAGCCGGAGCGCTCGCGCTTTGCCTATGTCGGCGAGAGGCTGCGCGATCCGAGCTGGCCGACGCTCGAGCGCCAAAGCCTCGAGGAGTGCCAGGAGAATACCCTGCTGCACGTCGCCACCTTCTACCTGGCACGGGTCATCGCCAAGGGCGTGCCGATCAGCACAGGAGGCGTCGGCATTCATTTGGGCCTTCCCATCGTCTATCGCAGCATCCTGCTGCCGCTTTCGGAGAGCGGCAGCCGCATCGACGGCCTGCTGGGCGCCGCCAATTTCCGCGAGATCCCCGTCACCGAGAACGTCCATTCCGTCGACGCTCCAGCACGCGAGCCGCTCTCGGTCGTCGCCGGCGACTAGCGCTAATCGGCGCCTGCCACCCCAGCTCATAAAGCTTTAAGCAATCATTGCAGCCTAGCTTGGGCCTGGGACGCGGCTTGCCGGCCGCGCCCGCGCTGACGCCGGGAGGACCATGTGCGGCTAAGAGATCTTAAGATTACGTGGCGGCTCCATGTCGGCTTCGGCATGCTCATCGTCTTCGGCACGATGGTCGTCACCTTCGGCGTCTGGCAGCTCGCAGCCATCAGCAGCGAGATGATGCACCTCGTCGATGTCGCCAACAACAAGGCCCAAGCGGTCGAGGCCGGCGGATTCGTGCAGTCCCTTCAGCATCTCGACGACACGATTGCTACGACCATGTACGTCCAGTCGATCCTCGCCGCGCTGGGCGTCGTCGTCGGCCTCTTCTTTGCCGTCACCATGGGGCGCAGCATCGCGCATCCCGTGACCGCGATGACCGAGGCGATGAAGCGGCTTGCCGGCGGCGACAAGCACGTCACCATTCCCGCCCGCGACCGCGCCGATGAGATCGGCGACATGGCGCAGGCGGTCGAGGTGTTTCGCGACAGCATGGTCGAGAGCGAGCGCCTCGCCACGGCGCAACGCGAGGAGCAGGCGCAAAAGGAGCGCCGGCAGCGCGTCGTTGAGGACAATCTCACCGCCTTCGACGGCTCGATGCGGGCAATGCTGCAGGCGCTGGGCGACGCCTCGACGCAGATGCGGCTCACGGCCCAGAGCATGTCGGCGACGGCCGAAGAGACGAGCCGCCAGGCAACGGGCGTGGCGAGCGCCGCCGAGCAGGCCTCGGCCAATGTCGATACCGTCGCATCCTCAGCCGAGGAGATGGGCGCCTCCATCGCCGAGATCACCCGGCAGGTCGCGGAATCCTCGCGCATCGCCACCCAGGCGGTCGAGGAGGCGGGCCGCACAAACGCCACCGTGCAAGGCCTCGCCGACGCCGCGCAGAAGATCGGCGAGGTGGTGAGCCTCATCCAGGACATTGCCTCGCAGACCAATCTCCTGGCCTTGAACGCCACCATCGAGGCGGCGCGCGCCGGCGAGGCCGGCAAGGGTTTTGCCGTGGTCGCGAGCGAGGTGAAGTCGCTCGCCAACCAGACCGCCAAGGCGACCGAGGACATCGCCGGCCAGATCGCCGCGATCCAGGATGCGACCAAGAAAGCCGTCGACGCCATCGGCGCGATCGACGGCACCATCGGCCGCATGAACGAGATCTCGACTATGATCGCCGCGGCGATGGAGGAGCAAGGCGCCTCCACGCGCGAGATCGCCCGCAACACGCAAGAGGCGGCGCGCGGCACGCTCGACGTGTCGCAGAGCATCGGCAACGTCAATCAGGCCGCCGCCGAGACCGGCACCGCCGCGGGCCAGGTGCTGACCTCATCGGAGGAGCTCGGCAAGCACGCCGAGAAGCTGCGCAACGAGGTCGACCGCTTCCTCGCCCACATCCGCGCCGCTTGAAAACAACGATAAAGAAGATTTAACGCGGAGGTGGTGACGCAGTCCATGCCTCCGTCGCGTTAATCACCGATGAGATGCAGCAGGATCTCGCGGCGATGCGGCGCATGGCGATGCTCGAAAAGATAGATGCCCTGCCATGTGCCGAGCGGCAGCTTGCCGTCGACCAGCGGCAGCGAGAGCTGTGTCGGCAGTAGCGCCGCGCGGATATGGGCCGGCATGTCGTCGGCGCCTTCCTCGACATGGCGATAGCGGCTCAGATCCTCGGGCGCCAGCGCGCGGAAGAAATCCTCGAGATCGGCGCGCACCTCGGCTGCCGCGTTCTCTTGAACAAGCAATGACGCCGAGCTGTGCGGCAGGTAGATCGTCAGCAGCCCCTCGCGCATCCCCTGCGCGAGCGCCCATTCCGCCACCGAGCCGGTGATCTCACGGAGCCCCTGCCCGTTCGTGGTGATCTTGAGGCGATGGCGTGCAATGCGCATAGTGCGACCTCTCGCTCCGGCGAGGCTTATGCGGCGAGACGCGTCGCCGCGCAAGGTCTGCCCGACCGATAAACGGGCGAGGAGGCGCGACTTGATCCCGAGCGTGCGCAACCCCCGCAGAATCCTCTGTGTCTTTCCCGCCTATAGTCCGTCTTTCGGCACCTTCGAGAACGCCTATGCGCTGCGCGGCCGGACGCGCGCCTTCATGCCGCCGCAAGGGCTGCTGACCATCGCCGCCTATCTGCCCAAGAGCTGGGAGGTCCGCTTCGTCGACGAGAACATCCGCCGCGCCGGCGCCGCCGATCTCGCCTGGGCCGATGCGGTCCTGGTGAGCGGCATGCATGTGCAGCGCCCGAACATCCTCGACATCAACGAGCGCGCGCATGCGCTGGGGAAAGCCACGGCGATCGGCGGGCCTTCCGTCTCGGGCGAGCCCGACGCCTATGGCGCTTTCGACTATCTCCATATCGGCGAGCTGGGCGACGCCACCGACCGGCTCGTCGCGCTCCTCGACGCCGACGCGGCGCGGCCGGCAAATGCGGTGCCGCTCGAGACGCGGGAGCGGCTGCCGCTCGACGCCTTCCCGCTCCCGGCCTATGAGCTCGCCGAGCTCGACCGCTATTTCCTCGGCAACGTGCAGTTCTCCAGCGGCTGTCCCTATCGTTGCGAATTCTGCGACATTCCCGCGCTTTATGGCCGCACGCCCCGCCTCAAGACGCCGCAGCAGGTGACCGCCGAGCTGGACGCCATGCTGACCTACGGCAATCCGGGCGCGGTCTACTTCGTCGACGACAATTTCATCGCCCATCGCCGCGCCGCGCGCGATCTCGTCAAGCATCTCATCGGCTGGCAGAAGGCCAACGGCTATCCCATCGAGTTCGCCTGCGAGGCGACGCTCAACATCGCCAAGTATCCCGACCTCCTCGCCGACATGCGCGAGGCCTTCTTCGGCACCGTGTTCTGCGGCATCGAGACGCCCGAGCTGGGCGCGCTTCATGCGATGCGCAAGGACCACAATATGGATCTGCCGATCCTCGACGCCATCAACGTGCTCAATCGCTTCGGCATGGAAGTGGTCTCCGGCATCATCCTCGGTCTCGACACCGACACGCCGCAGACGCCCGATCGCATCCTCGAGTTCATCGAGCGCTCGCAGATCCCGATGCTGACCGTCAATCTGCTGCAGGCGCTGCCGCGCACGCCGCTCTGGGACCGCCTCGTCGCTGCCGGCCGGCTGGCCGACGATCCCACGCTCGAATCGAATGTGCGCTTCCTGCTGCCCTATGAGGACGTGGTCGCGGGGTGGCGTCGCATCATCTCGACCATCTACACGCCGGAAGCGCTCTATCGTCGCTTCGCCTACAATATCGAGCATACCTTTCCCAACCGCATCAAGCCGCCGGCGAGCCCGCAACGCGTCTCATGGGCCAATCTCCGCAAGGGCTTGCGCATCATGGCGAACCTCTTTCTGCGCGCCGGCGTCTTCGCCGATTACCGCAGCGAGTTCTGGCGCATGGCCTGGCCGTTGCTGCGCCAAGGCCGCGTCGAGGACCTGGTCCATGTCGGTCTCGTCGCCCATCACCTCATCACCTTTGCTCGCGACGCCGCCGCCGGCCAGCAGAATGCTTCCTTCTATTCGGCCAAGGAACGCGCACCCGCCGCGCCGGCGCGATCAGCCGCATGAACGCCAACGCTCCGAGCCTCCGCCGCCGCTGATCCTTTGACCATGCGGCTCTCGACCTTCATCGCCTGGCTGCTCGGCGTCGGCTTGCTCGCAGCATTGGTCGCCGTCAACGACCCCGCGCAAGTGTTGCGCGCGGTCGCCCGGCTCCGTTACTGGCTGCTGCTCGCCATTGTCTTTCACGCCGTGCCTCTATGGCTCGACGTCGTCGCGTGGCAACGCCTCTTCTCTGCGCCGCCCCGGATGCTGGCGCTGATGCGTATTCGCTGGATTGCCGAAGGGGTGAACGGGTTGCTGCCGGTGCCGCATCTGGGAGAGCTGCTGCGCGCCGATCTTACGCGCCGCATCTCCCGCGCCGGCGAAGCCGGCGCCTCCGTGGTGGTCGACGTGACGCTGGGCGTTGCGACACAGGTGCTGTTCGCGGCGCTGGGCATCGCTTTCTTTGCCCTGTTGACCGGTGGCAGTCCGCTGCTGCGCGGGCTCGTGCTCGCCACCGCCATCCTCTCGGTCGGCGGCGCCACCTTCTATCTGCTGCAGCGCGCCGGCTTGTTCGCCTTGGCGGCGCATGTGGTGCGGCGCTGGTCGTCCGAGGCGCGCCGGCGTTTCGACATGGACGATGCGCGCGCGCTCGACGGCCGGGTGCGCACGCTCTATGCCCGGCGCGCCGAGCTTTTCTCCGCGGCGCTATGGCGCTTTGCCGGCTGGGTCGCCGGCGCCGGCGAGATCTGGCTCCTGCTCTATGGCCTCGGCCACCCGATCGGGCTTGCCCAGGCGATCATGCTGGAGAGCCTGAGCCAAGCGGCCCGCACCGCCGCTTTCGCCATCCCCGGTGGCCTCGGCATCCAGGACGGCGCGCTCCTGGTGCTGTGCCAACAGCTGGGGCTGGGCGCGGAAACCGGTCTTGCGCTCGCGCTCGCCAAACGCTGCCGGGAACTGGTGCTGGGCGTGCCGGCCCTCCTGGCCGGCTATGTCATCCAGGCGCGCCGCGTCGCGGCAAGAGCCGCATGGCCAGACGCGCCACCCCCGGCATGATGCGCGGCCGCAGCAGCCGCGGATCGTAGCCGGCGAGGCGGCGATCGTTCTCGGCGAGGCAGAGCGCCAGAAAGCTGCGCGGCGCCAAGTCGATGCCGAGCGACTCGCCGCCCTTGCGCGTGAAGTTGTCGCCATCAACCGATGTCGCCGTGTTCATCCGCTTGGCGATCTGCACCGCGAGCGCGGCGAGGCATCGGGCGGAGAAGGCGAGTCGCCGCGGCCAAGCGAGGTTGGCGCGGGCATAGGCGACCCAATTCACGAAAAAGAGATTGTGGCGGGCTTCCTCCTGGATGACCGGCTCGAACACCGCCACCAGCTCCGGCGGGAAGAATTGCGAGCGCCGCGCCATCTCGAACAAGCCGAAAGCAAAGAAGGAGTCGAAGCACTCGCCATAGCCCGTGCGCAAGAACGCCCAGAGCGGGTTGGGCACGGGCTCGGCCTTGATCTCGCCCTTCAGCGAAATGCCGTAGAAGCGCATCATATGGCCCAGCACGTCCTTGTGCCGGCGTTCTTCGAAGGCATTGAGCACCAAGGCTTTTTTGATGAGCGGGTCGGCCGTGGCGTCGGCCAGCGCCTGCATTCGCGTCCCGGCATTCTCCTCGGTCTCGACCGCCACGTCCCAGATCGGCAGGCCGACCAGGCGCTGATGCGCCTCGGGTCGGAGCTTCGGCCAGTCGATCACCGCCGGACGGTAGGGATCGAAGGTGTCGAGCAGCACCGAGCAGAAGAGCCGCTTGTGCTCGTCCGAGCCTACGGAGAGGAGCGGGTGGGGGCGCTCTGACCCTTGCGCGTATTCGGCGATTTGCGTCATTCTTTGCGGCCGTGTCAGCCTGGCGTAAGACTAGAGAACCCGTCGCGACCTGCCAACGTTGCAGGAAGTGCGTGGAACAACAAGCGTTTTCGGACGATTGTGGTAAACGGCCGTTCGAAGAATAGGCGCAGATATGGATACTCGCTCCCTCGCACTGGTGGAGAGGCCTGTTTTGAGCCCCCAGCCCCGACGGTTGAAAGTGGGCGTGCTGGTCGATCTGCCGCTCGGACTGCGCGCTGGCGGCCATGTGCGGTGCTGGGAGCGCCTCGCCGAGGCGGCGCTCACCCTGCCTGAGGCGCTTGACATCACCGTCCATTTCATGGGACCGACCGAGCGGCGCCCGCTCGGCGAGACGGTACGCTACATCGTCGAGCCGCCGGTCTTCTCCACACAGCGGCTGCCTTTCCTGTCGCATGTCCCCGACCATACCGACTTGGCGCCGCGGCACCGCCGCCTTGAGCGCTACTTGCCCGACTATGACGTGATCCACACGACCGACGCCTATTTCGCCTATGCGCGGACCGCGCTCCGCCTCGGCCAGCGGCTCGGCATTCCCATCGTCAATTCGGTGCACACCAACACCCCGGAATACGCCAGGGTCTTTACTGCCCAGACCATCGAGCGCCTGTTCGGCACGGGCGTCATCGCCCGGGCGATGCTGCAGCGCCTGCGCGTCGCCAAGCGCGTCGAAGCGCACATGCTGCGCCAGCTCGCCGAGTACCAGCAGGATTGCGCCTTTGCGCTGGTGTCGCGGCCGGATCAGCTGGAGGGCGCCCGGAAGCGCCTGGGCGGCCGCGCCGCGCTCCTCCGCCGCGGCATCAACCATGTCCTCTTTCATCCCGAGAAGCGCAACCGGCACTGGCTCGCGGCGGCCTATGGCATTCCGGTCGAGCGCTTCGTCGTGATGTGCGCGGGGCGGCTCAACCGCGGCAAGAACGTGCTGCTGCTGGCCGACGCGATGGCGGCGCTCGTTGCCCAGGGCATCGACGCCCAGCTCGTCTGTGCCGGGGATGGCGAGGATCGCGCCGCCATTCTCCAGCGCCTGGGCACGCGCGCCACTTGCCCCGGCAACGTCGAGCCTCCCGATCTCGCGCGACTCTTCGCCGCGGCCGATCTCTTCGCCTTCCCCTCGCGCATCGAGGAATCGGCCAATGTCGTGCTGGAGGCGCTCGCCTCCGGCCTTCCCGTGCTGGTGGCGCGAGATGGCGGGATGGGCCGCGTCGTGCTCGATGGCGAGACCGGACTCGTGCTGCCCGGCGACAATCCCGCACCGTGGGTCGAGGCGGCCGCAATGTTGGCGGGCGATCGTGCGCGTCGGCAGCAGATGGGCCGCATGGCCCGGCGCCACGCCGAGCGTGCCGTGCCGTCCTGGGCGACGGTGCTGGCCGAGGACCTTCTGCCGCTGTGGCAGATCGCCGCAGCCTCGCGGCAGGCGAAGGAGGCGAGCGCCGCGGCATGACCGCCGGGCGAATTCTCCTGCTCGTGCCCCATCCGGATGACGAAGTCGTGGGTTGCGCTGCTGCGGTTGCGCGCGCGTGCGCCCAGGGCGCGGCGGTGTTCGCGCTCTATCTCACGACCGGCGTGCCCGCCGCCGATGCGCTCT
>DATJAV010000205.1:0-3319 GCA_035515835.1 Allostellaceae bacterium
TGGCGCCCAACGCAAGCAGCGCAACGACGCTGGCGCGCAGCTCCGGCAGCTTCTCCAGGCTCTCGCCGATATCGAGCTTCTCCTGGAGCCGGTCGCGCGTCTCGTCGAGCTGCTTCTCGAGCGCCGGCAGCGCATCCTTGGGCGCCGAGGCCGCGCGGCTCAACAGGCTGGCGGCGAGATTGCCGTCCGCGACAACGTCGGAGAGGGTCTCCACGGTGGGCGCGAGCTTCGCCACCATGAGCACCAGGCTCTTCATGTTGGCGGCGGCGTCGCTGCCGATGTAAAGCGAGGCATTGGTGATCTGCGCCTTGGCGTCGTCGTCGAGCGGCGTCACGATGGCGCGGAACTTGTCATGGGCCGCATCCACCAGCGCGGCCTTGGCTTCTCGCTGATTGAGCAGATCCAGCCGCTCCTTCGCCGCCGCATTCAGCGCATCGATCTTGCCGGTGAGCTTCGCACTCGCTTCGCGCAGCATGCCGGCGGCGGCGGGATCGATGCCGAGATCGACGATCCCCTTAAGCGCCTCGCTTGCCTTCTGCGTATCGTCCTGCAGCGCAGCGTAGCGCGCCTCGCGATCGGATTGGTTCAACGCCTCGGTCAGCGACGGCGCCCTGGCGCTCAGGCTCTTGCTGCTCGCCGCCAGCTGCATCGTGTCGACGATCTGCGGCAGGTTGCGGCTGCTGAGGCCGTTGACGGTATCGCCGGCCTGCCACAGCAGATAGAAGGCGCCGGCGCTGATCAGCACCATGGCGCCGCCC
Source organism: Allostellaceae bacterium (assembly GCA_035515835.1). Lineage (GTDB taxonomy): Bacteria > Pseudomonadota > Alphaproteobacteria > ATCC43930 > CGMCC-115725 > DAHUYF01. The sequence goes on from DATJAV010000205.1 coordinate 759, forward strand.
ACCGCGACGAAGGCGAGTATGAGCCGGCCGCGTATGCCGAGCCCGCTGACGCGCTCCATGCGTTTGCTATCGACCATTCACGTCCCGCCTGCAGCCCGCGCTGCGCCTATGCTTAATTCGTGTTGGCCGCGCTCACCAGCTCGCGGGCGCGTGCCAGGAGCTTGTCGGCGTCGATGCCCTGCTTCTTGAGGCCGGCGGCCCAATCGTTGACGACCGGGGCGACGAGCTTCCTCATCTCCTCGCGCTGCTCGGGCGAGAGCTCGATGACGACATGCGTCGGGTCCTGCGCCAGGCGCTTTTTCGCCGCCGCTTCGTGCTCATCGCGATATTTGGCGAAATTCATCGAGAAATCGTGGCCGGAATGCGCGTCGATAATCTTGCGGAGATCCTCGGGCATCGCCTCGTACTTCGCCTTGTTCATCGCCATCATCAGCGCCGGCGCGGCGAAGTTGGCGTCCACCATGTACTTCACCTGCTGCTCGAGCGTCTTCTTGTCGCCGAAGCCGGCGGTGGAGCGGGGCGTGTCCCAACCGAAGGCCACGGCATCGACGAGGCCGTTGCTGATATTCTCGCCGAGCACGTCGACGGGAAGCCCGATCGGGATGGTGCCGAGCCGCTGCAAGGCGAGGCCGACGGTGGCGCTGGGGGTGCGCACGCGCAAGCCGCGCAGATCGCGCAGCGAGGTCACATTGCGGTCGACGGTGAAGATGCCATAGGGCGGCAGCACGAAGAGACCGAGGACCTTCACGTTGGCGTAGTCCTTGGCGAGCAGGCCCTCGTCGTAGAGCCGCCAGAGCGCTTTCGTCCCGGTGACGCTGTCGGGGTAGAGCATCGGCAGCTCCATCACCGTCGTCTCGGGAAAGACGCCGGGGGTGTAGCCCTGAACGGTATAGGCGATCTCGACGTCGCCCTTCTCGACCATGCGGGCATAGTCCACCGGCTTGCCGAAGGTGCCGAGCGGCTCGAGATCGATGTGGATGCGACCAGTCGAGTCCTTCTCGATCTGCTGCGCCCAGGGCACCAGAACATCCTGCTGCACGGGGGCGTTCGGCGAGAAAAGCGAGGCGAAGCGCAGCACATAGTCCGCGGCCGATGCCGGGGCCGAAGCGAGGGTTATGGCCAGCATCGTCACAAGCGACAATCCGGCGCGGCGAAGGGTGATCGACATGCGTCGCCTCCTATTCGGCAGGGGTCGAGCGGGTTGGTTCCGATTTTCTGCGCGAAATCTAGTGAGCGACAATTACTGGGGCATTAACGCGATATTTTGCCGTTCTGGCCAGCGCTGAAACGCGCCAGTTCGCTCAGAAGTAACGGGATCTTAAGGGTATCTTTGCAGAGTGCAGCGCGATGACCGCCCCCTCCGCCGCCGCGACCGTTGCTCCCGACCGTGAGGCGCCGCTGCCCCTCCAGGGTGTGCTGGCGTCCCTCAGCAAGTTCGAGCCGCCCTTCGAGATCGACCGCTTCGGGACATCCTTCGGCCTTCATCCCGCGCGCCCCACGGGGGTGCTCGAGTTCCGCTTCTGCTTCAAGGAAGTGCCGTTCGAGGCGCGCACCGAGCGGCGGGACGGCCGCCCGGTGCTGACGCTCTGCGGCGATCTCGGCATCCTCCCCTTCACCATCGAGAATGCCGCACGCCGCCGGCGCCTGCGCAAAGTGCTGGACGCGGTACGCCAGGGCTCGGGCATGCGCTGGGAGGTGGGACGCGACCACCACATTCGCGTCACCGGCGAGATCGTCCTCGATCTGCCGCTGACGCCGACGGCCGTGATCGCCGGCGCCACCGCGCTCCTGATGCGAAGCCGCCCCTATCTCGAGCTCATCGTGTCGGTTGCGGGCGAAGGCTGAGCTTCGGGCGACGCCGAAAGATTAAAGTGAGGCGATGAGGCGCTGAGAGAGCGAGAAGCGGCTTCTTTCCCCTGATCTCAAACGAACACTCTCAAATTTTCTTCTGCCCGCGATCTTGTTTTTCGCTTACCGCTTCTCCGGTACCGCGAATACCTGCCCGGGATAGATCAGATTGGGATCGTGGATCTGAACCCGGTTGGCCTGGACGATCTCGGTATAGCGCAGGCCGTCGCCATAGGAATGCTGGGCGATGCGCCAGAGGTTGTTGCCGGGCTGGATGTCGACCGCGACCGCGCCCTCGGGCGGCGCCACGCGGTCGAAGGCGACGGAAATGCTCCCCACCAGGGCACCGTTGTTGTCGCGGGCGCCGATGCGGAGGCGGTATTTGCCCTCGGGCACGCTCTGGTGGAGCGGCACCGACCAGTCGCCGGACGCAGCCGTCGTCCCGCTTCCCGCCGCCTTGTCGTCAAGCTCGATCTCGATCGCCGCCTCGGGCGGGGCGCGCCCCAACAGCAGCACCTTGCCGCTGGCGTCGTATTGGATGACATCGAGGCTGAGCCGGTGATGGCCACCCAAAAGCCGCGGCAGCTGCAGCGGCTTGGCGGCGCCGTTCCCCTGGCGCGGCACCAGCAGCGCCACCGAATCCTCCGGCGCGGTTGACGTGGCTGCCGCGTGTCGCTGCGGCACGACCATGGCGACGATCCCCTCCGATCTGC
>DATJAV010000206.1:0-10892 GCA_035515835.1 Allostellaceae bacterium
GTCGGCGAGCTTGGCCCGCATCAGCCCGTGAACATGGCCTTTCCCAATCTCGGCCCGCGCATCAGCATCCTCGACCGCGAAGGCCGGCTCGTGAGCCGCGTCGACGAGCGCTCGGGCCTCTCGAAGGGTCAGTTTCTGGCACCGCACGGCCTCGCGCTCGACACCCACGGCGACCTCTATGTCGGCGAGGTCTCATGGACGGTGTGGCGCAACTACCTCCACCCCGGCGAGGCCCCGCCGAAATCGCTGCGCAGCCTGCAGAAGCTGGTGCGGCTGGATTGAACCGATGGAGCCAACATGGTCCAGCGCGTCTATCGTAGCGCCCGCGGCCCGACGCCAGCGGATGGAGATGTGTGGCGGCTCGTCTTCGAGCCCGGCACGCCGCGTTTGCTGGTTCGCCATGAATGGACGACGACGGGGCACGACGGCGTCGACGGGTTCGAGGTCGCCGAGTTTCTGGCAGGCAAGGGCGCTGCGCAGGGCGCTCTCATTGCGACACTCTTTGGAGTGAATGAAAGGTAAATTGCCTCCCGCGCCAAGCCAGGTATAAGCTCGCACAACAGCTCGCGGGAGGCTTGGCTCATGGACGGTTCCGGCATCGGCGCGGCGGTGCGGCGCAAGGAAGACTTCCGTTTTCTCACCGGCAAGGGCACCTACACCGACGACATCAATCGGCCGGGCCAGCTCCATGCCTACATCTTGCGCAGTCCTCACGCGCATGCCGAGATTCTCGGCATCGATGCCGAGAAGGCGAAAGCCACGCCCGGCGTCGTCGCGGTGATCACCAGCGCCGATCTTCAGACGGGCGGGCTTCCCTGCGGCTGGCTGGTCACGTCCTATGACGGCAAGCCGATGAACGAGCCGCCGCGGCCGCTGCTGGCGCAGGGCAAGGTGCGCCATGTCGGTGATCCCGTGGCGGTCGTCGTCGCCGAGACACGGGGCGAAGCGCAGGACGCCGCCGAGCTCGTCGCGGTCCGATACAAGGCGCTCCCCGCCGTGGTCGCCTCCGACGATGCGATCAAGCCCGGCCGGTCGCGGCTCTTCGAGAACGCCCCCGGCAACCTCTGCTTCGACTGGCATCTGGGCGAAAAGGCGGCGGTCGACGCCGCCTTCGCCCGCGCCGGTCACGTGACGCGGCTCGAGCTCGTCAACAACCGTCTCGTCTCCAACCCGATGGAGCCGCGCGCCGCCATCGGCGAGTATGACCGCGCCGGCGGCGACTACACGCTCTACACGACGAGCCAGGCGCCGCATGCGCATCGCCTGTTGATCGCCGCTTTCGTGCTGCAGCTTGCCGAGAGCAAGCTCCGCGTGCTGGCGCCCGATGTCGGCGGCGGCTTCGGCACCAAGGGCTCGATCTATAACGAGCAGGCGCTGGTCCTGTGGCTCGCGCAAAAGCTCGGCCGTCCCGTCAAATGGACCGCCGACCGCAGCGAGATCTTCCTCACCGATAACCAGGCGCGCGACCATCTTACCACCGCTGAGCTCGCCCTCGACAGGGACGGCAGGTTCCTCGCCATGCGCGTCAAGACGCTGGCCAATCTCGGGGCCTATCTCGGCACCTTCGGGCCGGCCATTCCGACGTGGTGCTACGGCCCCTTGCTCGCCGGCAATTACGCGACGCCCGCCATCCATGTCGAGGTGAAGGGCGTCTTCACCAACACCGCGCCGGTCGACGCCTATCGCGGCGCCGGGCGGCCCGAGGCCTGCTATGTCGTCGAGCGTCTCGTCGAGCGCGCCGCGCGCGAGCTGAAGATCGACCCGGCCGAGCTGCGGCGGCGCAACTTCATCGCCAACGACGCTTTCCCCTATGCGACGCCGGTGGCTCTCACCTATGACAGCGGCGACTATTTCCAGACGCTGGCGATGGTGCAGAAGGCGGCGGATTACGCCGGCTTCGAGCAACGCCGCCAAGAATCATTGAAGTGCGGCAAGCTGCGCGGCATCGGCATCTCGAGCTATATCGAGGCGTGCGCCATGGCCCCTTCGGTGATGGCGGGCCAGCTCGGCGCGCGCGCAGGATTCTTCGAATCGGCGGCGGTGCGCGTTCATCCGACGGGCGGCATCACCGTCTTCACCGGCTCGCACAGCCACGGCCAAGGCCATGAGACGACCTTCGCGCAGCTCGTCTCGGAGCGCTTGGGGCTGCCGCTCGAGCAGATCGAGATCTCGCATGGCGACACGGCGAAGATCCCCTTCGGCATGGGCACTTATGCCTCGCGCTCGCTGGCAGTGGGCGGCACGGCGCTGGTGAAGGCGCTGGATAAGATCGTTGACAAGGGCAAGAAGATCGCGGCGCATCTGCTGGAAGCGGCCGAACAGGACATCGAATTCGCCAACGGCAAATTCGCCGTCGCCGGCACCGACCGCGCGGTGCCCTTCGCCCAAGTCGCCTTCACCGCTTACGTCCCGCACAATTATCCTATCGAGACGCTGGAGCCCGGCCTCGAGGAGACCGCCTTCTACGACCCCAGCAATTTCACCTACCCGGCCGGCGCCTACATCGCCGAGGTCGAGGTCGACCCCGAGACCGGCGCGGTGACGCTGGTGAATTTCACCGGCGCCGACGATTTCGGCCGCATCATCAACCCGATGATCGTCGAAGGCCAGGTCCATGGCGCGCTCGTCCAGGGCATCGGCCAGGCGCTGTTCGAGAACGTCGTCTACGATCCCGAGAGCGGCCAGCTCACCACCGGCTCTTTCATGGATTACTGCATGCCGCGCGCCGACAATTTCGTACCCTTCAAGCTCGAGACCAACACGACGCTCTGCGCGCATAATCCGCTCGGCGTCAAGGGTTGCGGCGAAGCGGGCACGATCGGCGCACCGCCCGCCATCGTCAATGCCGTTCTCGACGCGCTGGCGCCGCTCGGCGTTGCGCATATCGACATGCCGGCGACGCCCGAGCGCGTCTGGCGCGCCATCGCTGCGGCAGGTCGAGCTTAGGAGAGCTCCGGCGTCTCGAAGAGGCGGAGGAGCTGCTCACGCACGTCGTCGCCGCTGATCTCGCCGGCGGCGTAGCGGTCCATGACGGCGCGCTCGGCGACGGAGATGGTGCGCCCCTCTGAGCGCGCGGTATCCAGCGCGTGCCTCAGCCACTCGGCGCGGCCGGCGAGCTCCAACGGCGTGGGTCTGGACATGCGAAAGCCTCCCGAAAGCCCTCTTGAACCGCACGCAATCGCCGTGCCAGCGAGAGACGGCAGCGATCGCCGCTGGATTGTGGAGGCTGCCCTTTCGCCAGCACAAAATTCGGGCAATGGTGCCCCAGTATCATGCATATGGAACCGGGGATGGATCGCCGCGGGCGCCGTTCACCTCAGGGATTTTTTGCGCTAGGCCATGCACCAGGAGCTCAACACCGATCAACTGACGCAAGTCGGCGCTCTCGCCTGGACCTGGGCCGCGGCCATCCTGCCGCGCCTTGTCACGGCGCTGCTCATTCTCATTGCCGGCATCGCGCTGGCGAACTGGGCGCAGCGCGCCGTGAGCCGCTTCCTGGGCCGCGCCCAGCACCTCGACCCGACGGTGAGGCCGTTCCTCGCCGCGGCGCTTCGCTACGCCCTGCTGGTATTGGTGATCGTCGCGGCGCTGGAGCAGCTCGGCGTGCAGGCGACCTCGCTGCTGGCGGTACTGGGCGCCGCCGGTCTCGCGATCGGCCTCGCGCTGCAAGGAACGCTTTCGAACATCGCCGCCGGGCTGATGCTGCTCTGGCTCCGGCCCTTCCATGTCGGCGAGTTCATCGAGGTGCCGTCGGTCGCGGGCGTCGCGGGGTGGGTGAGAGAGATCGGGCTTTTCGTCTGCCAACTCGAGACATTCGACGGCTTGTTCCTCTTCGTACCCAACTCGGCCCTCTGGAACGCGCCGCTCAAGAATCACTCGCGCAATCTAGGCCGCGTCCTGAGCCTTGCCGTGGTCGTGCCCGCGACCGCAGACCGGGCGCGCGCGCGCCAAGCGTTGCTCGACGCCGCAACCCAGGATCAGCGCATTCTCAAGACGCCGGAGCCTGCGGTCTTCATCGACAATGTCAGCGGCGGGAATTTGGTGTTGAATCTCGTGTGCTGGACGACGCCGGCGGGCGCCGGGACGGTTCAGCGCGGCATCATCGAGCGGGTCGAGCGCGGGTTGGCCGCGCTTGGCCCGGATTTCGCGGCATCGACGGTGACGCGCCTCGTGCCGCCCGATACCGATCCCTCGCGGCTGATGACGTCCGCCGATGGTTGACCCTCTCTGCTCACCGCGGCGGTGCTGGCTCGCGCTCGCGATCGCCTTCGCCGCGCTTCTCGGCGGCTGCGCCAGCCCCACGACCAGCGTCGGTCCCTTGCACTTTGCTGCGACCAAAGTCGGCTTCGCGCTGGTCGACGATCAGGGGATGACCCTCTACACCTACGACCGGGATACATCCGGCGTGCCGACCTGCACCGGCGACTGCGCCGATCTCTGGCCGCCCGAGCTTGCCGCCGCCGATGCGCGGTTCGGCGAGCGCACCGGCGTCGCTGTGCGTCCGGACGGCTTGCTGCAATGGACCTATGACGGGAAGCCGCTCTATCGCTATGCCGGCGACGTTGATCCCGGCGACGCTTACGGCGACGGGCTACTCGGCCTCTGGCACGCGGTCATGCGCTAGGGCAACCTCAGCCTGCGCGGGCGCAGCACGGCCGTGACGAGACACGCAGGGCCGCGGGCGAGCACGACGCTTGTCAAAAAAGCACCACTACTAGTGCGTTTGGGCGTTGCCGCGCTCCTGCTCGTCCCAATGGTCCTTGATCAGCCAGAAGACGAACCAGACGCCGAACACGAGGAGGCCGAAGCCGAAGGTCATCATGCCGACATCGATCGCGTTGGCCGCCAGGACGACGCCCAGCAAAGCGAGAAGAGCGGCAAAGACGCCGAAGATGGAGCTGCTCATGATGGTCTCCTGTCGAGGGATGGGGGTGGCGGGGGAGGGTGGGGCGGGTCGTCGAAGAGAATGCGGCCGGCGGCGCCGTCGAGATCGTCGAACTGGCCGGACTGCATCGCCCAGAGAAACGTGACGAGGCCGCCCAAGCCCAGCGCCAGCGCAACCGGGATCAGCAGCAGCAAGCCGTTCATCGCGTCCCTCGCGAAAGCCGGAGCGCATTGCCGACGACGATGAGCGACGAGCTCGACATGGCGAGCGCCGCCAGCAGCGGCGTCACCGAGCCCAGCATCGCCAAAGGCAGCGCCAGCGCGTTATAGGCGATGGCAAACGCGAGGTTCTGACGGATAACCCGCCCGCTCTTCCGCGCCGCCGCCAGCACCTCGGTAACGGCGCCGAGGCCGGCGCCTTGGAAAAGGACGTCGGCGGCGCGCTGGCTGACATCGGCGGCGGTCGCCGGCGACATCGAGACATAAGCCGTGGCGAGCGCCGCGGCATCGTTGAGGCCGTCGCCCACCATCAGCGTCCTGGCGCCGGCATCCTCGAGCGCATGCAGCGCGGCGCATTTCTCTTCCGGACGCAGCCCTGAGCGCCAGTCGGCGATGCCGAGTTGCCGCGCCACCAAGGCGACGGCGGGCGCGCGATCGCCCGAGAGCAGCAGCACGCGCTTGCCCGAGCGGATGAGCGCATCGACCACCGCGCTCGCATCGCGGCGGAGCGCGTCGGCGAAGGTGAAGCGCAACGCGGGCTTGCCGGGACGCGTCAGCCAGAGCTCGGGGCTGCCGTCGTCGTCCCCCGCAGCAATGCCGCAGAAGGCGCGGCTGCCGAGACGCACCTCGCCCTCGGCTGTCTCGGCCGATAATCCGGCACCCTGATGCTCGCGGACCTCCGGCAAGACCGGTGCGTCGGGGGAGGCGCGGCGCAGCGCCTCGCTCAGCGGATGCCGGCTCGCCGCGGCTAGCGATGCGGCAAGCGCCAGCGAAGCCGCGTCGTACGAGTGATCGGCCCGGAGCGCGAGCCGGCCCAGCGTCAGCGTTCCCGTCTTGTCGAAGACGACGGTATCGACGGCGGCGAGGCGCTCGAGCGCGGTCGCCGATTTCAGCAGAATCCCGCGGCGCATGAGGCGGCCGCTGGCGACGACCTGGACGACCGGAACCGCGAGGCCGAGCGCACAGGGGCAGGTGATGATGAGCACCGCGACGGCCGCGAAAAGCGCCTGCTGCCAGGGGCCGTAGAGCGCCCAGGCGACGAAGGTCGCGAGCGCCAGCAGGTGCACCACCGGCGCATAGAGCCGCGCCACGCGATCGGCCAGCATGACGAGCCGCGCGCGGCCTTGTTCGGCCGCTTCCATCAGCCGGGCGATCTCGGCAATGAAGCTGCGCTCGCCGGTCGCCGTCACGGTGACGCGGAGCGGCGCGGCGAGGTTCAGCATGCCGGCGAGCACCTTGTCGCCGGGCGCCAATGCGGCCGGCAGGCTCTCGCCGTCGATCATGCTGTTGTCGACCGAGGAGCGTCCCTCGGCGATGTCGCCGTCGACGGGGATGCGCTCGCCCGCCGCGACGAGCACGCGATCGCCGACGGCGAGCGACGCCGCGGGCAGTCGCTTCGTTCCGCCCGCGGCATCGATCACGGTCGCCGTCTGCGCCCGAAGGTTGACCAGGAGCTGCGCCGCCGAGCGGGCGCGTCCCCGCGCGCGGAGATCGAGATAGCGGCCGATCAGCAGGAAGAAGAGCAGCATCACTACCGATTCGAAATAGGTGTGCGCGCGTCCCGCGATCGTCTCGTAGAGGCTCATGCATGTCGCAAGCGTCACGCCGATCGAGATCGGCACGTCCATGTTGGTGCGGCCATGGCGGAGCGCGTTCACCGCCGAGCGGAAGAAAGGCTCGCCGGCATAGACCACCGCCGGCAGCGCGATCAGCGCCGAGACCCAGTGCAGGAATTCGCGCGTCGCCTCGCCCATGTCGTCGACGCCCGACCAGACCGCGACCGAGAGCAGCATCACATTGCCGGCGGCAAACCCCGCCACGGCCATGCCGCGCAGCAGGCGGCGTTCCGTCGCCTCGGCGCTGGCGGCGGCGCGGTCCGCGTCATAGGGGAGGACGCGATATCCGAGGCGCTGGACGAGGCCGACGAGCCGCGCGCCTAGGGCGGCGTCGCCGCGCCAGGCGAGTCGCAGGCGCCGCGCCGTCAAGTTGACGCGGGCCTCGATGACCTCGCTCTGCTGCGCCAATGCGCGCTCGATGAGCCAGACGCAGGCGGCGCAATGGAGCCCGTCGATCATGAGCTCCAGCGATGACGTCCCGTCCGCCGCGGTCACCGCAAAAGCGACGGCATCGGCGGCGGGTTCGTCGGGCGGGCGGGGCAGACGGATTTGCGGATCGAGCCGGCGGCCGCCGTAATAGCGCTCGAGACCGAGCTCCTCGACGAGGCGATAGGCTGCGGCGCAACCGTTGCAGCAGAAATCGCCCGAGCCCGAGACGAGCCTTTCGCCGCAATGGGCGCAACGCGCCTCCGCCGCCGCAATTGCCGCGGACCTCGCACCGGTCAGCGCGGCGACGCTCATTTGACGATGATGCGCTGCGTCAGCGCGAAGAGCTCGGCGCCGCGCCGCGCCGTCATGTGGACGTCCCACTGTCCGCGCCGCTCGCGCGCGACGTCGGCCGCATAATGGCCGGGCGCCGTCTCGCTGAGCGGCAGCACCACGTCCGGCAACGGCTCGACCGGGCGGATCAGCTTCGCGCTCACGGCAAGCCCGGTCAGCGGCTTGCCGTCGCGGTCGGTGAGCTCGGCGACGACTTCGCCTTGGGCGAAGTGCAGCCAGCCGTGCCAGCCCAGCGCATCCTGCGCCGCGGCGGCATCGAGAACGCGGTTATAGGTGTTGCCGTCGGTGAAGGGATGCTCGCTGACGAGCCCGGTCGACGAGGTCACCGCGAAATAAGCGAGCGCGCCATTGACGGCGACGACGACGCCCAGCGCGCCGGCAATGGACCAAGGTATCCAGCGGTAGGAGCTCATGGGGTGGCGCCTCTTCAATGCTCGGGGCCGCGGAAGGTCGTGGCGTAGGACGCGGTCTCGCCGCTCTCGGTGTTGCGGACGCTGAGCGTCACCGGCTGCTCGCGCGTCTCGCTGCGCGGCGCCTGAAGATAGACCCGGAACGTGCCGATGGCGTCGCCCCGGACGGCGACGGTTGTCCCCGTCTCGGCGGCGATGGGCGCCTGGTCATTCTCCGCGACATGCAGCAAAGCGTTGGCGAGGCCGTCGGCGCGGAGCGCATAGACTTGCGTCTCGCCCCGCTTGTTCTCGATCTTGACGGTATAGCCGTTGCGGATCTCGCCGTCCGACAAGCGCACGAAGAGCGGGTTGCGTTCGCGCAGCACGCTGAGCTCGAGTGTGCTGCGATGCGCCAGCGCCACGGCCATAAGGCCCAGCGTCGCCAGCAGGATCGCTGCATAGGCGATCGTCCGGGGCCGGAGGAAATGGTGCGTCGGCGTCGCGCCCTTGAGGCACGCCGTGCGATTGGCGTAGGTGTCGAACGCGATGAGGCCGCGCGGCCGCTCGACCTTGTCCATGATATCGTTGCAGGCGTCGATGCAAAGGCCGCAGCCGATGCATTCGAGCTGCAGGCCGTCGCGGATATCGATGCCGGTCGGACATACGGCGACGCAGGCCCGGCAATCGATGCAGTCGCCGCGGCCTTCCCAGCTGTCGCCCTTGCGGTGCTTGCCGCGCGTCTCGCCGCGCCAGTCGCGATAGGTGACGGCGTAGGTCTCCTCGTCGATCATGGCCGACTGGAAGCGCGGCCAGGGGCACATATAAGTGCAGACCTGCTCGCGCGCCCAGCCCGCGAGGAGATACGTGGTGGCGGTGAAGAGGCCGACGAAGCCGTATTGCACCGTCGACGCATTCAGCGTGAAGAGATCGTGCACCAGCGTCGGCGCGTCGTTGAAATACATCACCCAGGCGCCGCCGGTCGCCGCCGCGATGACGAGCCACGCGGCGTGCTTGGCGGCTTTCTTGCCGATCTTCTTCAGCGACAGCGGCTGCTGATCGAGGCGGATGCGCTGCGTGCGGTCGCCCTCGATGAGCCGCTCGGCCCAGAGGAAGAGGTCGGTCCAGACCGTCTGCGGGCAGGTGAAGCCGCACCAGACGCGGCCGAAGAGGCTGGTGACGAGGAAGAGGCCGATCGCGCCGACGATGAGCAGTCCCGCGAGATAATAGAGCTCATGCGACCAGATCTCGATGCCGAGGAAATAAGCGCGCCGCGTCGGCATGTCGATGAGAAAGGCTTGGCTCGGATACGCGGGGCCCCGGTTCCAGCGCAGCCACGGGCCGATGTAATAGAGCGAGAGGCAGAGGATCAGCACCGCCCATTTGATGCGCCGCATCGTGCCGCGCACCGCGCGCGGATAGACCTTCTCATGCGGCGCGAAGAGCGGAATGCCGTCCTTGTCTTCCTCGGTCGGATGAGGTGCAAGCGCCGTTGCCATGGGCGGGGCCGGCCTATTGGCCGCCTCCCAGGGCGTGGACATAGACCGCCAGCATCTTGATGGTCGTGGGGTCGAGCCGCGCGCCCCAGGCGGGCATGCTGCCGGCGCGTCCATTGGTGATGGTGTCGATCAGCGTCGCGCGGTCGCCGCCATAGAGCCAGATGCCATCGGTGAGGTTCTTGGCGCCGACCTCCTGGTTGCCGGCGCCCTTCTCGCCGTGGCAGACGGCGCAATTCTCGGCGAAGACCTGGGCGCCGCGCTTTGCGGCGTCGGCTGGCGCCTTTTGGCCGGAGAGCGTCAGGACATAGTCGGCGACGTCGGAGATCTGGGCTGTTTTCAGCAATCCGTCGGCGCCGAAGCGCGGCATCTGCGACTGGCGCGAATCGGGGTCGGCGTTGCGCACGCCATGGGTGATGGTCTGATGGATCGCGGCGAGCGTCCCGCCCCAGAGCCAATCGTCATCGGCGAGATTGGGATAGCCCTTGGCGCCGGCGCCGCCGGTGCGGTGACAGGGCGCGCAATTCTCGTTGAAGGCGGCGCGGCCGCCGGTTTCGGCGAAGCTCAGGAGCTCCGGGTCTTTGCGGATCTGCTCGAGCGAGGCGTCGTGCACGCGGTCGATGAATTTCGCCTGCTGCTGGGCGGCCTCAGCCGTGCTCTCGGTCAGCGCCTCGCGATTGGTGTAGCCGAGGATCCCCCGCGTATGCGACGAGATGAAGGGGATCGCGGGATAGAGGATGCAGTAGCCGACCGCGAAGGCGATCGTCGCATAGAAAATATAGAGCCACCATTTCGGCAGCGGCGTGTCGAGCTCGCGGATGCCGTCCCACTCGTGGCCGGTGGTCTCGCGGCCGGTGGTGGCGTCCTTCTCGGTCTTGGTCGGCATGCTGACTCCTCAGTCGTCATCGCGCAGCGGTATCCGCGCGCACTCGTCCATCTCCTTGCGGCGCCGCGGGGCATAGGCCCAGGCGACAATGCCGCAGAAGATCGCCAGCATCAGCACCGAGAGCGGCGCATGCAGTCGCTCGATAAGCGCAAGAAAATCCATGGCGTCACCTCACTGGCGCAGATCGTCGGGCGAAACGTCGCGGAACTTCACCATCGTGCCGAGGATCTGCAGATAGGCGATGAGCGCGTCGCGCTCGGTGATCTGGTTGGGGTCGCCGCCGAGCCCGCCCGTGACGGCGCCGGGATAGCGCTTGAGCAAGCCGGTGGTGTCGGCGTTGGGATCGACCTGGGCTATCGCGTCGGCCTTGGCGTTGGCGATCATCTCGTCGGTATAAGGCACGCCGACGATGCGGTTGGTGCGCATGTGGCTGGCGAGCTGGTCGAGATCGAGTGGGTGATCGGCGAGGAAGGCATAGGGCGGCATCACCGATTCCGGCACGACATCGCGGGGGTCGGTGAGGTGCGCAACATGCCAATCGTTCGAATATTTGCCGCCGACGCGGGCGAGATCGGGACCGGTGCGCTCCGAGCCCCATTGGAAGGGATGGTCGTAGATGCTCTCG
>DATJAV010000207.1:0-13369 GCA_035515835.1 Allostellaceae bacterium
GGACGCCGCTCGATGCCACGCAGCGCGTCTATGCCGATGCCGTTGCGTCCTCGGCGCAGTCGCTCCTCACCATCATCAACGACGTGCTCGACGTCTCGAAGCTCGAGGCCGGCCGCGTCGAGCTCGAGCAGATCGATTTCGACGTGGAGCGCGTCATCCGCGACGTGCTCGATCTGCTGACGCCCAAAACCGATGAGAAGGGCCTCGAGCTCGTTGCCGATCTCGGCGAGGCGGCGGGACGCCGCTACCGCGGCGATCCGACGCGGCTCCGGCAGGTGCTGCTCAACCTCGTCGCCAACGCGGTCAAGTTCACCAGTGCCGGCTCGGTCCGCGTCGAATTGCGCGAGCAGGGCGAGACCGCCGAGGGCGTGCGCCTCAGCTTTGCCGTCATCGACAGCGGGATCGGCATCTCGGCCGAGGCGCGCAAGCGGCTTTTCCAGAAATTCTACCAGGCCGACGGCTCGATCACCCGGCGCTTCGGCGGCACCGGCCTCGGCCTCGCCATTTGCCGCGAGCTGGTCGAGCTGATGGGCGGGGGGATCGGCGTCGAGAGCGAGGAATGGAAGGGCTCGACCTTCCGCTTCTGGTTGGTCCTGCCGCGCGCGGCGGCGATCGCGGAAGTGGTGCCGGCGCCGCTGCCGCCGCGCGTCGCCCGCCCGATCGGCGGACGAAAGAAGCGCATCCTCATCGCCGAGGACGATCCGACCAACCAGGCGATTGCGCGCGCCGTGCTCGAGACGGCGGGCTATGCCGTCGAGCTGGTCGACAATGGGGTCGACGCCGTGGCCGCGGCCGAGCGGCAGGAGCACGATCTCGTGCTGATGGACGTGCAGATGCCGCGGCTCGACGGCCTCGAGGCGACGCGCCGGATCCGCGCCCGCGGCGGCCTGCTGGCGAATCTGCCGATCGTCGCCGTGACTGCGCACGCCATGACCGGGGCGCGCCAGGAATACCTGCGCGCGGGCATGGACGACTACGTCTCGAAGCCCTATACCGCCGCCGACCTCGTTGCGGTCATCGAGCGCTGGACGGGGGGCGACGTTCCGCGAGCGCCCGCGACGGATGCCGCGCCCGTGCTGAACGTCCCCCGCATCGACGATCTGGCCTCGATCATGCCGCGCCGCGACCTCGACGCGCTCATCGACACCTGGATTACCAGCACGCGCCAGCGCCTCGAGCGCATCGAGGCCGCGGCCTCCGCCGGCGATCTCGAGGGCGTCCGGCGCGAGGCACACGATCTCGCGAGCACGTCCGGCAACATGGGCGCGAGCCGCCTCGAGATGCTGGGACGCGCCTTGGAAAACGCCTCGCGCAGCGACGACGTCGCCAGCATCGGCGCCCTTGTCATCGAGCTTCGCTCGGCCGCGCCCCGCGCCTTCGACGCGCTCGCCGAGCACGTACCCGCATCGAGCGCGGCTTAGGCGCCGATTTACAGGACGTCACTTCCCGTGGGCGATCGACCGGTCGGTCAATTGGCTCCCAGGGATCGCAGACGATTGGCCAGATCAGCGGCGCCCGATGCCATGACACTGGCAAGGACGGTGACGCCACGCCGGTCGCGGGCGTTCACGTCGGCGTGGTGCTGCACCAGCAGATCGATCATTTCGGTTCCGTGCGTCAATCCGCCGTGCAGAAGGTGCAGCGGCGTTCCGCCGTCCTCATCGCGTGCATTCGCCAGGCCTGGATCGTGCGCCAACAGGACGCGAAGCCGGTCGGGTCGATCGCAGCCGACCGCGTCATGGATCCCGGCGCGATCGATCAACAGGTCGACCCTGTCGCTCTGCCTCAAGTGGCAGGCCCAGCCGATCGGCGTGCTGTGGTAGACCTCGTCGCGGACGGCCGGATCGGCCCTGCGGTCGAGCAGGAAGCGGATCGCCGTCTCGATCTCCGAGCGGGTGAAACGCCCGTTCGCTGTGGCAACGCGATGCAAGACGGTTGCCTTCATGTCGAGGCCGGGAACGATGGCGTTGATGTCGGCTCCTTGCGTGAGGAGAAAATCCGCCACCTCGAGCCGGTTGTGAAGGCACGCGAAGAACAGCGCCTGGCTGAGGATGTTCGGGTGCGTCCGCTCACAGCGGAACGGCGATTGCCCGCGCTGCTTGAGCTCCTGTCCATAGGGATCGGCGAGAGCGCCGGCACCGGGCTTGAGCGAGCCGTCTGCGTCAAACCAGCTCTTCACCATCTCGAGCTCGCCCAGGCTGGCAGCAAAACGGAGATCGCGCTTCGCACCGCGTCGGCCGAGAAGCTCGGCGACCTCGACGAAGCCGAAATGCATGGCATAGGCCATCGGCACGCCATCGCCATCGACGCCATCGATGGCGGCGCCGCCGTCGAGCAAGGCCGCAACCGCGTCGATTACATCGAAGCTGACGGCCGACTCGAGCACGATATCGCCTTCGACGTGGATATCGGCGCCTGCCGCGACCAGCATCCGGGTCATGTCGTAGGCGTTGTGTTGGGTGTTGGTCCCGCGAAAGACGCCTTCGGAGACGCAGAACAGCGGGATGGAATCGTTCGGGATCGGCGTCGGCCGGTGGAAGTTGGGGACCCATCGCGGATTGGCGGCCGCGGGGTCGGCGCGCAGGGTATCACGCAACGTCTCGATGTCTCCGTTGCGCACCGCGACGATGACGCGCTGCACCGCCGGGTCGAGGTGGAGGTAGCTCTTGTATTTGCTCCAGTACGCGTACCCCTCCTGGTCGGCGATTAGCAGCCGGGCATCTGCGTCGGAAAGCGACGACGAGCCGGGATCGTAGTTCTCGAACCGCTCCTTGGCGTGCGCCGGTTGCAACAAGCGCCGCCGGGTTGCCGCGTCCCCGGCGGCAAACTCGGCTTGCAGTCGCACCACGCGCTGTTCGAATTCTTTCGGGCTCTCGACGCGGCACGTGGATGTCATGACCATGCTCCACTGAGAGTGGGGCCAACACCGCCCCGATCCATTCGCTGGACCAACGCTATCGCGCGTCCCATAGGGTTTTCCAGCCGGCGTTCCAAAGATCAGCGTATGGCGGCGTCGACCACGTATCGGGATACGCAGCACAGGGACGGCGAGGTTCGTCCCAGCTCGTCGTCCTCGTCCTTTGCTTTCATGAAAGCGCCGCAGGTCAGTAGCACGCGCCTGACGCGCGGGCGACGCTCCGGCGGAGGATTCCTCCGACAATGCCCACACCCGCACCGATGATGGCACCCTTGCCGGCGTTTCCTGCGATCGCGCCGCCGATGGCGCCGAGCCCGGCGCCTCTAGCCGCGCCGCCAAGCGGTCCGCGCGCCACGGCCGCGCAGGGCGGCCGATAGGCATAGACGGGGCCGGGATAGACATAAACAGGCGCCGGTGGCGGAGCGGGGACGACATAGACGGGAGGCGGATAAACGTATTGCGCCAATTGCTGAGCCCGCGCCGGCGGCGAGCCAGCGGCGAAGCCCAAGAGCATGGCGCCCAAGCCGGGAAGGAGCCGCGATGCGAACACCTTGCGCCGGCCAGTTCCAGTGAAAGATGCGCCAAAGCCGCGAACCGCTTTGCGGAATTTCGGTCGGCACTCCTCTCCGAGACTTTCCTTGATCATCACCGTTTCTCCTTGCTCAGGTTGACGCAGATTGCGTGGACCCATTCCCCGATGCGGATGCCGCTAGACAGAGGAATGGTCGGCGAGCACCGCGGCTCTCCTAGTCGCAGGGCGGCCGAGACCGCTGTTCTCGCTGATGCTGGTACGAAACCCGGTTTGGTTTCCCCCGCGATGTGGCAGGGTTGAAGTGTCCGCGATTTGCCCGGGGCCTTTTTCAATTGATCAGCAAGCCCACGAGCACTACCCGAGATGAGAGAGGTTGTGATGACGACGGCAGGGATGGATCCAGGGCGAAAACACCCGTTTCTTGAGGCGGGCCGCGAAAGCAACGGCAATGGCGGCGTGCTGGGGACGCGCGCTGATTGTCATCCCTCGTCGGGCGCCGGCCACGGCCATCCCGCGGATGCGTAGTATTTCTTCAGCTGCGCCACGATCGCTTTGGCGGTCTCTTCGGCAGAGTTGTCGAGACCGCCGCGAAAGCTGGTGGCGACTTTGAGGCCGCCGCCGACCGCAAGCGGGATCAGATCCTTGGTCGCGACCGTAACCGCGATGGGCAGGATGAGACCCGGCATCATGCGGCCGGTTGCGCTCGACGTGCTGAACTCCGTCATCGGGCGAGGCGGAGCGGTGTCGCCTGTCTCGAGATTGACCGCCGCCTCCAGACGAGCGCGACCAAGCCCGAAGCCGACGATGAACCGCTCGACATAGCTACCCGGCTCGGCTTCGGTGATCGACACGTGCAGCAGGGCGGCGCCGCGATGGCTGGCGCCCGGCTGATAAGGCTCGGCGGCGAGCCGTGCTTTCGTCAAGTGCTCCAGCAGATCGGACCGGAGATGAGTGGCGATATCCGCGGCAACCTGCGGTTCGGCCGTTCCGACGGAGGCCGCATTCACGTCGATGAGAATCTCGGTGGGCGGCTGACCCGCGCTGGTCTCGGCGGCCACGTTGCTCACGCGCGCGCCCGCGCATCCCGCGAGCGCGATGGCCGCGCTGACCGTGGCGGCGCGCCGTATCACAGACCGGCGTTTGCGCTTTTCCGAGATCGCCTCGGGGACGATGAGAATGGCGCTCGTGATTGGCATCCTTCGCAGCGCGGCACGCATGAGACCTCACTCTGCCTTTTCCTCGTGATACGCACCGGCACAAGGTTCCCCCCTCAGGGGCCAGTCCAATCGTTTCGGTCGAGGTAACCCTTCTCGCCGCGGTCCATCCTCTCGAACCGCTGTTGTAGAAGCGCGGTCTGCTGCTCGGGGCTCAATCGCTTAAACCGCTGCGCCCGCGGGCCATTCGCCGCCGTCAGTCGCGCCGCCGCGTAAGTCTCGAATTCCTGCAGCGTCACGCGCCCGTCGTGGTTTCTGTCGGCGTCGTCGAAATTGACCTTCATTTGTGCCCGAGCCGGGGGCGTCCCGAGGAGAGGTACCGCCATGGCGACTGTCGCGATCGCCAGGGTGAAAGATTTCATTGCAGGGGTCATGATCCTCTCCATGGGTGCAGACATCGTGATACGAAGGAGCGAGCGTCTGGCGACACGCGGCGTGCCGCGGGGATGGCAAGGCCGTCTATTGGTCGGCGGGCGACCGCTGCTCGCGCGTCCCGCGGCGCTCCGGCACGAGTTCCCGTCTGCCCTCGGGAGAGACCTTCGAGAGTGCGTCGATGAGCGTGCCGCTGAAGTCGTCGAAGAATCCGTTCCACGCGGTCCGCCAAATGGCTAGCGCCCGCCGCACGCCGTCCGCGCTGAAGGGCTCGGCGGCGATCGCGCGCGCGAGGTCCTGACGCGCTGCGATGAGGCGCTTCTGGTCATCGCGGTAATGCGGCTCGTCGCGCCGTATCACGGCGGCAAAGGCGGCGGCGTCTCGCGGCGGAAGCCTTGCCTCGGCCCTTGCCAAGGCGCGAGCCAGGGGCGTCCCGGAATTCACTTCGGCCCGGCGCAGGTGCCACAGATGTCCGCCGATCAGCGCCAGGAGGAAAAGGTTCAGCACAATCGAAGCCGGCAGCGCCATCTGTCGCCAATAGGGTGTGGCTTTTTTCGTCTCGGTCATGTTGCCCACGCTATTCGACCAGGAACTCGATGGGCGCGGGCTGAAGCAGCATCTGCACCGCGTCGGGTGCCGGGCCGGTTGCGTAAATCGCGCCGAGGAAAAGCCCGGCTGTGACGGCGAATGCGCCGCCGCTCGCCATCCCTACCCAGCGAAGCGAAAGTGAAAAGGCGAGCGGCCGCGCGAAGCGCCGATTCTTCGGATCGCCTGGCGCCGATGAGGCAATAGCCGCGGCAACGCTCGAACGCAGTCGCGCCAGCGCCGCACCCGACTCGTCCGTCGGCAGCAGCGCGGCATCTTCGCGGGTGCGCGCCTTCTCGATCGCGTCGTCGAGCCTCAGAGCCTCGTCGAGCAGCGCGCGGGCCTCGGGAGAAGCGTCGCGCAGCGCCTCGGCCTGCGGGCGCAGCGCTTCCGGCCAGCGCCGGAGATCGCCACCATAACTCGCGGCCATAGCTCGGAAACGCCGAAACGTCAGCATGTCGTGCTCTCCTGTGGATCCCCTTGCCGTTGCAGACGCTCTCGCAAATAAGTGCGCGCGCGCGCCAGGAGCCGCTCCACTGCCTTCGCGGATAGATCGAGAATACGGCCGGCCTCGGCGCCGGACATGCCCTCGTCATAAATCAGCGTCAACGCCGCCCGCTGCCGCGCGGGAAGCTCCTTGAGGGCGTCCTCGAGCCCCGCATGCCGCTCCTTGAGCGCCACGGTCTCCTCTACGCCGGCACCCGGATCGGCCGGATCGAAGTCCTCGGGCATCGGCTCGGGCCGGACCTGGCGGCGATGATCGATGCAACGATTGACGATGATGCGATAGAACCAGGTGGTGAAGCGGCCCCGGCGCGGATCGAACTGCCCGGCCTGAGACCAGGCGCGCACCAGCGCCTCCTGAACCACGTCCTCGGCAACCGGCGGATCGGGAACAAGGCGTAGCGCCACGCGCAACGCGAAGGGGCTGTGGCGGATGACGATCTCGTCGAAGGCGCGTCGGTCACCCTGCGCCGACCAGGAGAGAAGCTCCGCATCGGTCGCGTTCCCATAAGCTCGCGGACTGTTCATGAGCAGCTTGCCATTCTCAACCCCGTCTGAAACGCTCCGGAGCCGAGCGAGCTCGAGCCAAAGTCGCTCGGGCGCGTCCGATGCCATGAGATACGTCATGCTATTTGGCTCCGGACGCGGTCACCCGGCAGGGCCGGGGCAGCCGGCGCATGCGCCAGGCTGTCTCCCGGCGAGCCGAAAAGCTGCACCAACCGCTCGCGCCATGATCGCGCGCGGGCGACATCTCGCGCCATGGCGGCCCATTCGTGGAAGGCGATCACGAAGGGATTGAGACAGCCGAAAGGATGCACCAGACCGTATCGGATATTGATGTGCCGGTCCTCCGACGCGAACGTGCCGAAGAGCCGGTCCCAGATGATCAGGATGCCCCCGTAATTCCGGTCGAGATACTGCGCGTTCGAGGCATGGTGCACGCGGTGGTGCGACGGTGTGTTGAAAATCCACTCGATCGGACCGAGTCTGCCGACGAGATCGGTGTGCAGCCAGAATTGATAGCAGAGGTTGAGCGCTCCCATGGCCGCGACGGCCAGCGGATTGAACCCGATGAAATAGAGCGGCAGGCGGAACACCCAGCTACCGGAGAGGGCCTCCGTGGCGCCGAGACGAAAGGCGCTCGCGAGGTGAAGATGCGCTGGCGTGTGATGAACAACATGCGAGGCCCAGAGCCAACGCACCTCGTGAGCGGCCCGATGTTCCCAGTAATAGGCAAACTCCTCGCCGAGAAAGAGCAGGAGAAATCCCGAGGCGTTGTCGAGAGGAACGGTGGTCACACGATGATGCCAGAGAAAAAAAGCGATCGGAGCGAGGACGGTCGGCGCCAGTATTCGCGCCGGCAGGCGCATCACTTGCAAGCTCAGACTGGCAAGCGTCTCGTGCCAGGGATAAGCGCGTTTCTGGATCAGCAGATACCAGCCGATCTCGAGCGCCACGAGGAGGAGTGCGACGGGAAGAAAACGGACGCCGAGCGCGTAGTAAGCGTGCATGCGACACTCCAAGCTCCGCAACTCTTCCGGTTGCGGTGCTATGCGATCTGACCTTCTCTTCATCAGTACCGCGTATCGGAATTGCTGTAGCTCTGGCCGTTCGGCTCCGTCACGCCGCGCGAATCCGTGAAGGTGCCGTTGCCGTTGTTGGTCTGGCTGAACTGCCTCGTGGTGGTGCCGGCGGGGCCGGTCGTCGTGGTGGTGCGGCCGAAATTGCCGCTGCCGTTGTTGTAAGGCGTCGTCTGCCCCGAATAGGTCTGCCCCCCGCGCCCGGTATAGGTCGCGCTTGCGCCTTCGCCAGGGGTGCGCGTCAGAGAGCCGGACGCAGTCCTGCCGTTGAAGCCCGTGAAGCTGCGGCTGTCGATGATCGTGCCGTTACTGACGCTGCGATTGAACATGCTGGTCGCGGTCGGGCCGTTCGGACGCGTCCTTGTGACGGTCCGACCAACATTGCCGCCCCCATTGTTATAGAGCGTGACCGTTCGGCCCCCGCGCCGCCAGCTACGCGCATCGGCGTGTTGGGCGAGGAAGAGGGTGAGGGTCGCCGCGGCAAGCGCGGCCACCAGCCGGCGGGTTGCCAGTCCTTTTTCCATTGGGGTGACCTCCGTCAGGCTCTGTGCCGGTGGAACCGTCCCGGCGATGAATCGACCTTGATACGGTCGGCCTCTCGCAAATCCCCCGCCCGTGCCGCGCAATGTTCCCCCGGACCGGACTCTCGGAGGAGCCGGGAAGGCTTTATTCCATCGGTCGTCTTTCTTCCCGGTGCCGGGCTCTGGTCAGTCGGCCTTGACGCGCACGTAAGAGCCCGGCGCATCCTCGATCGGCGTCAGCTCGCCGTCGCCCGGCTCCCGCGCCGGAACCTCGCCGCCGGCATAGGCGCTGATCCATTTCTCCCAGGCGGGCCACCAGCTGTCGTTATGGAAGGTGGCGCTTTTCAGCCACGCATCCGGCGTCTTGGCGATCTTCTTGTTCGCCCAATGCCCGTATTTGTTCTGGCCCGGCGGATTGACGACGCCCGCGATATGCCCGGAGGCGGCGAGGCAGAAGGCGACCGGGCCCTTGTAGAGCTGCGTTGCGGCATAGGTCGAGCGCCACGGCGCGATGTGATCCTCTTTGGTCGACAGCAGGAAGCTCGGCACTTCGATCTTGGTGAGATCGATGGGCACGCCGGCGAGCGTGATGCCGCCCGGCACGACCAGCTTGTTCTCCTGATACATGTTGCGGAGATAGAAGCTGTGCATCGCCGCCGGCATGCGCGTCGAGTCGCTGTTCCAGTAGAGGAGATCGAAGGGAAAGGGCTCCTTGCCGAGGAGGTAGTTGTTGACGACGAAGGACCAGATGAGGTCGTTGGCGCGCAGCATGTTGAAGGTCGTCGCCATGTCCGAGCCCTGGAGATAGCCATGGGCGCTCATGCGCTCCTCGAGCGAGTGCAGCTGGTCCTCGTCGATGAAGACGGAGAGCTCGCCAGGCTCGGCGAAATCGGTGAGCGCCACGAAATATGTGGCGCTCTTGAAGCGGTCGTCGCCGGTCGCCGCCATGTAGGCAAGCGTCGCGGCGAGCAGAGTACCGCCGAGGCAATAGCCGATGACGTTGACCTCGCGCTCCCCCGTCGCCTGCTCGATGGCGTCGAGCGAGGCGAACGGCCCCTCGCGCATGTAGTCCTCGAAAGTCTTCTGCGCCAGGCGCTCGTCGGGGTTGACCCACGAGACCACGAACACCGTATGCCCTTGATCCACCGCCCATTTGATGAAGGAGTTGCGCGGCCGGAGATCGAGAATGTAGAACTTGTTGATCCAGGGCGGCATGATCAGCAGAGGCCGGCGCTTCACCGTCGGCGTGGTGGGCGCATACTGGATGAGCTGCATCAGGTCGTTCTGGTAGACGACCTTGCCGGGGGTGACGGCGATGTTCTCGCCGACCTTGAAGGCGTTGAGGTCGGTCATCTTGATCATGAGGCGGCCCTTGCCGCGCTCAAGATCGTCGAGCATGTGCTTCAAGCCGTTGACTAGGTTCTCGCCGCCGGTCTCGATGGTCGTGCGCAGCACCTCGGGGTTGGTGAGGACGAAGTTCGAGGGCGCGATCGCATCGACGAATTGGCGGGTGTAGAAATCGACCTTCTTGGCCGTCTTTTCGTCAAGGCCGCTGACCTCGCGGACCGTGCCCTGCAGCCAACGCGCGGTGAGGAGGTAGCTTTGCTTGATGAAATTGAAGAGCGTGCTGTCGTCCCAGGCGGCGTTCTGAAAGCGCCTGTCGCCTGGCGTCGCCTCGACCATGGACTCAGCCTTGCCGCCGAGAAAGCGCTCGGCGGTGCGCTGCCAGAGCTTCATATAGTCCTGCCACAGCGAGACCTGGGCCTCCAGCAGCTTGCTGGGATCGGCCATGAGCCGTCCCGTCATCTCCAGGAAGGCGGCGCCGATGTTGAGAGGATCGGCCATGCCCACCCCGCCCGTCCCGGATTGGCGCTGCAGGAACTCCAATACGAGGCGCTGGCTGCGCTCGGCGATTTCCGCCATGTGGCGCGACCATTGCACGGGATCGGGGAACTTGACCTCGGGACGCGGCGGCTCGTTCATTGCCTTTCCTTGCACCTCGTTGGCGTGGGGTGCGGTTGCTGGCAGCCCGATGGCGCACTAATACACCGGTGTGCCGGCGATTGCAGCGGTCTATATGGGCCAGAACGCCGTGTCGCGCCAGAGGAGGTCGTAGCGCATGAAGCGGTGGAGGATGCTGGATCGGCTCGCCGCAAAACGGGTGTGGGCGCTGGTTTGGCTGGCGCTCGCTGTTTCGGGCGTCGCCGGATGCTCTTCATACCCCGACGCCCTCAACCCCTTCGAATGGTATCGCGACATCACCGGCGCCTCCGCCAAGGACGACGCTGACAAATCGGCGCGCAACGCGCAGAACCTCGCGGCCGGCGAGTCGGCTCCTTATCCCAATGTCGGCACCGTGCCGGCCGAGCCCGATACCGCTATGAGCACGGCCGAGCGCGAGAAGATGGCGAAAACCCTCGCCGCCGACCGTGCCAACGCACTCTACAGCGACGAGCAGGTACGCCAGGGCAACCCGCCTCCGCCCTTGCCGGGCGAGGCCCCGGCGGGCATCGATGCCGGTCCCATCTCGCGGCCGCCGGCGGCTCCCGGCTCTGCCGCACCGACCGCCGCCGCTGAGCCACGGGTCAGTCCGCCGACCAAGGGCTCGGCGCCCGCGCCGCAGGAATCGCCGCTCACGACCCCCGCGGTCCGCAGCGAGCCCCAGGGCGAGGCCCCGCTGGCGGCGCCGCCCGCTCCTGCCGGCACCACCGCCCCGCCTCAGCCAGCGAAGTTGCCGTCGTCCGGTCAGCAGCAGGCCGCCCTGTCGCCACGTCAGGACTTTGCGACGGCCGCCGCGACGGGTCCGGCACCCATCATGCGGGATCCGCGCGCCGCCGTCACCGTCACGGCGGCGGAGATCGACTTCGCCGGCGACGGACGAACGTTGAGCGCTCAAGATGGTACCCGCCTCGCGGCGGTCGTTCAGCTCTATAAGCAGAGTGGCGGCTCGCTGCGGGTCATCGGCCATGGCGGCGGCGCCGGCAATATTGCGAGCTTCGATGAAGCGCTCGACCGCGCCAACGCCGTGGCGCAGGCGCTGGCGAAGGCCGGGATCCCACCCAACCGCATCACCGTCCAGACCGCGGCCGAGGCGGGCCGCGCCGGCGCCGAGGTGCTGGTGGACTACTGACAGAGGTCCGCGACTTGCGCGCCCGCGTCTGCCGACGAGCTCCCCGGAAAAACAGTCGCAACTTTGGGCTTTCGGCGCTACAAGACAACCCTTCGCCGCTGGCGCCGGGAGCCTGGAGTCATCGCTTGAAGCCACCCCTCAGGATCGCCATTGCCGGATTGGGCACGGTCGGCGCCGGTACCCTGCAGCTGTTGCAGCGGAATGCCGAGTTGCTCGAGCGGCGAGCCGGCCGGCGCCTCGTGGTCAGCGCAGTCGCGGCGCGCGCGCGCAGTCGCGACCGCGGCGTCGATCTTGGCGCCGCGCGCTGGTTCGACGATCCGGTGGCGATGGCGGTCGATCCCGACATCGACGTGGTGGTCGAGCTCATCGGCGGCAGCGACGGCATCGCCCGCGAGGTCGTGTCGCGCGCCATTGCCGCCGGCAAGCATGTCGCCACCGCCAACAAGGCCCTCATCGCCCATCACGGCGCGGCGCTCGCCCGGCAGGCGGAGGAGAAGGGGGTGGCGTTGCTGTTCGAGGCGGCGGTCGCCGGCGGCATTCCCATCTTGAAGGCGCTGCGCGAGGGCCTCGTCGCCAATCAGGTCAAGCGCATCTACGGCATTCTGAACGGCACGTGCAATTTCATCCTGACGACGATGCGCGAGACCGGTCGCGAATTCGCCGATGTCTTGGCCGAGGCGCAGCAACGGGGCTATGCCGAGGCCGATCCGAGCTTCGACATCGACGGCGTCGACGCCGCGCACAAGCTCGCTTTGCTCGCCGCCGTCGCCTTCGGCAACGCGCCGGACATCGCCGGCGTCTATATCGAGGGCATTCGCCACGTCTCGGCGCTCGATATCGATTTTGCCGACGATCTGGGCTACCGCATCAAGCTGCTGGGCGTGGCGCGGCTCACGCCGCACGGGCTCGAGCAGCGCGTCCATCCCTGCATGGTGCCGCGCTCGGCGCCAATCGCCTCGGTCGACGGCGTCTTCAACGCGGTCGTCGTCGAGGGCGATTTCGTCGGCCGCGTCATGCTCGAGGGCCGCGGCGCCGGGGCGCAGCCCACGGCATCGGCGGTGGTGGCCGATATCATGGATATCGCGCTTGGCCGCTGGTCGTCGAGCTTCACGGTGCCGGCCTCGGCGCTGCAGGCGCGATCCTCCTCGCCGATGGCGCATCACATCGGCGCTTGTTACCTGCGGCTCATGGTGGTGGATCGACCGGGCGTCATCGCCGACATCGCCGCAGCCTTGCGCGACGAGCAGGTGTCGATGGAGCAGATGATCCAGCGCGGGCGGTCCCCCGGCGAAGCAGTGCCGGTGGTGCTGACGACGCATGAGACCGAAGAGGCGGCGATGCGCCGCGCCCTGGCCCGCATCGAGCGGCTCGATGCGGTGCTGGAGCCGCCGCGCATGATCCGGGTCGAGAATCCATAAGAGCCTTACGGGAGGACGCATGTCCGAGAGCGGAACGATGGATCGCAATCTGGCCCTGGAAGTCGTGCGCGTGACCGAGGCGGCGGCGCTCTCGGCCTCGCGCCTGATGGGGCGGGGCGACGAGAAGGCGGCGGATCAGGCCGCGGTCGATGCCATGCGGCAGGCGCTCAACGGCCTTGCCATCGACGGTACGGTGGTGATCGGCGAGGGCGAGCGCGACGAGGCGCCGATGCTGTACATCGGCGAGAAGGTCGGCAACGGTCACGGCCCCCGCATCGACATCGCGCTCGATCCGCTGGAGGGCACGACCATCACCGCCCGCGGCGGCGCCAATGCGCTCGCCGTGATCGCCATGGCGGAAGCCGGCGGTTTTCTCAACGCGCCGGACGTCTATATGGAAAAGATCGCCATCGGCGGCGGATTGGGCGACATCGTCGATCTCGACGAGACGCCGGCCGCCAACTTGAAGAATCTCGCCAAGGCGAAGCAAGTCAGTGTCGCCGATCTCGTCGTCTGCATCCTCGACCGCCCGCGGCATGGCGAGCTTATCGCCAAGGTGCGCGAGGCGGGTGCGCGGATCATGCTGATCTCGGACG
>DATJAV010000208.1:0-8261 GCA_035515835.1 Allostellaceae bacterium
GCACTTCTCCGGCAAGGTCGGGCGAAAGCGGATGGCGCCCTCCGCCAGAAGGTTGGTGGGAAGGGTGACGATGACCGCGCGCGCCCGGAGGCTGCCGTGGCTGGTGACGACACGGATCGGTCGGCCGCTATGGTCGATCTCCTCGACGACCGTGCCCAGATGCACGGGGACGGGACGGCCATGCTCGGCGATGAGCGTGCCGTAGCCCTCGAGCACGCGCCAGTTGATCCCGCTGTCGTTGTAGCGGGCGTGATCCACCACCGAGAGCCGAGAAAGCGCGACGCCGTTGGACCACGTGCTGATGGCGTCGATGAGCCCGTTCCAGCGCCCGCCCGGCACCAGAAGCGTGCTCGCCGCGCCATCGCCGCCGCGGGCCGCAGCCGCGTCCATGCGCTCCTCGAAGGCGCCCTGGGCCTCCGTCCAGTCGGCTTGCGCCGCGTCGCCATGACGCCGGGCGATGCGGTTCCGCCAATCCGGAAGGTGCTCATCGACGGTGAAGCCGCTGGCGCGGGCGATCGCCGTCCAGGGATTGCGGTCGGCGGAATGGAGCCATTCGCAGCCGAGGTCGAGAGGGGGGCCGAGATCGCTCGGCACCGTCCAGGCGCGGCCGCCGAGACGGTCGCGTGCCTCGAGCATGAGGACGGAGAGACGAGTCCCGAGAAGACGCCGGCCGGCGCCGATGCCGGCGGCGCCGGCGCCGACCACCACCACGTCATAATCGCAGGCGTCGCTCATCGGTCCCACACTCCCATGCCCGAGGGGTATCGCCCTCAGCGCGGCAGCGCAAGATCGCCGCGCGCGGCGCGCCAAGCCTCGGCCGCGGGCTCGGTGTGCTTGCTCTCTGGTCGGCGCAAGTGCCACGCGCGCATAGCGCTGCCACAACTCGCGAAAGGCGGGTGCCTGTTGGAAGAGGTCGGCCAACCCGCCTTGCGCGGCGATCCGTCCTTCCTCCATCAGGATGATGCGGTCGAAGCGGTCGAGGAGATGGAGTCGGTGCAGCGACGAGACGATGCAGGCATCGCCCATAGCATCGAGGAGGCGGCCATAGATGCGCGCCTCGGTTCCGGAATCGACGCTGCTGGTGGGCTCGTCCAGCAGCAGCAGCGAGCTGTCCCGGGCCGCGAGAATGGCGCGGGCGAGCGCCAGACGCTGCTTCTGTCCGCCGGAGAGGTTGAGGCCGCGCTCGGCGATGTTGGTGTCGAGCCCATGGGGGAGCGTCTCCACCACCGAGCTGAAGGCAGCGAGATCGCAGGCGCGGCGAATGGCGTCCGGCGGGTAATCGATGCCCAGCGTCAGATTGTGCCCAATGCTGCCCTCGAAGATCTCCGGATCCTGCGGCGCCAGCATCGCCACCGAGCCGAGATGGGCGAGGTCGGGGCGGGGGCGGCCGTCGACGGCAAAGCGCGCGCAATCGGCGGGGTAGAGTCCCGCCAGCACGCGGTGCAGCGTGCTTTTGCCGGAGCCGCTTTCGCCCACGAGCGCGATGCGCTCGCCGCGCTGGAGCGTCAGCGCCACGTCGCTGAGCGCGCGGCCGTCCCGCGCGGGAAAGCTGAAGCAGAGGTCGACGACCCGGATCTCGCGCCACGTCGGCGACACGACGGCAGTGGCGGCGAGCGGCGCCTTCGCCGCCAGCAATGCGCCCGCGCCTTCGACGTCGGTCTGGAAGGTGAGGAGCTCCTGATAATGGCTCGCCATGTTGCTGACGACGCCGCCCACCTGCTGCGCGTATTGGTAGACCATGACGGCGGCGCCCAGCAGCACAGGCGAGCCCTGCCTCCAGGCGAGCCAGCCGTAGAATACGACAAGGAAGCTGCGGATGCCGTTGTTGAGGAGGTCGATCGCGCACCATTTCGCCTCGGTCAGTACGATGTTGCGGCGGAGCGGCGCGAAGACCGCCTCGAGCCGCGTGCCGAGGAGGCGTCGCGTCGGCGCCTGGAGGCGAAGCGTGAGCACGGTGGCGATGTTGCCGAGGCAATCGACCAGCGATGCGGCGTAGCGCGCCTGGGCCTCGTTCTGCGCGCGGGCAAGCCGGATGACCGCACCGTCGAAGCGCACCAGCACGACGCCGATGACGGCATAGGCGCCGAGCGCGACCAGGCCGGTCGGTAGGGAGAGCAGGAAAATCGCCGCGATGGGGCCGATGAGGCTCACCGCGTTTTGCAGGTAGATGAACTGGAACTGGGCGAAGCCGAAGAGGCCGGCGCCGGCCCGTTGCACCTTCTCGATGGTCTCGCCGGAATGCTGGCCCTCATGCCAATCGAGCGGCAGCGCCGTCGCCTTGGCATAGAGCCCGTCGGCAAAGCGGCGGCGAATGCGAATGGCGACGAAGCGCTCGAGTACACGCGCAGGGCCATGCAGCACCCAGGCGGCAACGCAGACGAGGAAGATAAGCGCCATGTCCCAAGCGGCGGCGGCGAGGCCCGAATCGCCCTTCGCCTCCATTGATGAGACCGCAGCGCCCGAGAGATAGGGAATGGCGAGTCGCAACAGCTGCGTCACGACGAGCATCGTCATGAAGACGGCGACGCTGGGCCGGTCGGGCCGAGAATAGGTCCAGAAAGCGCGATAGAGCCGCGTCAGGCGGTGTTCTTCGGCAAGAGAAGCGGATGGGGTCATGGGCGGATTGAGCCAAGCGGGTGGTTAAGGATTGGCAACGATGGCCGGGGGCACGGCATTTTCGCGTGAGTCGCGGCCGGCGATCCGCTAGGAATGCCGCCGGCCTCTGACAATGACCCACCCCGACAAGATCGCCGCCGTCATACGCGAGATCGCGCAAGTTGAGATCGTGCCGCGCTTCCGCATGTTGGCGCAAGAGGATATCCGCGAGAAGAAGCCCGGAGACTTCGTCACCGTCGCCGACCTCGCGGTCGAGCGCGCGCTGACGGAGCGGCTCAGGGACGCCGCGCCGGGCTCGGTCGTGCTGGGCGAGGAGGCGGCGCATGAGGACCCGACGCGGCTCGCGCTGCTGGGCGAAGCGGCGCCGGTCTGGGTCATCGATCCCGTCGACGGTACCGCCAATTTCGCCCGCGGCGCGCCGGGCTTCGGCGTCATCGTCGCTCGCGTCGAGCGCGGTACGGTGGTCGCCGGCTGGATCTACGATCCGCTCGCCGACATGATGGCGGTGGCCGAACGGGGCGGCGGCGCTTGGTCGGGCGGCATCCGCCTCGCCGTCGCGGCGGAGGCCGAGCCGTCGGCGCTGGTGGGCGCGGCCTATGGCCGCAGCCGGGCCGGCCCCCGCGCGAGCAAGCTCCTCGAGGACAGCCGGCGCATCGCCGGCGTCCGCAATTTGGGCTGCAGCGCGCTCGAATACATCCGCGTGGCCGAAGGGGCTGCGCATTTCTCGCTGCATTCGCGCTCGCTGCCTTGGGATCATGCCGCGGGCATGCTGATCGTCGCCGAGGCGGGCGGCGTCTCCCGCTTCCTCGACGGGTCGGCCTATGACCCGCGCATCGCCGACCGCGCCGTGCTGGCGGCGGCGAGCCCGACCGCCTGGGAGACGGTGCAAAGCGTCGTCGTCGCCTTGGCCTGACGATGAGCGTTGCGGTCAATCGCGAGTACGATATCGGCCGCGCCGTTCTCTACATGGCCTTGGCGATGGCGTTGCTGCCCTGTCTCAACGCCTCCGCGAAGTATCTCGGGCGCGAGTATGCGACGATCGAGATCGTGTGGGCGCGCTATGCCGGGCATTTCGCTTACATGATCGTCGCGTTCTTCCCGCGCCGCGGCATCCGCCTTTTCTATACCGAGCGGCCGGCGGTGCAGGCGCTGCGCTCGGCGTTGCTGCTCGCGTCCACCGGCATCTATTTCACCGCCCTCTACTACACCGACCTGCCGACGGCATCGGTGATCAGCTTCGTCGCACCCTTCATCATCACGGCGCTCTCCGGCGTGATGCTGGGCGAGCCGATCGGTCCCCGCCGCTGGTCCGCCGTGGGCGTGGGCTTCGTCGGTGCGCTCTTCATCCTGCGGCCGGGCTCGGGCGTGGTGCATCTCGCGTCCTTCCTGGTGCTGATCAGCGCCACCTGCAACGCGCTCTATCAGATCCTGACGCGGCGCCTCGCCAGCCGCGACACGGCCGAGACCTCCAACACCTATATCGCCGTCGTGGGCTTCGTGGTGACGAGCCTCGCGCTGCCCTTCGTCTGGGAGACGCCGCGCTCGCTCTTCGATCTGTTGCTCTTCGCGAGCCTCGGCGTCTTCGGCGGCTTCGGTCATTACTTCATCGTGAAGGCGCTGGAATGGGGTCCCGCGGGGGTGATCGCGCCGCTCAACTACGGCCAGCTCGTCGGTACCGTGATCATCGGGTATCTCGCCTTCGATGAGTTTCCCGATCGCTGGACATGGATCGGCGCGGCGGTGATCATCGGCAGCGGTCTTTACATCCTTTATCAAGAGCGCCGGGTGCGGCAGCAGGCACGATAGGCGCCAACGGCAGGAGAAAGCGATGCAGCGAAAGGTTTGCGTCATCACCGGCGCCACCTCGGGGATCGGCCTCGTCGCCGCCGAAAAGCTGGCGCAGCAAGGTGCCCGCCTCGTGCTGGTCGCGCGCGACAAGGCGCGGGGCGAGGCGGCGGCGGCGCGCATCCGCGAGCGCGCGCGCGGCGCCCAAGTCGGCATCCGCTACGGCGATCTCTCGCGCCTTCAGGAGATGCGTCGGCTCGGGCAGGAGATCGCCGCGGCCGAACCCAAGATCGACGTGCTCATGAACAACGCTGGCGCCATGTTCACCCGTCGCAGCGTCACCGAGGACGGGCTCGAGCGCACGTTTGCCGTCAATCACATGGCCTATTTCGTGCTGACCCACTGGCTGCGCGAGCGGCTCGTCGCGGCGGCGCCGTCCCGCATCGTCAATACGGCGTCCGAGGCGCATCGCCGCGCGCAGCTCGATTTCGATGACCTGCAGTCGGCGCGGAACTATGGGACGCTCAGCGTCTACGGCCGCTCCAAGCTCTGCAACATTCTCTTCACCCGCGAGCTGGCGCGGCGTCTCGCCGGTACCGGGGTCACCGCGAACTGCCTTCACCCGGGTTTCGTCGCGACGCGGATCGCCGACAACAATGGCGGCTTCTTCGGCGTCGGCGTCGGCATCGCCAAGAGCCTCTTCGCGCTTTCGCCCGAGAAGGGCGCTGAGACGATGCTCTATCTCGCCACCTCGCCCGATATCGCCGGCGTCACCGGCGGCTATTTCGACAAATCCCGCCCGGCGCTCCCGACCGCCGCGGCCCAGGACGACGCGGCGGCCCGGCGGCTTTGGGACGAGAGCGCGCGGATCGCGCAGCTGCCGGCGTGAATATTGCCGACGCCGGTAGCGAGTGATTTGAAGAAAGATTTACAGTGAGGCAGTGAGGTCACCGATCTCACTGCCTCATTGTCCATCTAATCTCTCCGAACCGCGGTTTTGGGAAAGCCTTCTCGACCCATCCGGCGCCCACCGCTTGGCAGGGCCTGAGGCTCGCCCTATATCGCAGCAACCATGGCCGCGCGAAATCCCTATGAGGTGCTGGGCGTCAAGCCCGAGGCGAGCGAGGAGCAGATCCGCGCCGCCTATCGCAAGCTCGCCAAGAAGAATCATCCCGACCTCAATCCCGGGAACAAGGAGGCGGAGGCGCGCTTCAAGGAGATCGCGTCGGCTTACGACATCCTCTCCGACAAGGAGAAGCGGGCGCGCTTCGACCGCGGTGAGATCAACGCGAGCGGCGCCGAGCGGCCGGAGCACGCCTATGGGCGCTATCGCGGCTTTGCCGAGGGCGCGCCCGGCGAGCGCTACGAATTCCATTCGGCCGAGGGCATGGCACCCGAGGACGTCGACGATCTCTTCGCTTTCTTCAGGGGCGGGCGCGGCGGCGCCGCGACAGGCGAGCGCGGCGGATTTAAGCTGCGCGGCGCCGATCTTCATTTCAGCCTCGCCATCGATTTCCTCACCTCCATCGCCGGCGCGCGCCAGCAGCTGTCGTTGCCCGACCGTACGCTCGAGGTGACGATCCCCGCCGGGGTCCGCGATGGCCAGATCCTGCGCCTCAAAGGGCAGGGGTCGCGCGGGATCAATGGCGGGCCGAACGGCGATGCGCTCATCGAGATCCGCGTGGCGCCCCATCCCTTCTTCCGCCGCGAGGGCGATGATATCCATCTCGATCTGCCGATTACGCTGAGCGAGGCGGTGCTCGGCGGCAAGGTGACGGTGCCGCTGCCCTCGGGCGCGGTCAGCATGACCATTCCCGCCAATTCCAACACCGGGCGCGTGCTCCGCCTCAAGGGCAAGGGCGCGCCGCGGAGCGACGGTGGCAGCGGCGATGCCTTCGCGACGCTGAAGGTCGTGCTGCCCGAGGGCGGCGGCGACGAGCTTGCCAAGTTCCTGCGCGACTGGGCGCCGAAGCATCCCTATGACCCGCGGCGGGGGATGATATGATCGCCTTCGATGCCGTGCTGCGTCTCATCGGCGATCTCCAGGCGGACGAGCTGCGCCGTTGGATCGCCGAGCGCTGGGTGCGCCCGGAAAGCGAGGCTACGGGCTACGTCTTCCACGAGGTCGACGTGGCGCGGGTGCGGCTCATCCGCGAGCTGCGCTACGAGCTCGCCATCGACGAGGAGGCGTTGCCGGTGGTGCTGGGACTGCTCGATCAGGTCTACGCCTTGCGCCGGCGCCTCGTCCGGCTGCAGGCGGCGATCGACGAGCAGCCAGAGGAGCTGCGCGCCGCGCTCCGCGCGCGGCTCGGCGAAGAGGGCGGCGAGGTTGGCTAACGGAGCATGGATCGCAGGCGCTGCCGCGCTGGCGTTTTGCGCCATTGGTCCGGCAGCTCAGGCGGCCGATCCATCGCCGTCCTACACGATAACCCACGCCATCCCCTTGGGCGGCGGCGAGCGCTGGGACTTCGTGACTTTCGATCCGACCTCGAACCGCGCTTTCATCGCCCATGGCGACCATGTGACCGTGGTGGACGTCAAGGCGGGAACGGTCGCCGGCGAGATCGGCACTTTCCCGGGCGGCACTCACGGCATCGGCATCGCGACGGCGACCGGGCAAGGCTATAGCGATGACGGCAAAGGCGGTACCGCGAGCGCTTTCGACCTGGCGACGCTGAAACTCGTGAAGCGGATTCCGGCCGCTCCCGACGCCGACGACATCGTCTTTGATCCCGCCAGCGGCCACATCTTCGTCATCAACGGCGACAGCGGATCGATCACCGTCATCGACCCCGCCACCAACGCCGCGATCGCCACCATCGATGTCGGCGCCGCTCTCGAGGCGGGCGCCGTCGACGGGGTGGGCAAGCTTTATGTGAATGGCGCCGCGAAGAACGAGATCGTCACCATCGACACGGCCAAGAACACGGTCGAGGCGCATTGGCCGATGCCCGACTGCAAGCGCCCGCGCGGCCTCGCCATTGACACCAGAACGCGGCGGATCTTCGCGACCTGCCTCAACAAGGCTCTTGTTGTCGTCGATGCCGATAGCGGCGCCAATCTCGCCGCGTTGCCGATCGGCAGCGGCAGCGACGGCGCCGTGTTCGATCCCGTGCGCCAATGGATCATCAGCGCCAACGTCGAAGGGACGCTCACCGTCATCGCGGAAAAGGACGCGCATACCTTCGTGCCGCTCGGCACGGTCAAGACGATGCCCAGCGCGCGCACCATTGCCATCGATCCCCGGACCGGCCGTCTCTTCCTGCCCGCCGCCGAGATCGCCAAGACCGATCCGCCGACCACGGCCGGCGGTCGGCCGCACGTTACGTTCGCTCCGGGATCGCTGAAATTGCTGATGCTGGACCCAACGCCCTGAGGCTCAGGGTGAGACGTAATAAGGCGGGCCGCAATTGGCGACGATGCCATCGTTGATGTCGCGCCGCGTCTCTTGCGCGGAATCGCCGCCCTCATAGAAGGCCGGCACGGGCGGCCACGGGCGGGCGAGCTCGGCGGCGGCGGCGGCAAAAGAACCGATGCCTACGGAGGCAACGCAAAACGGTATCTTGAGGCCGACATAGAGTGGCGTCGCGGTTGCCGCGACGACGTTGGGCTCGGAGATGCCTTCGGCGCTGGTGGTGCAACCACCAACGGCCAAGCCCAGCAGCAGGGCGAGCCTTCTGATCCGCATCGTTCCGCCTCCGCCCGGCTTTTGGCCGGCCCGTCTGGCCCCGGTGGGGCTTCTTCTCTCTAAGCCGCACCCCGCCCCGGCGTCAACTCGGTTGTCGCCGACGCGGATGTGACGTAGCCTCCGAACTCGATTGGGAACCGCCCGGGTTAAGGAAATCCTGCCGGACGATGAA
>DATJAV010000209.1:0-8564 GCA_035515835.1 Allostellaceae bacterium
CGTGCGCGCGGCGCTGAGCGCCGCCAACGCCCACAGCCCCAAGGGCGCGATCGAGGACGGCGAGCGGCGCTGGCAGCTCTACACCAATGACCAGGCGAGAGACGCCGAGGCCTATCGCTCGCTGATCATCGCCGATCGCGACGGCGCCGCGGTTCGCCTCTCGGACGTCGCCGAGGTCGTCGATTCCGTCGAGGATCTGCGCAACCGCGGCATCGCCAATGGCCGCCGCGCCGTGCTCGTCATCCTCTATCGCCAGCCCGGCGCCAACATCATCGACACGGTCGACCGGGTGAAGGCCCTGCTGCCCTATCTCCGCGCCTCGATCTCCGCCGACATCGACATCACGCCGATGTCCGACCGCACCGTGACCATCCGCGCCGCGCTGCACGAGATCGAGCGCACCCTGACGCTGGCCGTGGCGCTGGTCGTCGCGGTCGTGTTCCTCTTCCTGCGCGACGCCCGCGCCGCCCTCATCGCCAGCGTCGTCGTGCCGGTGTCACTGGCGGCAAGCCTCGCCGGCATGTACCTCTTAGGCTTCAGCCTCGACAATCTGTCGCTGATGGCGCTCACCGTCGCCACCGGCTTCGTGCTCGACGACGCCATCGTCGTGATCGAAAACGTCATGCGCCATATCGAGGAGGGCATGACGCCGGTGAAGGCCGCGATCCGCGGCGCCTCGGACGTCGGCCTCACCGTCCTCTCGATGAGCCTGTCGCTGATCGCCGTCTTTCTCCCCATCCTGCTGATGAGTGGCCTCGTCGGCCGGTTCTTTCGCGAGTTCGCGCTCACCGTGTCGATGGCCGTCGCCGCCTCTCTCGCGGTCTCGCTCACGACGACGCCGGTCATGTGCGCCTATCTCATCCGCTCGCCGGCGCGCGGGCGCCGGATAGAGCGCCGGTTGGAGGGTCTCCTTGCCGCCAGCGAGCGGCTCTTCGATGCGCTTCGCGCCGGCTACGGCCGGAGCCTCGCATGGGCGCTCCGCCACGCGGCGCTCATCATGCTGGGCCTGCTGGCGATCCTCGGCCTCAATGTCTATCTGTTTGCCATCGTGCCCAAGGGCTTTCTGCCGCAGCAGGACACCGGCCGGCTTACCGGCTGGATCGAGGCCGATCAGAGCAGCTCCTTCCAGCTCATGCGCGAGAAGCTCGACCGCTTGATCGCCATCATCGACAGCGATCCGGCGGTCGAGAGCGCCGCGGGCTACACCTGGGGCTTCGTCTTCGTGACGTTGAAGCCGCTCTCCGAGCGCGATGTCTCGGCCGATCAGGTGATCGCGCGGCTGCGCCAGAAGCTGGGCGAAGTGCCCGGGACGAGGCTCTATCTGCAATCGGCGCAGGATTTCAGCGTCGGCGGGCGGCAGAGCAGCGCGCAATTCCAGTACACGCTGCTGAGCGACGATCTGGCGGAGCTCAAGCTCTGGACGCCCAAGATCGCCGCGACGCTGCAGAAGGACCCGGCGCTCGCCGATGTCAACGTCGACGAGCAGGATGACGGGATCGAGAGCGACCTCGTGATCGACCGCAAGACCGCGGCCCGCTTCGGCCTCACCGTTGGCCAGATCGACAATACGCTTTACGACGCCTTCGGCCAGCGCCAGGTGTCGACGATCTATACCCCGCGCAACCAATACCACGTGATCATGGAGGTGGCGCCGCAATATTGGCAGAGCCCGGAGACGCTGAGCCAAATCTATGTCAGCACCGGCGGCGGCCCGGTGAGCGGCACGCATGGCAGCAACGCCGTCGCCGGAACCACCGTCGCGGCGGCGGGGGCGATGGCCGACAGCAAAAGCACCGCCGCGGCGATCGCCGCCGATGTCGCGCGCAATCTCAGCGCCAACCGGCTCGGCGCGACCGGCCACTATCTCGCGTCGAGCGGCGCGCCGGTGAGCACCAAGGCCGAAACCATGGTGCCGCTCGCCGCCTTCACCCGCTACGAGACCGGCACGACGCCGGTCGGCGTCTTTCACCAGGGGCCATTCGTCGCCACCACCATCTCCTTCAACCTGCCGCCCGGCGAGGCGCTGAGCGACGCCGTCAATGCGATCCAACGCAGCATGGCGGCCCTCGACGTGCCGGCCACCATTCACGGCGGCTTTCAGGGAACAGCCCGCGCCTTTGAGCGGTCGCTTTCCGACGAGCTGCTGCTCGTCCTGGCCGCGATCCTCACCGTCTATATCGTGCTCGGCATCCTTTATGAGAGCGCGATCCACCCGATCACCATCCTCTCGACGCTGCCCTCGGCTGGTCTCGGCGCCGTCCTGGCACTGCTCGCGCTCGATACCCAGTTCAGCCTCATCGTGATGATCGGCGTCATCCTGCTCATCGGCATCGTCATGAAGAACGCGATCATGATGATCGATGTCGCCCTCGACATCGAGCGGCGCAGCGGCCTCAGCTCAGGTGACGCGATCCATGAGGCCTGCGTGCTGCGCTTTCGTCCCATCATGATGACGACGGCCGCGGCGCTGCTGGGCGCTCTGCCGCTGGCGCTCGGCCTCGGCGACGGTGCCGAGCTGCGCCAGCCGCTCGGCATCGCCGTGGTCGGTGGCCTCCTCGTCAGCCAGCTGCTGACGCTCTACACCACGCCGGTGATCTATCTCTATCTCGACCGCGCCCGGCTTTGGCACCGACGCGTGCCGCGCTCGGCGTGAGTTGGGCCTGGATCTGCGCCGAAACAATCGACTGAAAGCCCCTCTCCCGCAATGCGTGTAAAGGGCTTTGCCGCGAAACGTGGCGAGAAATCGGCGGGGGTGCGCAAGCTTTGCGGACATTCGGTCGGTCTCTCTTCCGAGAAACCGAGAAATACTCGCTAAATACGCGTCGAATAACGCTTACTCCCGCTCTTTCCGCAAATTTGCGTCGTTTACCTCTTCACAATCAATCCGCGCTATTTCGGAAGGCCGCCGGATGGAGCTCTCTCATGAATGCCAATACTCGCGCCTCCGTCCTCGTCCTCGACGACGATGACCCCTTCCGCGGCATTCTCGTGCGCATGTTGAGCGCCGCCGGCTATGCCGTCACCGACACCGGCAATGCCAATGACGCCATCAAGCTGCTCGACGGCAAGCCGCCCTTCCACGTGCTCATCGCCGACGTCCAGATGCCGATCTTTCAGCCGCATGGCATCAATGTCGGCAACATCGCGCTCAACAAGCCCAACGGGCCCAAGGTCATCTACATCACCGGCCGCCCCGACCAAGTGCCGAACGGCTTCATCAACACCGCCAAGACGCCGCTCCTGGCCAAGCCGATCCGCCCCGACGAGCTGATTGCCGCCATCGAGAAGGCGCTGCGGCCGGCCCATGGCGCCGCGCCTAAGGACCAAGCTCCTTCTCGAGTGCGCTGAGATCGGCGGCCGCGCGGCGGCAATCGTTCGCGTGCGTGCGGATGCCGGCCTTGCCGCTGTCGATGCCCTTGTCGAAAATATTGTGCGCCGCGTAGTACTGGCTGTTGTCGTCGACGCCCTTGTCGATGAGCGCGGTCATCTTGTCGGCTGCGGCGCGCAGGCGCTCGCGGTCGATCTCGGGACAAAGCGAGGCGGCTCCCAGCACGCTCCCGGCGCGCTCGAGCCGCGCCTGGGCCGCGGCAACCGCGGGTGGCGCGTATTTGGGATTGTCCGCTGACGCGTCCGCGAGAGTGAGGCTCAAAACCAAGACGAGCGATACCATTGACCTGCGCCAACACCCGTCGGCGTCCTCCATTCGATCGGTGGGATTCTACCATGCCGCCCCCGCCGAATACCAACGGCTCGCTCGTCCGGGCTGCGGCCCCCGCGCTTCAGCGATCGCGGCGGTACGCTTCTCGCGAAAACCGCGCCGCTCGGCATCCGCCATTCCGCTTGAGGATTCGCCCGTGCTACACTCGACGAAACAGCAGGGAGGATGGTCATGGCCGAGTCTCAGATGAAGTTCTCCGCCGCGCATGCCAAGAATGCCGTCTTCGAGGACGGCGGGTTGCGGTCGTGTTTCACCTATCGCGATCTCGGCATCAGCGCCGCGACCGGCGGCAAGGTCCTGGCGCATGTCGTGCGCGCCAAGCCCGGCGCCCATGGCGGCTTCGGCTGGCACAAGCACAATCTCGACTTCCAGATGTACTACGTCCTCAAGGGTTGGGTGAAGTTCGACTATGAGGGCGTGGGCGAGGTCGTCGCCGAGGCCGGAAGCTGCGTCCATCAACCGCCCGGCATCCGCCATCAAGAGCTCGACCATTCCGACGACCTCGAACTCATCGAGATCACCCTGCCGGCCGATTTCGAGACGGCCGAGACCGCGGCGCCGGCTGCGGCGCAGGTCAAAGAACCCGCTGCTGCGAAATGAACGGCCGATGACTGAGCCCGTGCTGCGCCAGAGCGTCGAGGACGGCGTCCTCACGCTCACCATGAATCGCCCCGAGCGGCTCAACGCGCTCAGCCCCGACATGCTGCAGGGGCTCTTCGAGAGCCTGACGCGCGCCGCCAGCGACGGCGAGATCGGCGTCATCGTGCTGACCGGGGCGGGAGCGGCCTTCTGCGCCGGCGGCGACGTGAAAGCCATGGCCGAGCGGCGCGAGCGCGCCGCGACCTATGACCAGCGCGTCCAGGGCCTCCGCCAGCGGATGGAGGTGGCGCGGCTGCTCCACGAAGTGCCGAAGCCGACCATCGCCAGCATCCGCGGCGCGGTGGCGGGCGCCGGCCTTTCGCTGGCGCTGGCGTGCGATCTGCGCATCGCCAGCAGCACGGCCAAGCTCACCACCGCCTTCGCCAAGGTAGCGCTCTCCGGCGATTTCGGCGGCAGCTATTTCCTCACCCAGCTCGTCGGCCCCGCCCGCGCCCGCGAGCTCTATCTCACCTCGCCCGTGCTGAGCGCCGAGGCGGCGGCGGCGATCGGTCTCGTCAACCGCGTCGTCGCCGATGCCGAGCTCGAGAGCGAAACGCGGAACCTGGCGTCGTCGCTGGCGCGGGGCCCCCGCGTCACGCTGGGTTACATCAAGCAGAACATGAACCTGGCGCAGCATGCCGGCCTTGCCGAGGTCATGGACGCCGAGGCTTTGCGCCATACGCGCTGCACCGAGACGGAAGACCATCGCGAGGCGGCCGCCGCCTTCGTCGAGAAGCGGAAGCCAGCCTTCAAAGGACGCTGAGGTGGGGTATCTGCGCCTCCGCCAGATCTGCCTGGTGGCGCCAGCGCTCGAGCCCGCTATCGCCGACCTCGCCGCCATCTTTGGCCTCGCCATCTGCCACCGCGACGGCAATGTCGCGAAATATGGTCTCGTCAACGCGCTGCTGCCGATCGGGCGCTGCTTTCTCGAGGTCGTGGCGCCGACGCGCGAGGGCACCGCCGCCGGGCGCTACCTCGAGCGGCGCCAAGGTGCCGGCGGCTATATGGCGATCATCGACTGCGACGATATCGAGCGCCGACGCCGGCATGTCGAGGCGCTCGGCGTGCGGATCGCCAACCCGCTGCGCTACGAGACCTATACCGGCTTCCAGCTCCATCCCCGCGATACCGGCGGCACGCTCCTCGAGCTCAATCACACCGAAGGCGGAGCCAGCCTCGCGGGTCCCTATCATCCGGCGGGGCCGCGCTGGCAGGACGCGATCCGCACCGAGGTCACCACCGGCTGGCGTGCGGCGGTGCTGCAAAGCCCGGAGCCCCTGCGTCTCGCCGAGCGCTGGAGCGCGATCCTCGAGCGGCCGGTGACGGCCGGTTCCAGTGGCGAGCCGCAGATCGCGCTCGATCTCGGCGTGCTGCGCTTCGTTCCGCCGGTGGATCGGCGGGGCGAAGGTCTCGCCGGAATCGACCTCATTGTGGCCGACCGGGAGCGGGTCGTTGCGGCGGCGGAACGGCGCGGCGCCGCTCGTTCCGGCAACGAAATCACCGTCTGCGGCACGCGCTTCGCGCTCCTGCCTGAAACCTAGCGGCATTTTCGTTGCGTTTTCACGTTCTTTAACGGCGTTGCCCTACGATCGACGGTGACCCCTGCGTTTCGGTGACAGGTCGCCTCATGTCGTTGTCGCGCCGTCTCAGCGTCGGCCACTTGCTCAATGGAGTCCTGCTGCTGCTGTCGCTGGGATTGGCGGCGACGCTGCTGGTGAGCATGCTCTCCGCCTGGCAGGAGGCGAGCGAGGCACGGCGCGTGAGCGCGCTGGCGCTTGCCAACCGCACCATCTTCCAGGCGACCCAGGACACGAGGCTCAGCCGCGCCAATGTTCAGACGGCGCTCCTCGGAAACGCCGATCCGCAACGACGGCTGGCCGAGCTTCGCCATACCTTCACCAGCACCGTCGACAAGACGTTGACCGCGATCGACCTCGCCGTCATTCCCGAGGGCGACGACCGCGCCCGCAAGGTGCGCGAGGCCGCCGACGGCCTTACCGCCGCCTGGCCCGCGCTCGACGCGCTCGCGGCGCGCCCGGCGGCGGAGCGCGCCCCCAACCTCTATTCCGAATCCCGCTACAAGGCGTGGTACCAAACGGCGAGCAATCTCGTCGAGGCTTGGGACAAGCTCTCGCACGCAAGCCTCGGAGCGAGCCGGATCGCCGACCCCGTGATCGGCGAGCTCGCCGCCGTCCAGCAATACGCTTGGGCCCTCCGCGAGCTCAGCGGCAACGAATGCCAGCTGATGCGCGCCTTCGTCGTCGCCGGCGAGCCGCTGCCCGCCGACATCCGCACCAGGCTCGACGGCATGCGCGGCGCGGCCGAGGCCAGTTGGGCGGGGCTCGGCGCCGTGCTCGAGCGGCCCGGCGCCGCACCTGATCTGGTCAAGATTGCCGCCGCCGGCAAAGCGGCATGGCGACAGAGCGACGCCGCGCGCGATGCCGTCTACGGCCTGCAAGAAGCCGGCATGGCGACGCCCGCCGATAGCTTCGGGGCGATGTGCACGGCGCCTTTCGGCAGCTTTCTCGCCGTCATCAACAAGGCCTTCGACCTGATGGAGGCCGAGGCGAGCGATCGGCGGACCCAGGCCCGGCGCCGCCTCGCGCTGACCGCAGTGGCGCTGACGGTCGTTCTCCTGCTGGGCGCCGTCATCCGCCGCGAGGTGCGGCGCCGCGTCATCCGTCCGGTGCGCGACCTCACCGCCGCCATCGACGCCTTGCGCGACCGCGACTTCACGCGTCCCGTGCCCCAGGTGGGCCGCCACGACGAGTTCGCCACCATGGCAGAGACGCTGGAGGCGCTGCGCCTCGGCGCGCGCGAGGCCGAGGCCATGGCGGCGGAGCGCGCCAACGCGCAGGAGGCGGCATTGCAACGCGCGGCCGGCGCCGCGCGCCTCTGCCGCGATTTCGAGGCGGTGGTCGTCACCACGCTGGAGACGGTGGGCGCCGCGACCGGAAAGATGAGCGGCTCCGCCGAGGACATGATGGCGACCTCGCGGGCGGCGCTGGCCGAGGCCGACGACGTCGCCGCCGCCGTGCAGCAGACCGCCGGCAATATCGACAAGGTGGCGGGCGCCGTCGGCGAAATGAAGGCGTCGATCTCGGAG
Source organism: Allostellaceae bacterium (assembly GCA_035515835.1). GTDB lineage: Bacteria > Pseudomonadota > Alphaproteobacteria > ATCC43930 > CGMCC-115725 > DAHUYF01. The sequence continues at coordinate 7,464 of DATJAV010000209.1, forward strand.
ATCGCCAAGAAGGTCGCGCAATCGACGCGCATCGCCGGCGAGGCCGTCAGCAATGCCGAGCTCTCCAATCGCGACGTGGGCCGGCTTTCCGCGGCCGCGAACGAGATCGGCGCGGTGGTGAAGCTCATCGGCGACATCGCCGCGCAGACCAACCTGCTGGCGCTCAACGCCACCATCGAGGCGGCGCGCGCGGGGGATGCCGGCAAGGGCTTTGCCGTAGTGGCGAACGAGGTGAAATCGCTGGCGACGCAGACCGCCAAGGCGACCGAGGACATCACGGCCCAGGTCGCCGCCATGCAAGGCGCGACCCGCTCGGCGGTCGACGCCATCGGCGATATCGGCATCCGCATCCGCGAGCTCGATCAGATCGCCACGCTCATCGCCGGTGCCGTCGAGGAGCAGGACAGCGCCATGCGCCAGATCGCCAGAGATGCCGGCGAGGTGGCTGAGGTCACAACCCACGTCTCGGCCCGGCTCGGCAATCTCCGCGACGCAGCGCAACGCACCGGCACCGCCGCCGAGACCGTGCGCGACAACTCCGGCAGCCTCACCAGCCAGGCCGGTACGCTCAGCAGCCAGGTCGTCGACTTCATCGAGAAGCTGCGACAGGCGTAGCGAGCGTAGCCACGGAGCGCATGGGTTTAACGCCGCCTTTCATCGCTGCGCGATGGGGGTGAGGTTTTTTTTGCCACAACGATCGCTGGTGCCAAGCCAGTCCCGGCCACATGAACGGGTGAAGTCTTTCGGTCTCCAGCGAAACATGCTGCAATCAGTCCGCAGGGAGCGAAAACACCGAGGGCATGGCGGATAGTGCCGCACGACCCCTAGAATCGGCGTCGATCGCCGATCGTCAGGCGCAACCGGGACTGGTTGCGTGGCGGGAGGCGCGTCACTCGCGGCCGGTACCGATCGTCGCCTGGCGGCCGACGCCGCTGCTCTCGCCGTCATCCGATGTTCTCGGAATCGCTCCGCCAGGCTGGGCCGGCGCAGCGATCCTGCTCGCGGCGATCGCTCTGGCCTCGACCGTGTTCAGTTTCCGCGAGACGCTGCCCGAGACGAAGCCCGTTGTGGTCGGCGTCGTCGTTGAGACGCCCCCACCTC
>DATJAV010000210.1:0-15039 GCA_035515835.1 Allostellaceae bacterium
GACTTCGGGATGATGCGCGGCGTAGTCGGCATCGAGACGCCGATTGCCGGTGGCGATGGTGAGCCGGCCGCCTTTGGGCATGGCGTCGCGCGCATTGGTGGCGAGGTTCGCCAGGGCCGCCTCGAGCTGCGCCGGATCGACCACCACGGGCCAGACTTCGGGCGCGAGATCGAGCACGACATCGATACGCTCGCCGAGCGTGCGGCGCATCAACTTGGTGATCTCCGACACCACCTCGTTGACCGCGATGCGCCGGGAATGGAGCGGCTGGCGGCGCGCGAAGGCGAGGAGGCCGCGCGTCAAGTCGGCGCCCCGCTTCGCCGCGTCGAGCGCCTCGCGCGCCAACTCGTCGATCTCGGCGTTGCCGCCGTGGCGCTCGCGCAGGAGGTCGAGATTGCCGATGATGACGCCCAGCAGGTTGTTGAAGTCATGCGCCATGCCGCCGGTCAAGTTGCCGATCGCTTCCATCTTCTGCGCATGGGCGAGCTGGCCCTCGACCGAGCGGCGCTCGGTCACGTCCTGGAGCGTGCCGGCAATCTTGAAGATGCGGCCGACGGCGTTGGCGATGGCTTGGCCCTCGGCAACGACGATGCGCATCTCATCGTCGGCGCGTTGCCGGCGATACTCGATCGGCGGCACGGCCTCGCCCACCCGCAACCGGTCGAGCCATTCCTGCAGCCGGCCGCGATCCTCGTCATGGGCGTTGGCGACAAAGCGCTCCAAGGTCGGCGTCTGCGCGCCGGGAGGTAAGCCCCGCAGGCGGTACATCTCTTTCGACCAGATGAACTCGCCCGAGCGTATGTCGAGCTCCCAACTGCCGATGCCGGCGATGCGCTGGGCGCGGTCCAAACGCTCCTCGCTCTCGCCGAGCGCCGCTTGCACGCGCTTCAGCTCGGTGATGTCGATATAGAGCCCGGCGGTGCCGCCGTTGCTCATCCGTCGCTCGGCGACGAAAAGCCAGCGGCCGCCATGAAAGCGATGCTCGGTGGCGCCGGCGGGATGGCGATAGCGCCCGAGCCGCTCCTCGAGCCAGGTGGGCTCGCGCCCGATGGCGTCGGGATAAAGCCCCTTTGCGAGGGCGTCGCGCAGCAACGCTTCGACCGTGGCGCCGGCATGGAGGACCTCGGCGCAGGGTGCATGCATGTCGCGGAAGGCGCGGTTGCTGGAGACGAGGCGCTCTGCCTTGTCGAAGATGACAATGCCCTCGTAGAGGCTCTCGATCGCGTCGCGCAGCAGCGTCTCGGCCTGCTCGGTGCGGTGATGCGCATTGATGATGACGGTCTCGTCGGTCGCGGTGCCGCGATATCCGTGAAAGGCTCCGTTCTCGTCGACCATCGGCTTGCCGCTGGTGGAGATGTAGAGCCGGGTTCCGACCGGAGTGGCGATGATCTGGTGGAAGCGCCGGAGCGGCTGATGCGCGTCCATCGCCCGCTTGTAGCGCTCCCAGGCCTGATCGTGGTCGAGATCGGCGGTGGCGAGCTCCCACCACGTCTTGCCGAGCACCGCTTCCGGGGGGATCGCCATGGTCTCGAGGCTCTGGCCGACGAAGAAGGTGAAGCGGTGATCGGCGTCCGTTTCCCAGATCCAGTCGCCGGCGCTCTCGGTGATGTCGCGGAAGCGCTGCTCGCTGGCGCGGAGCGCGCTGGTGCGCTCGCCGACCAGCTCCTCCAGCGTCTCATTCATCGCGCGCAGCCGCGCCACCACCTCGACCCAGCCGCGGTTGGCCATGTCGTAGGGAGCGACCACCTGCGCCAGAAACTCCTCGGCGCGGGAGAAGCGCTTCTTGACGTCGGCGTCGGTCGGCGCCCTGGCGATGAAATTGGGCAGGAAGCGGTTGTGCGCCGCGACGAGATCGAGGAGGCTCCGCCCCTCCGCCAGCGCGGCCTTGCCGAGATCGAGCGCGCTCAGCAGCGCGGTCTCGTTGTCACGCTCCATATAAGCGGCGAGGGCGCGGCGATAGCGGGCTTGGAGCTCGTCGGCGCGGGCGCTCATGAGGGCGGTCCCGCGGCGGGGTGGGGACCTCGCCAGCGCCCGACCAGGACGAGCGCATCATCGGCTTTCCGTCCATAGCGCCGAAGCACGGCGTCGGCGTTGCGTTGCGGCGGAGCACGGGGATCGAGCGCCTCATCGAAGCCGGCGCGGATGCCGTCGGTGGCGAGGATGAGGAGATCGCCGGGTTTGAGCGCCACGGTTTGCCGGCGGAGCGGCGGCAGGCGGTGGCCAACGATGCCGCCCCGCGCCAGCACATAGATTTTCTCCCGCGCGCCATCGGCGCCGACGCGCAGCACCATGCCCTCGACATTGCCGACGGCGACCCAAGTCATCTCGCTGCGCTCTCGGTCGAGCTCCGCCAGCGTGAGCGCGGCACCGCGCGTCGCCCTCAGCGACTGATGGCAGCTCTCGATGAGCCTTTCGGGGGTTTCGTCGGCGGCGGCGGCCAGCGTCGCCCGCGCCGACTCGGCGGCCCGCGCCGCCTCTGGCCCGTGTCCCAGCCCGTCGATGACCGCCACCCGGATCCCCCGCGTCGTCGGCTGCGCCAAATAGAGGTCGCCCGATAACGCGGCGTCACCTAGCGCGCGCGCCGCCACGGCGCAGTCGAGCGGCAGAGCGAGCAACGCGGACAAGGCTCAACGCTCCCATTTGGTCATAGTGATCGTCGTCCCCTCGCCCGGAGCGGAAACGATGTCGAACTCATCCATGAGGCGCTTGGACCCGGGGAGGCCAAGGCCGAGGCCGCCGGAGGTCGAGAAGCCATCCTCCATGGCGCGGTTGAGATCGGCGATGCCGGGACCCTGGTCGCGCGCCACCACGGTAAGGCCGCGCGTCTTGCCGCGTTGCGCCAGGCGCAGGACGACGGTGCCGTTGCCGGCATAGGTCAGAATGTTGCGGGCGATCTCCGAGATGGCGGTGGCGATCAGCGTGAGCTCGCTCGTCGAGAAGCGCAGCGGCTGGGCGAGCGTGCGCGCCTTCTGGCGCGCCAGCAAGACATCGGCATCCGAGCGCAGCGGAACGACGATCTCACTGGCCATCGGCCGCCGGCCCTTCCGCCAGCTGCTCCTGCAGCACGGCGAGCCCATCCTCGAGGTCGAGCGCCGTCGTCGTGCCCTCGAGGGTCAATCCCAGCTGCACCATGGCAAAGGCGACATCCGGCTGGATGCCGACGATCACCACCTGAGCGCCCAACAGCTTCACCACCTGGCTAATGCCGCGAAGCGTGCGCGCGGCGAAGGAATCCATGACGTCGATCAGGGTCACGTCGACGATGACGCCGGTCGAGCGGTGGCGGCGCACGCCATGCAGCAACTGCTCGCGGAGCTGCGTCAGATCGGCGTCGCTCATCGAGCCTTGGACCGAGGCGATCAGGATATGGCCTTGCTTGAGGATCGAGGCGCGCATCGACGCCTCAGGCGGCACCGTTGACGCGTTGTCCACCCCTGACGACCGTGTAGCCCAGCAGGTGCTCGGCGTGCTCGATGCCGCTCTGCAGATCGCCGACGGTGAGAATGCGGCCCAAATCGATGCCGAGGGTTACCATAGTCTGCGCGATTTCCGGCGAGACGCCGGCGATGATCACGCGCGCCCCCATGAGGCGCGCCGCCTCGATCGTCTGCACGATATGGTTGGCGACGCGGGAATCGACCGACTGAACGCCGGTGATGTCGACGACCACCACCTTGGCCCGGTTGCTGCGGATGGCACCCAGGAGCTGCTCGGTGAGCTGACGCGCGCGCTGGCTGTCGATGAGGCCGATGATCGGCACCAGCAGCATGCCCTCGCGGAAGGGCAGCACCGGCGTCGGCAGCTCCTGGATAGCCTCCTGCTGCTTGCCGATGGTGCGCTCGCGGGACGCGATATAGGTGTCGATGGCGAGCCCGATGTCGAGGAAGGTCAGCTTCATCAAGGAGAGGAACGCCTCCCAGCCCTTTTTCGGCTGCTTCTGATAGGCTTCGGCGAGGCGCACCGCGACCGCGCGCAAATAAAAGTTGTACATGCCGAGATAGGACTTGACCGGGAGCGCCGCTCGCTCGTGGATGGCGCCGATGCGTAGTCGATTCTGCGCGTAGTCGAGGTCGTATTTGCCCTGGGTTAGCTCCAGGAAATAATCCTTCTGCAGGCCCTTCACGCGCTGCAGCACCTGTGGATCGGTGAAAAAGGCGCGCGTCTCCTCGAACGACAACAGGTGGCGGTAGAAGTCGTCGATCACGCCGTCGGCATAGCGTCGCGCGACATCGTTGATCTCCGTCAGGTGCTCGATGTCGGCGTCACGGAACTCGAGGAAGGCTTTGCGGGATTCGAGCTCTCGCTCGGTGATCTCGTTCGCCTCTGGCGCGCCCTCCGCCAGCAACGCGCCGCCCTTCCGATCCGCCCTCGCCATGGCCCTTCCCCAGCTGGCTGGTCCTACACGACGCCGTTCAGCACCTTCTCGACCGCCTCGACAAGCTGCGCCGGACGAAAGGGCTTCGCCAGCACCGCATCGGCACCGAAGGCGCGGGCGACGTCCAGGAACATCAGGTTATGCGACAAGCCGCCGCCCGAGACGGCAATGATCTTGGTCCGGGGCGCGAGCTCCTGCACCTCGCGGATGGTCTCGATCCCTTCCTTTTGCGGCATCAGGATGTCGGTGATGACGACATCGGGCTTGTGCTCCGCCACCAGTCTTAGTCCCTGCTGGCCGTTTTCCGCTTCGATCACCTGGTGCTTACCGCCTGAAAGGGTGCGCACCATCAGCCGACGCATGCTCTCATCGTCGTCGATCACCAGCAGCGTAGCCATACCTATTCTCCCCATAACCCACAGAAGTCACACGTGAAATGGCTTCCCGCCTCACTCTGGTAGGCTCTTCCTTTCAGAATTACGCTTAAAGGTAGCATATAACCGTTCTGCAATACGAGAGGGTTCCCACTCTTTTCCGATTGGGACCGAAATATTTGCCCCTGCATGCGATCGTCTCGCGGGGGCGCTTCAAGCCGGCGCCATTGCGAGATAAGCTCGGGCGCAACCCGAGGAATGGATGGGAGGGAGCCCCCGTGGATTTCGAATATTCCGACAAGGTGAAGGCGCTGCAGGAAAAGCTCAGCCGCTTCATGGACGATCACATCTACCCGAACGAGCATCGCTATCACGAAGGGCTCACGCCCGAGACGCGATGGCAGCCGCGCGCCATCGTCGAGGAGCTGAAGCCGAAAGCGCGGGCGGCGGGCCTCTGGAACATGTTCCTGCCGGAATCGGAATTGGGCGCTGGCCTCACCAATCTCGAATATGCGCCGCTTTGCGAGATCATGGGCCGCGTCAACTGGGCACCCGAGGTCTTCAACTGCTCGGCGCCCGACACCGGCAACATGGAAGTGCTGGTGCGCTACGGCACGCCGGCGCAGAAGAAGCAATGGCTGGAGCCGCTGCTCGAGGGCAAGATCCGCTCGGCCTTCGCCATGACCGAGCCCGCGGTCGCCTCCTCGGACGCCACCAACATCCAATCGAGCATCGTGCGCGACGGCGATCACTACGTCATCAACGGCCGCAAATGGTGGACCTCGGGGGCGCCCGATCCCCGCTGCAAGATCATGATCTTCATGGGCAAGACCGCGCCCAACAATCCCAACAAGTACCTGCAGCAATCGATGATCCTGGTGCCGATGGAGACGCCCGGCGTCAAGATCGTGCGCTGGCTGCCGGTGTTCGGCTTCGACGACGCGCCGCACGGCCATGCCGAGGTCGATTTCGTCAATGTCCGCGTCCCCGCCAGCAACATGCTGCTGGGCGAAGGCCGCGGCTTCGAGATCGCGCAGGGACGGCTCGGTCCCGGCCGCATCCATCACTGCATGCGCATCATCGGCCAGGCTGAGCGCGCGCTCGAGAAGCTCTGCAAGCGGGTCAAGTCGCGCGTCGCCTTCGGCAAGCCCGTCTCCGAGCAGACGGTGACGCTGGAGCGCATCGCCGAATCGCGCATCATGATCGAGCAGACGCGGCTCTTGACGCTGAAGGCCGCCTACATGATGGACAAGGTCGGCAACAAGGTGGCGCGCGCCGAGATCGCCATGATCAAGGTCGCCGCCCCCAATATGCTCTGCAAGGTGGTCGACTGGGCGATCCAGGCGCATGGCGCGGCCGGCGTCTCCGACGATTTCGGGCTCGCCAAGGCCTATTCCGGCGCGCGCACGCTCCGGCTTGCCGACGGGCCCGACGAGGTCCATCGCAACCAGATCGGCCGCCTCGAGCTGAAGAAGTACAATTGACGTCCTAAAGCGAGGTTGGCCTTCTCCCGCATCGCGGGATAGGAGATGGTTCTTTACCGCAGCTCGACGGGCGGCATGACGAGCGAGCCCGGCGCGGCGCCGGCGCGGTCGAGCTCTTTCAGGACGGGCTGCAGCACGACGAGCGCGCGGTCGATCGCCTCGAGCCGGGCCGTGCTCTGCTCGCTCTCGTCGGGAAGGCTGCGGCCGAGAAGCTTGGCGATGAGCGCGGCCGGCGTTTCATTGGTCGGCGGGAACGTCTTCAACGTCACGTCGCTCGCGGCGTCGATATGCGCGGCCGCCTTGGCGAGCGCCAAGGCCTTCTCGAAGCCGCCGAGCTCGTCGACGAGACCGCGCGCCTTGGCGTCGGCGCCCGTCCAGACGCGGCCCTGCGCCACCTGCTCGACGGCGTTGGCGTCGAGCTTTCGGCCCTGCGCGACGCGATCCTTGAAGGTGCTGTAGACGTAATCGAGGCTCTGCTCGAAGCGGGCATGCTCGGCCGGCGTGAAGTCGTCGACGACGCTCAGCATGCCGGCATTGCTGCCGATCTGCGCGCTGTCCCAGGTGACGCCGAGCTTGTCGGAGAGCCCGCGCACCAGGATCTTGCCACCGATGACGCCGATCGAACCGGTGAGCGTCGCCGGGTCGGCGACGATCTTGGTGGCGCCGGCGGCGACATAGTAGCCGCCCGAGCCCGCGACGTTGCCCATGCTGACGATGACCGGCTTTCCCGCGTCCTTGGCGCGCACCACTTCGCGCCAGATCGTCTCCGAGGCGGTCGCCGAGCCGCCGGGACTGTCGATGCGGAAGAGGATGGCGCGCACCGAGCTGTCCTCCGCCGCGAGGCGAAAGGCGCGAGAGACGGTATCGGCGCCCATGCCGGCCGAGGTCGAGAGGGGGCTGGTCGCGCTCTCGCCGCTGCTAATGACCCCGGTGCCGTAGATGACGGCGATGGTGGGACCGCTCTGGTGCGGCCGGCCCGCGGCATCGAGGAAGCGCGAGACCGAGACGAGCTTGGCGTTCTCGCCGCCCCGCGTGCGCGCCGCGGCGACGGCGTCGTCGCGATAGCCCATATGGTCGATGAGGTGGGCGTCCATCGCCTGCTGCGGATCGAACGGTCCCTCATTGACGAGATCGCGCACGCGGCTCGCATCGAGGTGCCGTCCGGCGGCGATGCCGTCGACCATCTGGTCGAAGACCGAGTGCAGCAGCGCCTCGGTCTCCTCGCGATGCGCCGGCGTCATTTTGGTCTGGGTGAAGGTGTTGAAGGCGGTCTTGTAGTCCTCGCGCTGGCCGATCCTGGGCTCGACGCCGAGCTTGTCGAGCGTGCCGCGGAAGAACGGCATCTCGACGCGAAGGCCGACCAGGCCCAATTCGCCCACCGGCTGCAGCCAGATCTCGTCGAAGGCGGTCGCGAGATAATAGCTGCGCATCCCGGAGCCGAGCTCGCCGAAGGCATCGGCATAGGCGAAGGCGAACTTGCCCTTGGCGCGGAAGTCCGCGATGGCGCCGCGCAGCTCCTGCACCTGGGCCGTGCCGACGTCGCCGTCGCCGACGCGGGCGACGATGCCCTTGATGCGGGGATCGCCGGCGGCGCGCTCGATGCCGTCGAGCACGCCGCGGAGTGTCGCTTTCTCGCCGAGCAGCGCGCGCGCGATACCATCATCGGGCGCTCCTTCGGCCATCGCCTTGGTGAGGTCGAGCGTCAGCACGTCGGCCTCGGCGAGCGGCGCTTCGCGCGGCGCGAAGAGCCAGAAAACGACGGCCAGCGCGATCAGCGAGAAGAAGATGAAGCCGATGGCAGCGAAGAAGCCGATGATGAAGCGGCGCATGAAGGAGCTCCGGTCAGCGGTCGAGCCGGTGGTATTCGCGGTTGGGCATCATGTCCAACGCATAGGCCATGCGGTTCGACAGGTTGAAGAAGGCAATGGTTTCGGCGAGGTCGAAAATGTCGGCGTCGGAAAAGCCGACCTCGCGCAACGCGCCGCGGTCGGCGCCGCTCACGTCGTTCGGGCTGAGCGTCAGCTTCCAGGCAAAATCGAGCATGGTGCGCTGGCGCCGGTCGAGCTTGGCGACGCGATAGTTGAGCGCCATCATCTCGCCGAACTCGGGGTCGCCGGAAAGCTTCCGCACTGCTTGGCCATGGGCGACGAGGCAGTAGTAGCAGCGATTGGCCGCGGAGACGACCACCGCCACCATCTCGCGCTCGAGCTTGCTGAGCCCCGAGGGCGCGAGCATGAGCTCGTTGTACATTGCCATGAAGTTGCGCAGCTTCTGCGGCCGGAGGCTGTAGGCCTGCAACACATTGGGGACGAAGCCCAGTTTTTCGACGCATTTGGCGTAGGCCGCCTTGAGATCGTCGTCGAGCTTGGCGGGGTCGGCGATGGGAAGCGCGGAGACGTGATCGGGCTGCGGCATGGCTGACCTCCCTAGGGTTGCCGCTCAGCCGCCGAGAGCGCGCTGACGCAGCAAGTGATCGGCGAGCACGATCGCCATCATCGCCTCGCCGACCGGCACGGCGCGGATGCCGACACAAGGGTCGTGGCGGCCCTTGGTGGCGATCTCGACCTCGTTGCCCTCCATGTCGACGGTGCGGAGCGGCGTCGGGATCGAGCTCGTCGGCTTGACGGCAAAGCGCAGCACGATGTCCTGGCCGCTGGAGATGCCGCCCAAGATGCCGCCGGCGTTGTTGGAGAGAAAGGTCACGCCTCCCTCCGCCATGCGCATCTCGTCGCCATTCTCCTCGCCGGTGAGCGAAGCTGCGGCGAAGCCGGCGCCGATCTCGACCGCCTTCACCGCGTTGATGCTCATCATCGCCTTGGCGAGATCGGCGTCGAGTTTGTCATAGATGGGCTCGCCCAGACCCGCGGGAACGCCGCTTGCGATCACTTCGATGACGGCGCCCGTCGACGAGCCGCGCTTGCGGAGATCGTCGAGAAAGCCTTCCCAAAGCTGCGCCGCCTGGCGGTCGGGCGACCAGAAAGGATTGTCGTCGATCGCCGCCCAGTCCCAACGCGCGCGGTCGATCGCATGCGGTCCCATCTGAACGAGGGCGCCGCGGATGATGATGCCGTCACCCAGGACCTTGCGGGCGACGGCGCCCGCGGCCACGCGCGAGGCGGTCTCGCGCGCCGAGGCGCGGCCGCCACCGCGGTAATCGCGGATGCGGTATTTCTTCCAGTAGGTGTAGTCGGCGTGGCCCGGGCGGAAGCGGTCCTTGATCGCCTCGTAGTCCTTGGAGCGAGCATCCTCGTTCGGGATCAGCAGCGAGACGGGCGTTCCCGTCGTCTTCCCCTCGAAGACGCCGGAGAGGATCTGCACGTGGTCGCTTTCGCGGCGCTGCGTCGTGAAGCGCGATTGGCCGGGCTTGCGGCGGTCGAGCCAATGCTGGATGTCGGCCTCGACGAGATCGAGCAGCGGCGGCGTGCCGTCGACGACGCAGCCGATGGCGGGCCCGTGGCTCTCGCCCCAGGTGGTGAAGCGGAACGCCGTGCCGAAGCTGTTGCCGGCCACCGGAGCCCCTATACGACGGCGATGTCGGGCGCGTCGACCGCCTTCATGCCGACGACGTGATAGCCGCAATCGACGTGATGCACCTCGCCGGTGACGCCGGCGCCGAGATCGCTCAAGAGGTAGAGGCCGGCGCCCCCCACGTCATCGATGGTCGAATTGCGCTTCAGCGGCGAGTTGTACTGGTTCCATTTGAGTATGTAGGGAAAGTCGCCGATGCCGGAGGAGGCCAGCGTCCGAATGGGCCCCGCGGAGATGGCGTTGACCCGGATGTTCTGACCGCCGAGATCGACGGCGAGATAGCGCACGCTCGCTTCGAGCGCGGCTTTGGAGACGCCCATCAAATTGTAGTGAGGCATGACGCGCTCGGCGCCGAGATAGGAGAGCGTCAAGAGGCTGCCGCCGCCGCTCATCATCGGCGCGGCGCGGCGGCAGAGATCGGTGAAGGAATAGCAGGAAATGTCGAGGCTCTTGAGGAAGTTCTCGCGCTTGGTATCGACATAGCGCCCCTTGAGCTCGCTCGGATCGGCGAAGCCGATGGCATGGACGGCAAAGTCGAGCCGGTCCCAACGCGCGGCGAGCGCCGCGAACAAGGCATCAAGACTGGCTTCGTTGCCGACGTCGCACTCCTTGACGATGTCGCTGCCCACTTTTTCCGCGAGCGGCCGGACCCGCTTGGCATAGGCATCGCCCTGATAGGTGAAGGCGAGCTCGGCCCCTTGCGCATGCACCGCCTTGGCGATTCCCCAGGCGAGCGAGCGCTCGTTGGCGACGCCCATGATGAGGCCGCGCTTTCCTTGCATCAGCGGCTTCGCATCCGTCATACGCCCGCCACCCCCTTGATGACGGGCGATCCTACACGATGGGCGAGGGGCGCGGAAAGCGTCGGCTCGGCGCGAGGCGACACGTCAGCTGCCGAGCTTGCCGCGGACGTCATAGGGGTGCTTCACACCCCAGCGCTCGACGAAGCCGGTCAATTCCTGGTCCGGCGGGTCGGGTAGGACGACGCGGAGCTTGACGTACTGATCGCCGTGCTTGCCCTCACCCCCGGCGATGCCCTTGCCTTTGAGGCGGAGCGTCGAGCCGCTGTTGGAGCCGCGCGGCACCTTGACCGCCACCGAGCCGTGAATCGTCGGTACCGTCACGGTCGCGCCCAGCACCGCCTCGGTCAGCGTTACCGGCAGCTCGATGTGGATGTCGCGCTCCTTGCGCTGGAAGAAGGCATGCGGCTCGACCTCGATATCGAGATAGAGGTCTCCGGCGGGCACGCCGCGCTGCGCCGGCGAGCCCTGGCCCTTGAGGCGGAGCGTCTGGCCGCTGTCGATGCCCGCCGGCACCGCGATCTCGACGGCGCGTCCGTCGGTGAGCGTGACGCGCCGCTTGCCGCCGAGCGCCGCCTCGACGAAACCGAGGCGCAACGCTAGGTTGGTGTCGCCGACCCGCTCCTCGGCCTCGCGGCGCCCGCGCCCCAATATCTCCGAGATGATCTCGTCGAAAGAAAAGGCGGCACCGCCGGGACCGCGATGCGTGCGCCCGCCCTGCGGCCGAAAGGCCCTCTCATTGCCGGCGGCGTCGATCTCGCCGCGATCGAAGCGCTGGCGCTTCGCCGGGTCGGAAAGCAGCTCATAGGCGGCGGTGATGTCCCTGAATTGCTGGTCGTTGCTGCGATTGCCGGGATTGACGTCGGGATGGAGCTTCTTCGCCAAGCGGCGATAGGCCTTCTTGATCTCGTCCTCGGAAGCGGTCCGCGCCAGGCCGAGCGCGGCATAGGGGTCCTTCATTGCCAAAGTGGGCTCTCGCGACGGTGTCAGGGAGCGCTATCTTGACCCTATCGTCCCCACGGAGCAACCGCGGCGGCGCTATGCTATGGTCGGATGGGAGCCCCCCTTTGAGCACGATCGAGCATCGCCAACCCTTCGCGCATTTTCAGGCGTGGTTCGCCGAGGCTGATCGCCACGAGCCCCGCGATGCCAACGCCATGACCGTGGCGACGGCGGGCCCGGACGGCGTGCCAGCGGCGCGCATGATCCTCTTGAAGGGCGTCGATGAGCGCGGATTCGTCTTCTACACCAATCTCGACAGCCGCAAGGGAGACGAGCTCGCCGCCAATCCGCGTGTGGCACTCTGCTTCCACTGGAAGTCGACGCGGCGCCAGGTGCGCGTCGAGGGCGTCGTCGAGCCCGTTAGCGCCGCCGAGGCCGACGCTTATTTTGCGAGCCGTCCGCGCGAGAGCCAGATCGCTGCCTGGGCGTCCGCCCAATCGCACCCCGTCGCGGACCGCGCCGCGGTCGAGGCGCGCTTTGCCGAAATGATGAAGCGTTTCGGCGAGGGTCCGATCCCGCGGCCGCCGCGCTGGTCGGGCTACCGCGTCGTGCCGGAGCGCATCGAGTTCTGGGAGGAGCGGCCGCATCGCCTCCACGATCGGCTGGTCTATCGCCGCGCGGCCGCGGGCTGGCGCACGGAGCGGCTCTTCCCATGAGCGTGCCGCTCGCCGAGGCCGGCAAGCTGATGCGCCGCGCCACCTATGCCTCGATCGCCGTTGCACTGGCGATGATCGCGGTGAAGCTCGCCGCCTGGCTCATGACGGGCTCGGTCAGCCTGCTCTCGAGCCTCCTCGATTCGCTGCTCGACGGCGCCGCCTCGCTGGTCAACCTCGTCGCGGTACAGCAGGCGCTGGTGCCGGCCGACCGCGAGCATCGCTTCGGCCACGGCAAGGCGGAGCCGCTCGCCAGCCTGGGCCAGGCCGCCTTCATCGCGGGATCGGCAGTGCTGCTGCTGATCGAGGCGTTGCAGCACCTGCTGACGCCGCGGCCCATCACCAACACCGGGCTCGGCCTCGTTGTCATGATTTTCGCCATCATCGTCACGCTGGCGCTGGTGACGTTTCAGCGCCGCGTCGTCCGCCGCACCGCCTCCCTCATCGTCAGCGCCGACGAGATGCACTACCGCGCCGACCTCGTGCTGAACGGCAGCGTCATGGTCTCGCTGCTGGCGACGACCTGGCTCGGCTGGGTCTATCTCGACCCGATCTTCGGCGCGGCGATCGGCTTCTGGATCATCTATGGCGCCTGGCGCGTCGCCAACAAGGCAATCCTGCAGCTCATGGACCACGAGCTCCCCGACGAGGCGCGCGGCCGCATTCGCCAGATCGCGCTCGCGCATTCCGAGGTCCGCTCCGTTCACGACTTGCGCACGCGCGCCTCCGGGCCCAACGCCTTCATCCAGATCCATCTCGAGATGGACGGCGGGCTGACGCTTGCCGAGGCGCATCGCATCTCGGATGCGGTCGAGGCGGACATCCTCGCGGCCTTTCCCCACGCCGAGGTGATGATCCATCAGGATCCGGAAGGCATCGAGGAGCCGCGGCGCGTCTTTCCGCCGTCGAAACTGGCGTCGTGAGATCGGGCGCTAACGTGCGGTGGGAACCTGCCATTTCAGGCCCGGAAACCGTGCATAGTCCCGATCGAGCGTGATCCACTCGCAACCCCAATCGATGGCCAGCGCAGCAAACCACGCGTCGCTGACGCGGGACCCTCGGGTCTCTGTGGCGAGGCAAAGATTCTTGAAGATCGCCCAGTGGCGGTCGCTGGGCTCCACGACCTGGCAATGAGGCAGGCCGAGAAGATACTCGCCGAATCCAAGCGCCTCCTCGATGCTGCTCGGGGTTTTGAAGACGTGCCCATTGGACGTGATGCGAACCAGCGCGCTCAACACCAGGGGTGACACGCCGAAGCGAGCGTCGCCGGCAACGACGCTGACCAGCCATTGGCGGCAAAGGCCGTGCTGGGGTAGATCCGGGCGGAACGCGTAGATCAGAACATTCACGTCGGCCAAGATCATTCCGAGGGCTTCATCCGCCGCACGGCAGCGATGTCTTCCATCTCCTGCAGCCTCGAGAGATCGTCGAGATCGATCCCCGGCATCAGGCCGCCGCGCGCCTTGCTTACGGGCGGCGGACCACGCTTTCCTCGCCGCGCCCGACGTCGATCCGCGACGACCAGCCGCAATCCGTCCGCGATCAACGAAGTTAGGGTGCGCCCCTCTGCCGCGGCCTTGCGCTTGGCGCGGTCGAGAAGGTCGTGTGGAAGACGGACCGTGGTTCGCTCGACCATGGGGCGACGAGACATACCGTAAATATGTCAATATGTCGAACAACACGGGGCGCCGATGTTGAAGGACGCGGAGTGTTGATGCAGCGACTAACGGTCACCCCACGTTCGCCATCCGCACGCCCTCACCAAGCGCCACGAGCTTCGCCTTCGCGACATCCACCGGGAGCGGCACCATGCCGCAGTCAGTGCAACCGAAGAGATGCTCGGGTGCGACAAAAGGCAGCGCGCGGCGCAGCCGCTCCGCAACGGCGGCCGGCGTCTCGACCTTGCTGGTGCTGCAGCTGATGACGCCCAAGAGCACGTCCTTGCCGCGCAACGTCTCGACCACGCCGACATCGACGCCCGATGCGGCTGTCTCGATCGAGACCTGGTCGACCCGCGACTTCGCCAGCAGCGGCAGCGTATGTCCGTATTGGCTCCAGTCGCGATTGCGGCTCTTCCATTGCATCACGACGGGCGTGCCGTAGCCGTAGCAGATGTGGACGGCGATCTTGGCGTCGACGCCCGCCATCGCCCGCTCGAGCGCCGCAATGCCCCAGTCGCGCACGGCGTCGACATAGATGTTGAAGCAGGGCTCGTCGAATTGGATGACATCGACGCCGGCCGCCACCAGCGCTTTGGCCTCGCGGTTCAAGAGGTCGGCGAACATCATCGCGAGGTCGGCATCGCTGCGGGGGCCGACGGTATCGAGCACGCTGTCCGCCGTGGTCATGGGGCCTGGCAACGTCACTTTCAGGGGCCGATGCGCGTGCTGCTTGGCAAAGCGGGCTGCTGCGGTAACGACCGGTTGGGTCCAGTGAACGTCGCCGACGATGCGCGCGACCGCGGTCTCCGGCTGGTATCGCTTCCCGCGCGACGGCTTCTTGCCCAGCGTCTCGGTATCGATGCCGCTCAGCCCCTCGAGAAAGCCCCAGATGTAATGGCGCCGGCGCTGCTCGCCGTCGGTGACGACGTCGAGACCGGCCTGTTCCTGGATGCGCAGCCACTCGATGACGGCGGCATCCTGCTTTGCCTGCTGGTCGGCGCCGGTGGTGCGCCAGCGGGCGAAGAGCTTCTCGGGCTCGGCGAGCTCAGGCGGCTTTGGCAGGCTGCCGACGATGGTCGCTCTGACCCGCCCGGCGCCGCTCAATGGCCGCGCTCGGTGTTGTTGGGCGTGCGGTCGCCCGAGAGCCAGCGCTGGAGCTCGC
>DATJAV010000211.1:0-2323 GCA_035515835.1 Allostellaceae bacterium
GGCGAGTCAGCGGGCGCCCCGGGGCCGCGGAGGTGGAGCCTTTCGGAGAGGCGGGCTGCCGGCGAGCGAGCGGCGATACGCAAGGGAGTGAACATCGGGCGCAGGAGCGGGGCCGCGGGCGACATGCGGCGGCGCCGTGGCGCATTCCCTGGCGCGGCTGGCGGGACATCCTCTGGCGAACCTACGAGAAGATCAACGACAACCGTCTGATGGCGGTGGCGGCGGGCGTGGCCTTTTTCAGCCTGCTGGCCCTCTTCCCGGCCGTCTCGGCATTTGTTTCGCTGTACGGGCTGTTCGCCGACGTCCGCTCGATCGACTCGCAGGTGTCGGCGCTGTCGGGCGTCCTGCCGGGCGGCGCCGTCGACATCCTGCATCAGGAGCTGACTCGCCTCGCCGCCAACAAGAGCAGCCTCAGCGCCGGCTTCGTCGTCAGCTTCCTCTTTGCCCTCTGGAGCGCCAATTCCGGCATGAAGGCGATCATCGACGCGCTCAACGTCGCCTATGGCGAGAAGGAAAAGCGAAGTTTCATCCGGCTGAACCTCGTCTCGCTGCTCTACACCCTCATCGCCATGGTTTCGCTGATGCTGGCGATCGGTGCGGTCGTCGTCGCGCCGATTGTGCTCAACACGATGGGGCTGGGCGGCGTCGCGGGCACGCTCCTCGCCGTTCTGAGGTGGCCCCTTCTGCTCGCGCTCGTCATCGTCGGGCTCGCGGCGGCGTATCGCTACCTGCCATGCCGGCGCGAGCCGCGTTGGCAGTGGCTCTCCGTCGGGAGCGTCACGGCCGCGGTCTTGTGGCTCGTCGGCTCGTTGTTGTTTTCCTGGTACATCGCCAATTTCGGCAACTACAACGTGACCTACGGCTCGCTCGGCGCGGCCGTCGGCATGATGATGTGGATGTGGATCTCGATGCTCGTCGTCCTGGTCGGCGCGCAGCTGAACGCCGAGATCGAGCATCAGACTGCGCGCGACTCCACCGTCGACGGCGAGAAGCCGCTTGGCCGGCGCGGCGCGGTCAAGGCCGACACGATCGGCGCTGCGCAGGGTTAGCGGGCCGCGGCGCCCTTGCGCCCGCGGCCGGAGGCGAAAGCAACCGGCGCAACGCCCCGGCACAAGCTCTTCCCGCTTTCGTTGTCGGATTGCTCGGGCGGGGTCGGCTGTTTCAACGCATCCGGACGGAGAGCGAGACCTGATTGGTGCGGCGTCCAGATGGGCGCCAGAGGGCGTGAGCAAGCTCTACGACGCGATCAAGGCGTGCGGCCGTCCGGTCGACGCGCTCTGCGCCAATGCGGGCCCCGGACTGGGCAAGGGCTTCCTCGACCAGGATCCGGAGGCATGGCGAAAGGTGATCGACACCAACGTCACCGGCACACTCGACCTCATCTGGCGGGTCGGGCGCGACATGCGCGACCGGCGCGAGGGGCGTATTCTCATCACCGGCTCGATCGCCGGCTTCATTCCCGGCGCGTTCCAGGCGGTCTATAACGCGAGCAAGGCGTTCCTCGACTCCTTCGCCTTCGCGCTTCGCAACGAAGTGAAGGACGACAACATCACAGTCACTTGCCTCATGCCGGGCGCGACCGAAACGGAGTTCTTCGACCGCGCCGAGATGGGCGACACCAAGATCGGCGCGAGCAAGAAGGACGACCCGACCGAAGTCGCGAAGCAGGGCTTCGAGGCGATGCTGAAGGGCGAGGGCGACGTCGTCACCGGTTGGCAAAACAAGCTGCAGACCGCCATCGCCAACATCACGCCGTCGGCTATGCTGGCCGAGCGCCACCGGCAGCAGGCGCAGCCCGGCACGGCGCATCACAGACGGTCGCAGGCGCTGCCGTCATTGCAACGAGCGCGGCGGCGGCTGGGTTGCTTCGCTGCGCTCGCAATGACGATGTCGTGCGGCGCCGCCAGTCTCATTGTGCGGCCGGCGGCGCGATCTGCTCCATCGTGCATTGACGCGGCGACTTGTCGGGGCGCCAGCGCAAAAGCTTCGTTCCATGGCGGAATCGGTCGCCGGTCACATGGTCGAACCGCACCTCGACCACCAGCTCCGGCCGAAGCGGCTCCCACGCGCCGCTGCGCTCGGTGCTCCAGCGGCTCGGCCCGCCCGGCGCCTTGCCGGTGAAGCCGGGCGGAGCGCGCAAAGCCTCGAGCCGGCGCGTCAGCGCCGCCCGCTCGCTCTCGGCGATCGTTGAGGTGAAGCCGACGTGGTCGAGCCTGCCTTCGGCGTCGTAGAGTCCGAGCAGCAGCGAGCCGACCTTGCGGCTGCGGCTCTCGTAGCGAAAGCCGCCGACCACGCAATCGGCGGTGCGGAGCCGCTTGACCTT
>DATJAV010000212.1:0-2239 GCA_035515835.1 Allostellaceae bacterium
ACGATTACAGCATCGATCACAGCTCGGTCATTTTCCTGATCGATCCGGCCGGGAGGCCCGTCTCCCTCTTCTCGCACGAGACGCCGCCCGATCGGCTGGCTCAGAGTCTCCAGGAAGAAATGCGATGATGGGCCGGCCGCGGCTTCCCTGGTGGTTGGTCTCGATCGTGGCAGCGGCCCTGTTCGGCGACGTCGCGGCGCTCGTTGCCTGGACGCTGCAGGACCGTCCGCCGCTCTTCGCCAACGCGGAGGACCGCGGGGCGGTCGCTCGCGGCGCGGCAATCTACGCTGAGCGCTGCGCCAGCTGCCATGGGCGGAGCCTCGGGGGACAGAAAGACTGGCAGACCGTCGACGCAAACGGCAGATTGCCGGCGCCACCGCCGGACCAACGCGGCCATACCTGGATGCACTCTGACGAGGAGCTGGCTCGCATCGTCAAGTTCAGCGTCCGCGACACGGCAGCACCCGGCTATGTTTCGGACATGCCCGCCTTCGAGGGCGTCCTAGGCGATGCCGAGGTTCTCGCGGTGCTCGCTTACATCAAGAGCCGCTGGCCGATCGGGGTACGGGTGTATCAAGCCGCGCTCAATCCGAAGGCGCTCGGAATGCCCGCGGGTGCAGTCGGCCCAGACTGGAAGCTCCCGGAGGATTGCGGATGGGAGCCGATTCGCATTGCCAAGCCGCGTGAATAGCCGCCTAGCGCCTCGCGCAATCCCACCTTTACCAAAAATAAAGTGCCGACTCTTCGGCCCGCCTTCGTCGTGGCGCAGCAGCTCCGGTTCGCTTATGTCGACCTCCGGTGACCCGGGTCAAGATGGCGACAAACGCCGCGTCGGGTCGAGGCGCTTGCGCATTGTTATAAAGTAACATTATGCTTCTCGCCGTCGAGGGGAAGATGCGCGGCCGGGGAACAGGGGCAGCGACTGCGAGCCGAAATCGGCGTTTCGCCGCGTGGCTGAGCATTGCCGCGGTCCTGCTGCAGCTCGGCGTCAGCGCCTGGCACATCCATCCCGAGGATTACGCCTTTCTCGCCAGCGCCATTGTCGGGGGAGGCGATCACGCCTCAACCTCGACGTCGCAGCCCGGGGCGCCCGGCCACGAGGATTGCGCGCTCTGCGTCACCCTCCAACTCGCCACCGAGTCGGCCTTGCCGGATGGCGGGAGCGTCGCGCCACCCTCCGCCGCCGAGGCGCTGCCGCCGGCTATGCCGGAGGCACTGCACGTCGCCTCGGCGCCCTATCTCCTCTTCCGCACCCGCGCCCCACCCGCCGCCATCTGAGATCGCTCGCTCTGTGAGTGCCGCCCGCGCGTTCCCGCGCGAGACGGCGTCGATCCCTATGGCGGAGTTCTACATCCATGAAACGCATAGTCGCGGCAGCCCTCGCAGGGGCTGCCTATTCACTCCCACGATGGTCCGCGGGCGCCATTCTCGCTCTGGCCGCACTTCCAGCCGTTGCCGCTCCGCAGCCCGGCGAGGTTGACGTCATCGCCAAGGACGCGCTCGGTCGGCCGCTCGGCGACACCAAGCTCAAGCTCGAGGCGCCCGACGGCAAGGTCGCGGGCGAGGCGACGAGCGGCCCCGACGGGCACTTCCTCTTCAAGGGGATCGCGCCCGGCGTCTACGCCGTCACCGGCAATAAGACGGGCTTCGACACTGCGACGGCGGTGGTGACCTTGGTGGCGGGGAAGGGCGCCTCGGCCGAGCTCACCCTCGCTGCCCATGCTGCGCTCGATCTCAACCTCGCCGCCAAGCAGCTCGAGGCGGCGCGGCTCGGCATCGAGCCGCGCATCGGCGCCTCGACCTATACGATGACGAGCCAGACGATCCAGGATCTGCCTCAGGGCGAGAACGCGCCGCTGAACGAGGTGCTGCTGCACGCGCCCGGCGTCGACCAGGATAATCTCGGCAACGGCGCGATCCACGTCCGGAACGAGCATCTCGGCGTGCAATACCGCATCAACGGCATCATCCTGCCGGAAGGCGCCAGCTTCTTCGGCCAAGGCCTGTCGCCGCGTTTCGTCGACTCGCTGCAGCTCATCACCGGCACCCTGCCGGCGGAGTATGGGCTGCGCACCTCCGGCATCGTCGACATCCAGACCAAAAGCGGTCTCTTCAACAATGGCGGCTCGGTGGGCATCTATGGCGGAAGCTACGGCACGGTGCAGCCGAGCTTCGAGTATGGCGGCTCGGTGGGCGGCTACAACTACTTCGTCTCCGGCGATTTTCTTCAGAACGACCA
>DATJAV010000213.1:0-13280 GCA_035515835.1 Allostellaceae bacterium
TGATATAGGCCATGTCGAAAGGCGGGTCTTGGCGCATCAAGATCACGTCGAGCGCGGCGAGATCGAGCGTCTCCTCCGGCCCCAGGTTGAAATGCCGCCCCCGCTCGCGCCGCACCTCGAGCGGTCGCGCCCGGGCGCTCAGGCACCCGTCGCGCAGGATGAGCTGGCGCGGCAAATAGTGATAGAGACTGTGCCCCCGCGCCTGCGCCTCGAGCGCCAGGGCAAAGGTGGAATCGGCGTCGATGTTGACGTTCTCGATCGGGTCCATCTGGATGGCGACGCTAAGGCCCATCTACCGTTTGGTCTCCTTTAACCCTAGGGTTGCCGCAATTCAGGGCATGCCCCGGCGACATGATAACAGGCGACGCCGCTGGTATGCGAGATACCGCCAAGCGCCCCTCCTCGCGAAAAGTTTTCTCGAAAAGCTTTGACGGCCGGTGGTTTGCCGATATTTTCGTTGCCGCCGGCGACTAACCCGGCGGAAGGATCGGCTTTGCCCGGACACCAGGGGAGTGGTCCTAACCGAGAACCGTTGAAGGACGGCCCAACAGGGAGGTTCGAGTTTTGGTCGTGGCATGCCGCCCCGAGAGGGCGACCCATAGGGTTATCCGCATGAGGCGGGCATGAGTGGCGCCGGCGCCAATGGCAGCGGGCGGCCGCTCCTCAGCATCGACGGGCTTTCGGTCCGGTTCGGCGGCATCGTCGCGCTGGACGGCGTCACCTTTCGCGTCGAGAGTGGCCAGATCTGCGGCCTCATCGGTCCCAACGGCGCCGGCAAGACCACGCTCTTCAATGTACTGAGCCGCCTTTACCATGCCGATCGCGGCACCATCCTGTTCGAGGGGGCGCCGGTGCTGGGTCTCCCCAAGCACGCCATCGCGCCGCTGGGGATCGGCCGCACTTTCCAGAACCTCGCCCTCTTTCGCACCATGTCGGTGCGCGAGAACGTGATGATCGGCGGCCATTGCCGCTCGCGCGGCGGCTTCGTCGCCAATGCGCTCCGGCTCCCTTTCATCGCGCAAGAGGAGCGCTCGCTGCGCGAGCGCGCCATGCGGCTCATCGAGACGCTCGATCTCGCTCCCCTCGCCGAGGTGCCGGTGGCGGCGCTCCCTTTCGGTACGCAAAAGCGGGTCGAGCTGGCCCGGGCCCTCGCGAGCGAGCCCAAGCTGCTGCTGCTCGATGAGCCGGCGGGCGGCCTCAACCACGAGGAGGTCGATCAGCTGCGCGAGCTCATCGCCTCGATCCGCGACCGGCTCGGTCTCACTGTGCTGCTGGTCGAACATCACATGAACCTGGTGATGAAAGTTTCCGACAAGGTCGTGGCGCTTGATTTCGGCCGCAAGATTGCCGACGGCACGCCGCAGGAGGTGCAGCGCAATCCCGAGGTGATCAAAGCCTATCTCGGAGGCTCGCTGTGAGCGCCATCCTGGAGACGCGAGGACTCTCCGCCGCCTATGGCTCGACCAAGGTGCTGCAGGGCCTCGACCTTGCCGTGGAGCAGGGCGGCATCGTCACCTTGCTCGGCGCCAACGGCGCCGGCAAGACCACGACACTGCGTGCCCTCTGCAACATGATGGTGCGGGCCAGCGGCGAGATCCGCTTCAACGACCGGCGTATCGACGGTAGCGCCACGGAGGACATCGTCCGCATGGGCATCGCTCACGTGCCCGACGGCCGCGGCACTTTCGTCAGCCTCAGCGTCGAGGAAAATCTACGGCTCGGCGCCTATACCCGGCGCGATTCCGGCGTGGCGCAGGACTACGAGCGCGTCTATGGCTACTTCCCGCGCTTGAAGGAGCGCCGGCGCCAGCAGGCGGGAACGCTGTCGGGCGGCGAGCAGCAGATGCTCGCCATCTCGCGTGCGCTGATGCTGCGGCCGAAGCTGCTGCTGCTGGACGAGCCCTCCTTCGGTCTGGCGCCGCTGGTGGTGCAGGAGATCTTCCGCATCCTCCGCACCATCAACAAGCAGGAGGGGGTGAGCATGCTGCTGGTCGAGCAGAATGCCAGCATCGCCTTGGAGCTTGCCGACCACGCCTATTTGCTGGAGACCGGCCGCATCATCTTGCAGGGCCTCTCCTCCACCATTGCCAGCGACGAATCCGTGCGTCGCGCCTATCTCGGATATTAGGAGACAGCACATGCCCGCCTGTTTCGCCATGCCCGGCACGGAACTCCTCCACCAGGTACTCTCCGGCATCGCCAATGGCGGCATCTATGCGAGCGTCGCTCTGGCGCTCGTGATGATCTACCAGGCGACGCATCACGTGAACTTTGCCCAGGGCGAGATGGCGATGTTCTCGACCTACATCGCGCTCCTCCTGATCAATCTCGGCCTTCCCTATTGGGTCGCCTTCTTCCTCACTCTCGTCTTTGCCTTCGTCTTCGGGCTCGGCATCGAGCGCCTCGTCGTGCGCTGGTTCAATGCGTCACCGGTGCTGAGCGTGGTCGCCGTCTTCATCGGCCTCCTGCTCATCATCAACGGCGCCGCCGGCGCCGAATTCGACTACACCATCAAGCCATTCCCCAGTCCCTTCCCGAGCAATGCCTGGTATGGCAGTCCTTTCATGTCGTCGCATGAGGTCGGCATGATCTCGGTCACGCTCATCGTGCTGGCGGCGGTCTTCGTCTTCTTCCGCTTCACGCCCTTGGGTCTCGCCATGCGCGCCGCGGCGCAGAACCCGGCGTCGAGCAGGCTCGTCGGCGTCCGCGTCGGCTGGATGCTGGCGCTGGGGTGGGGGCTGGCCGGCCTCATCGGCGCCGTCGCCGGCATGATGGCGGCGCATGTCGTCTATCTCGAGCCCAATATGATGAGCGGCATCCTGCTCTACGGCTTCGCCGCGGCACTGATCGGCGGCATCGACAATCCCTGGGGCGCGGCGTTGGGCGGCCCCATCGTCGGCGTGCTCGAGAATCTCGCCGGTGCCTGCATCGGCACCGAGTTGAAGCTTTCCGTGGCGCTCGTCACCATCATCGGCGTGCTGACCGTGAGGCCTTCCGGCCTCTTCGGGCGGACGCTCGTGACGCGGGTTTGATCCATGGCGACGCTCGACACACCTCGCCCCGCCGCCGCGCCCCTCTTCGCCGGCTTGACCTTCCGCACCTGGGGGCTGCTCGCGCTGGTGCTTCTCTTCGTCGCCGCCGCCGTCCTGCCCTTCTCGCTCACCAACTTCCGCCTGTCGCAGGTGACGCTGGTCATCATCTACTCGATCGCGCTCCTGGGCCTCAACATCCTGACCGGTTTCAACGGCCAGATCTCGTTGGGCCATGGCGCTTTCTTCGCCATCGGCGGCTACACCACGGCGATCCTGCTGACCAAGGTCACGGGCATTCCCTATTGGGCGACGGTGCCGATTGCCGGCGTCATTTCCGCGGGTGTCGGCTTCCTCGTCGGCTGGCCGGCGCTCCGGCTCGAGGGGCTTTACCTGGCGCTCGCCACCTTCGCGCTCGCCGTCGCCACGCCGCAAATCCTGAAATACAAAGCCTGGGACGATTGGACGGGGGGCGTTCAGGGCATCAACCTCGACAAGCCCGGGGCACCCTTCGGCCTCCCCCTCAATCGCGACCAATGGCTCTTTTACTTCTGCTTTGCCTGGGCGGTGGTCGCCTTCGTCATCGGCTGGAACCTGCTGCGCGGCCGCACCGGGCGCGCCATGGTCGCGGTCCGCGACCATCCCATCGCCGCCGCCACCATGGGCGTCAACACGGCGCGCTACAAGACGCTGACCTTCGGCGTCTCCGCCATGCTGACCGGTGTCGCCGGCTCTTTGGCCGCGCTCTGGACCGAGTTCGTCTCACCCGACAGCTTCGACGTCTTCCTGTCGATCCGCTTTCTCATCGGCATCGTCATCGGCGGCGTCGGCTCGATTCCGGGCGTCGTCTTCGGCGCGTTCTTCATCGTCATCGTGCCCAACTGGGCGAGCGACCTCTCGAACTGGGTGCAAACGCTGGCGCTGCCCGGCTTTCTCTCGCGCATTCTCGTGCTGCTGTCGTCGCCGCAGGTGCTCTTCGGCATGGCGCTCATTATTTGCGTCGCCTTGCTCCCCGGCGGCTTCGGCGGCATCATCCGCTGGCTGCTGCGGGTCATCGAGCGCGACGCGGCCACGCCCACGCGGCCGCCTTCTTAGGTATCCCATCATCGTCGCTCACCACGGAGAGAGAGGAAACATGCGCAACACATTATGTTTGACGGCGGCGGCACTGGTGCTCGCCGCGATGTCGGCGTCCGCCGCGGATACGCCCGGCGTCACGGCCACCGAGATCAAGATCGGCAACACCATGCCTTACAGCGGGCCCGCCTCGTCCTACGGCATCATCGGCAAGACCGAGGCCGCGTTCTTCAAGATGGTGAACGAACAGGGCGGCGTCGCCGGCCATAAGATCGATTTCATCTCGGCGGACGACAGCTACAGCCCGCCCAAGACCGTCGAGCAGGTGAAGAAGTTGGTCGAAGAGGAGGGCGTGGCGTTCATGTTCAACACGCTGGGGACGCCGCCCAACACCGCCATCGAAAAGTATCTCAACGAGCACAAGGTGCCGCAGCTCTTCGTCGCGACCGGCGCCGACAAATGGGGCGACTACAAGGATTTCCCCTGGACGATCGGTTTCCAGCCGAGCTATCGCACCGAGGCGCAGATCTACGCAAAATACATTCTGAAGAACAAGCCCAACGCCAAGATCGCGGTGCTCTATCAGAATGATGATTTCGGCAAGGACTATGTCATCGGCCTCAAGGATGCGCTCGGCGACAAATACGCGAAGATGGTGGTGAAGGAAGCGTCTTACGAGGCCACTGACCCGACCATCGACACCCAGATCATCGCTTTGCAAGGCTCCGGCGCCGACACGCTGATCACCGCGGCGATTCCCAAATTCGCCGCGCAGACGATCCGCAAGGTCCACGACATCGGTTGGAAGCCGCTCCACTTCATGACCAACGTCTCGATCTCGGTTGGCGCGGTGATGACGCCTGCCGGGCCGGAGAACGGCATCGGCATCATCAGCGCCAACTATGGCAAAGACCCGACCGATCCCACCTGGAAGAACGACGCTGGGCTGAACCAATGGCGTGACTTCATGACGAAGAACATGCCGGGCGCCGATCTCACCGACGCCAACTACGTCTATGGCTACGGCGCTGCCCTCACCATGCTGCAGGTGCTGAAGCAGTGCAATGGCGACTTCTCGCGCGCGAACGTGATGAAGCAGGCGGCCAACCTCAAAGATTTCAGTCTGCCGACCCTGCTGCCCGGCATCAAGGTCAACACCAGCCCCACCAACTACCATCCCATCACGCAGATGCAGCTGCAGAAATGGGATGGCAAGACTTGGGTGCTGTTTGGCGACGTCATCAGCGGCACCGGCGCCTGACTGAAGCCGCGACCCTCTGACGCCAAGCCCGGCCGGGGCGACTCGGCCGGGCTTTTTCTTTCAGCTATGCGCCTCTCTCGCTTTGCGGGAGGTGGCCAAGAGCGCGCCGTTATTGCAGGCGCGCTTTCAATTGTCGTACGAGACGCGCCGTCTCCTGCCGCGCGGCGTCCCCAGCGGCGAGCGCGAGGAAGCGCTCGAGTGCGACGATCGCGGCGCGGAGATTGCCGAGCTCGGCGTGGATGAGACCAGCCTCGCGCCAGAGGGGCGGGGCGCTGTCAGAGGCGAGGAGCAGCATGCCCTCGATCACCGCGAGCGCGGCCTCGAGGCGCCCGGATCCGGCGAGGCGGAGCTTTAGGTTGTTCTGCAGGCGGAGCAGCACGTCGCGGTCGCTGACCGCGGCGTAGTGCGCGGGCTGCAGCTCCGTCTCCTTGCCGGCGATGTCGCGCAACAGTTCCCTGAGCTCACCCGGCGCGAGCGCCCGGCCGCCCGCGAAGGGATCGAGGATGCGGCGCTCGCCGCCGCCTTCGATTCTCACCAGGAAATGTCCAGGGAAAGCGAGACCCGCCATGTCCCAGCCCTGGGCGCGGCCAGCATGGAGGTAGAGAATGCCGAGCGCCACCGGCAGGCCTTTCTTGCGGTCGATGACGCGCATCAGATTGGCGTTCTGCAGGTCTTCATAGGTGAGCCTGTCGCCGACATAGCCCTGGCGGCCCGCGAGCACCGCGGCGAGCGCATCGGCTTGGGCCGCGACATCGCTGCTGTCGCGTGCGGCCTCGCCGACCTCGCGGGCGAGCGCCCCTAAATGGCGGCGATAGCGCGCGACGTCGACCTGAGGCCGGTCGCGGCAGGCGAAGGCCAGAGCGGCCTCGGCGAGCGGCAACGTCCCGTCGCCCGAGCGGGCCAGCGCGCCGAGAAAAGCGTCAGCGCCGGCGCGGTCGGCGAAGGGCGCGCTCACTGCAGCGGCGTCACCTCGATGTCGGAACGCGGCGTCGGGGCATCGGGCGGCGTGTCGCCGGGCGCGGGCCCGCGCGAGAGCGGCGTCGGCGCGCCCACTGTCGGCCGGCTCGATGCCGTGGCGGGTGCGGCATTGGCGGCCGCGCCCGTTTGCACCTCGCCCGGCTCGCCGCTACGGATGCGCACATAGGAGACGACGCGGCGCACATCGGAGGTGTTGCGCGCGTAGTCGGTGACGCGGTCGAGCTCGGCCT
Organism: Allostellaceae bacterium; assembly: GCA_035515835.1. GTDB lineage: Bacteria > Pseudomonadota > Alphaproteobacteria > ATCC43930 > CGMCC-115725 > DAHUYF01. Next base: position 6,576 of record DATJAV010000213.1, read on the forward strand.
GGCTCCGCGCCGTGCCGATGATGTAGACGACGCCGTTCTCGGTGGTGATGTCGTAGTTGATGGAACGGACTTGGCCATCGAACACGAGGTCGTTCCTGAGCCGCGTCGAGATGCCGGTGTCGCGCACCTCGTCGATGAAATGGGTGTCCGGCCCGACCTCGATCTCGTTATACACCTCCTTGACGTTGTCCACCTTCCAGGCGCGCTTCACCGCCTCGTCGCGCCACTCCTCCTTGGGAACGCGGCCGGTGATCAGCACGCGGCCGTCATAGACGGTGGCGTCGAGGTCATGCACCACCTCTTGATTGTATTGGCCCCAGGACTGGCGGAGCACCGCCTTGATGGTGGCGTCCCGCAATTGCTGCTCCGGCCCCAGCTCCTGGCCGAAGACGGCATAGCCGCTGGCGGCGCCGGCGCCGGCGGCGGCGACGATGCAGCCGCTGAGCGACGGTGCCATCATGAGCACGGTTCCGGCGATGAAGAACGAGCGAAGGCGATGGTTCGGCATGGGCGCGGGCTTCTCCCCAGGGGGCAGGCACAATCGCCGGCTATTGTCGTGCGCGATCGCGGCAACGCAAGGGTTGCTTTGTGGCGGGAAGATGGCGGCCGGCATCTTCCAGCAAAAGCAAGAGGGTAAGCCTTGCGCATCGGCGCGCGGGAGGCAGGGTGCGACGACCTACATCTCACGCATCTCCGCGACTCCGCGAAGCGCGTTCAGGCCGAGACTCAAACCCGTGGCGCAGCGGCTTGCTGCTCCCTGAGGCGCCGCTCGCGCAGCGCCAGGAAATAGCGCCGCGTCCAGGCGATGAGCGCGGTCAGCACGACAAAGGCCATGACCGGCGAGATCGACACCACCTCGGCCGGGGAGAGGACGAGGGCAAAGCCGACGCGGAGCAGCGCTTCGATGAGATAGACGAGTCCCCATACCGCCGTCACCAGGCGTTGCGCCGCGCGAAATTGCGGCACCTCCCAAAGCCCGTTCCACCACGCGATCCGCTGGGGATCGTCGCCGGCGACGAATTGGCGCATGATATAGAAGAGGAGCGGCCGCTCGGCGAACAGCGAGCCCAAGCAGATCAGGCCGAAGGTCGCGGTCAGAAACGATTCTCTGATCAGCGTGAAGAACACGCTCCCGGTGATGAGCGAGGTCGCCGTGCCGATGGTGAGAAACGCCATCACGATGATGCCGAGCGGCTCGAGTCGGCGCGACTTGACCCAGATGCGGATGTTGTTGACGGCCGGCGAAAGCCCGCCCGCGACCAGCGCCCAGAGCGTCGGCACGCCATAGGCAGAAAGCAGGTTGAAGATGACGATCGGCATCGCCACGTCGAAAATGAGAGTGGGCAGCATCTGCGCGAAGCTGAAGCGCGGTGCGGGGCTGGGTGCGGGCGTATCGGTCATGGGCCGATCCTCAGAAGGCCTCGCGCTAGGCATCGACGACGTGGCGCGGCAGCCGGCACGGCGCTACCAGCATCACGTCGAAGCGCGCATCCAATCGCTGCAGCTCCGGACGGTGCACCAAAAAGTGATCGAGCGCCCGCGCGATGCGCTGGCGCTGATGCGCCGAATCGCCTCGCGCGCGGCGCTGAAGCTGTCGCGCGCCTTGACCTCGATCGCCGCCAGCACGCGGCCCTTCCGGGCGATGAGGTCGATCTCGCCCGATTTCACCTTGAAGCGCCGCGCCAAGATGCGCCAGCCGCGCAGCCGCAAATGCCAGAGACAGAGGAACTCCGCGACATGGCCGCGGCGAAACGCGCGCCGGCGCGCGGCGAGGCTCATGGCGTCCGCCCCATCAGCGCCAGCGCGCGGCGATAGACCTCGCGCCGCGTCTGCCCCGTCGCGGCGGCGACCGCGGTCGCCGCGTCCTTGAGGCTCATCTGGCGCAGCGCCGCGCCCAGCTGCGCATCGAGCGAGGCCTCGCTCGCGGCCTCCGCGGCGGCCGAAGCGGCGCCTACCACCACCACGAGCTCGCCCTTGGGCGCGCCGGCCTCCGCATAGTGCCCCGCGAGGTCGTCGAGCGGACCGCGGCGCACTTCCTCGAACAGCTTGGTGAGCTCGCGCGCCACCGCCGCCGGGCGCGGGCCCAGCGTCGCCGCCATGTCGGCGAGCGAGGCGGCAAGGCGGGGCGCGGTCTCGAAGAAGAGCAGCGTCGCCGGCACCGCGGCGAGCCCGGCGAGATCGCGCCGTCGCGCGGCGCTTTTCGCCGGCAGGAATCCGGCGAAGAAGAAACGGTCGGCGGGCAGTCCCGAGAGCAGCAGCGCGGCGAGGGGCGCGGCGGGGCCCGGCAGGGCCGTCACCGGCAGGTCTTCGGCGATTGCCGCCTGCACCAGCTTGAAGCCGGGATCGGAGACGAGCGGCGTGCCGGCGTCGGAGACCAGCGCCACGCGCTCGCCGCGGCGGAGCCGCTCCAGCAGAAGCGGCCGCATGCGCTCGGCGTTGTGGTCGTGATAAGCCAGGAGCGGGCGGGAAATGCCGTGCCGCGTCAGGAGCTTCGCGGTCACCCGCGTGTCCTCGCAGGCGATCACGTCGGCGGCGGCGAGCTGCGCCAGCGCGCGCAAAGTGATGTCCTCGGCATTGCCGATCGGCGTCGCGATCAGAGCGAGCCCCGGAGCGGGTGCGCGCGGTTTACTTGGCGAGCGCACGGGGGTAGGCTCGCTCCGGGCGGGAGCTGCGGCGACGGAGGGTGCACGTGTTGGGTTCTCTTCTCTGGCGACGGCCGGCCGCCGTGGCATGGCTATTCCTTTCCGCCTCTCTCCTCGCCGCCTGCGGGTCGAGCAATACGGAATCGCCGTCGCAGCCGCAAGCCGCGACGCCTCCGCCCGAAGCCGTCCAGCCGCCGGCGCAGGTGACGCAGCCCACGCCGCCAACGCCGTCGCTCCCGGCGGCCGCCAAGATCAAGGTGGCGTTGCTGCTGCCGCTCTCCGGTCCCAACGCGTCTTTCGGCGGCGGCATGCTGGATGCGGCGCAGATGGCCCTCTTCGACGTGGCCGACGACCGGCTCGAGTTGGCGCCCCAGGATACCAAGGGCACGCCTGAAGGCGCCGCCGATGCGGCACGCGCGGCACTGACCGACGGCGCCAAGCTCATCCTCGGTCCGCTGCTCGCCGCCGAGGTCGAGGCGGTGAAGCCGCTGGCGCAAGCCGCCAACGTGCCGGTGCTCGCTTTCTCGACCTCGACCCAGCTCGCCGGCGACGGCACGTGGCTCATCGGCTTCCTGCCGAAGGCCGAGGTCGATCGCGTCGTCGACTTCGCCCACGCCAAGGGCGCGAGCCGCTTTGCTGTGCTCGCGCCGCGCACGCCTTATGGCGAGATCACCGTCGCGGCGATGCGCGATGCGGCGCAACGTGACGGCGCCAGCCTGGCGCAGATCGGGTTCTTCGATCCGGCGGCGCCGGACCTGACTCAGACGGTGAAGAAATTTGCCGCTGCCAATAGCGGGATGGACGCGCTGCTGCTGCCCGAGGGCGGTACGCGCTTGAAGACGCTGGCGCCGTTGCTGCCCTACTACAAGATCGAGCCCGACAAGGTGCATTTCCTCGGCACCGGCCTTTGGGACGAGCCCGGAATGGGCACCGAGCCGGCGCTTGTCGGCGGCTGGTATGCCGCGCCAGCGCCCGGCGCCCGCGCCGATTTCGAGAAGCGCTTCAACGACGTCTATCATCGCGCGCCGCCCCGCCTCGCCACCCTCGCCTATGACGCCACGGCGCTCGCCGCGGTGCTCGCCCATAGCGGCGCCGGCGACTTCTCCGTCGCCGCCATCACCAATCCGAGCGGCTTCGCCGGCGTCGACGGGATTTTCCGCCTGCTGCCCGACGGCCTAGTCCAGCGCGGGCTTGCCGTGATCGAGGTGCGCAAGGACGGCGACACCGTCATCGACCCGGCGCCCGATACCTTCCAGCCGACGACGCAGTAGGAAGTTGTCCGGTCTCGGTTCTCAGTTGCCGTTGCGGTGAACTGATTACTGACAACTGACGAATGTCAAAGCGCCGGCTCGGCGATGCCGCGGCGGCGGCAGCCGGCAATGAGCGTGTTGCGCAGCAGGCAGGCGATGGTCATCGGGCCGACGCCGCCCGGCACCGGCGTGATCGCGCCGGCGATGCCTTGCGCCTCGGCAAATGCCACGTCGCCGACGAGGCGGCTCTTGCCGCCGGCGAGCGGCAGGCGGTTGATGCCGACATCGATGACGGTGGCGCCGGGCTTGATCCAATCGCCCCGCACCAGCTCCGGCCGGCCCACGGCCGCGACGAGGATGTCGGCGCGGCGTGCCAGCGCCGGCAGGTCGCGGCTCTTCGAATGCGCCAGCGTGACGCTGCAATTCTCGCGCAGCAGCAGCGCCGCCATCGGTTTCCCGACGATGTTGGAGCGGCCGATGACCACCGCCTCGGCGCCGGCGAGCGCGCCGAGCTCAGGCTCGAGCAGCAACAGCGCGCCCATGGGGGTGCACGGCACGAGGCCGCGGCCGCCGCTCCAGAGGCGCCCGACATTCTGCGGATGGAAGCCGTCGACGTCTTTCTCGGGGTCGATCGCGGCGATGACGCGCAAGGGGTCGATCTGCTCGGGGAGCGGCAGCTGCACGAGGATGCCGTCGACCGAGGGATCGGCATTGAGCCGGGTGATGAGCTGCAGCAGCACCGGCTCTGTCGTGTCGGCCCCGAGGCGATGCTCGAGACTTTGGAGCCCCGCGTCGCGCGAGGCCTTGGCCTTGTTGCGGACATAGATCTCGCTGGCGGGATCGGCGCCCACCAGCACCGCGGCCAGCACCGGCGTCACGCCGTGGCGCGAGACGATCTGCGCCGTGGCGGCGGCGATGCGTGCGCGAAGCGCCCCGGCGGCGGCCTTGCCGTCGATCAGGCGGGTTTCAACCATGGCGCCAGAGCCCGCTCGAGGCGCGGCCGCAGCACGGCAGCATCGCCGGCGACGTGGACGAGCTTCCGCCGGTCGGCGGCGCCGTGCGCGAGGCTGAGATCGCGCTTGGGCAATCGCACCGTCTTTGCCAGGAGGCGAAGGAGGGCGTCGTTCGCCCGTCCCTCGGCGGGGGGCGCGGTCACCGCCACTTTCAGCGCCACGCCGCCATCGGCCTCGGCGACGAGGCCGATGATGCGCTCGGCCGAGGCGCCCGGCTGCAGCCGCACGCAGAGGCGCAAGCCGTCCCGCGCGACCGTAAGCGGAAGCGCCGGCGCCGCCACATATTCACCAGCGGTAGACATAGAAAAGCGTGTTCTGGAGCCAGCGCTGCAGCACGTAAATGATGAGGAGGACGATGAGCGGCGAGAGGTCGACGCCGCCCAGATTGGGCAACAGCCGGCGAATGGGGCGCAGCACGGGGTCGGTGATGCGGTAGAGGAAGTCGGTCAGCATCGCCACGGTGCGGTTATAGGTGTTGATGATGCCGAAGGCGATCAACCAACTCACCACCGCGGCGATGATGATGAGCCACCAGAAGAAGTCGAGGAGAATGATGACCGCCTCGATGACCGGAGCCAGGAACCCGCCCATGGATCGTGCAATGCCCCCCGCATCTCATCTGGCGCTACGGTAGCCGCGCCGCCCGCGGCGGTGCAAGCCTCAGCACCCCCGCCCAGCCTTGACAGCGGCCGGCCTCGGCCCAATAGTCGCCGACCGGCGCGGGGCAGTAGCTCAGTTGGGAGAGCGCGACGTTCGCAATGTCGAGGTCAGGGGTTCGATCCCCCTCTGCTCCACCACTTTTCGATGGCCCGCTAGCACGCAACTAGCACGCACCGTTCCCGAACTGATCTGTGGCAGGCTTCAGACCGCTCAGATCGCTAAAATAGGCATCGATTGCGCGGACCGTTTTCCGAGAGGTGGTCCGGGCCGTACTTTGCATACCGTTCAGTTGTCCGATATCCGGTCGAGCGGCCAAGGAAGCCGGCGACTTCGGCGAGTGCGACGCCGCGCTTGCGCAGCTCGGTCGCGACGGTGTGCCGTATGCTGTAGAGGGTGATATCCTTGGCCAACCCGGCACGATCGCGCGTCCCTCGAACGTCTTGCGGATGTTCTTGATGGGCTTCCCGGCAGGGCCCGCAGGTAGGGCAGGAGGGTATCACAGATCGGTACCGTCGGCCGCCGCTTCCGATTCTGCCGGCGTCCGGGCGGGTTGAACCTGATGAGCCTAGCGTCGCAATCCACTTGGAACGTCGTTAGCTCAAGAATGGCACCCGGCCGCGCCGCAGTGCCAAACGCGAGTAGTAAGAACATCGCGAGCTGCGGCGTCTGTGCGGCGCCCAGCAACGTCGCCGCCTCCTGCATCGACAGAATGCGTTCACGCGCCTCGCCTTCCGGCGCCTCGCCGACCAGTACCTTGGGCGCGATGGCGATCTCGCCCTCGCGCTGGGCTCTGTTGAGCGCCGCCTGACCGATCTGGAGTACCCGGCGGATGTAGCCATCGCTGTAACTTTGGTTGCGCAGAGATGCGATGAACGCTCGCTGGCGATCAGGCGTCAGTTCGGACACCAAAGCACCCGCGAAAAAGTCGGACCACTTCTTAAGCGAATACTGCGCCTGATGGCCGCTTGCCAGGCGCCTGGCGTGTTGCTCGTAGTAGCGCACCAACAGCGTCTCGAGTGGCACCACGCCTGCGGGCTCACGCACCATTGCACCGCTGGTCATCAGCCAACCAGCAAGCTTCAGCTTGGCGTCTTCAAGATCGACTGTGCCAAGAGATGCGCGGCGCGTCTGTCGACTTGC
>DATJAV010000214.1:0-6575 GCA_035515835.1 Allostellaceae bacterium
TGGGATTTCTATGGCAAGGAGTGGTGGCACTATCAGCTGTTCGATGTCGGCCGCTATCCGCTGCTGCGCGATGGGGACGCGCCGGCGCCGATGATGTGATGCGCTGGCGCTGGATCCTATAGTCTTCGGCGGGAACAAGGGAGTGCGGCCATGTATGTGCCAACCGACTTCAACGAAGACCGCGTCCCGGTGCTGCATGCGGCGATCCGCGAGATCGCCTTCGGCACGCTGGTGACGCTGGGCACGGACGGACTGACGGCGAGCCATGTCCCGATGCTCGTCGAGCCCGGGTCTTCGCCGTTGGGCACGCTCTGGGGGCACCTCGCACGGGCCAATCCGCAGTGGCAGACCGTCCGCCACGACGTCCCCGCCTTGGCGATCTTCGCCGGTCCCAACGCCTATATATCGCCCTCCTGGTATGCGACGAAGCAGGCGACCGGCAAGGTGGTTCCGACCTGGAACTACGTCGCCATCCATGCCTATGGCGCGCTTCGCATCATCGACGATGCGGCGCATGCCCGGGCGCATCTGGAGCGGCTGACCCAGACGCACGAGGCGGGGCGCGCGCAGCCTTGGGCGATCGATGACGCGCCCGAGGCCTTCATCGCCGGCATGCTCAAGGGCATCGTCAGCTTCGAGCTCGCCATCGAACGCCTCGAAGGGAAATGGAAAATGAGCCAGAACCGTCCGGCCGAGGATCGCGCCGGCGTCGTAGCGGGGCTGAAGCAAGAAGGCCGATCGCCCGGAGTGGCGGCTCTCGTCGCGGCGGCAAGCGAGCGGCGCTAGCCCCGCTCCCGCGCGTCAGATCGCGCGAACCTCGACCACTTCCGGCACATAGTGGCGCAGCATGTTCTCGATGCCCGCCTTCAGCGTCGCGGTCGAGCTGGGGCAGCCCGAGCACGAGCCCTGCATATGCAGGTAGACGACGCCGTCCTCATAGCGGTGGAAGATGATGTCGCCGCCGTCCTGCGCCACCGCCGGCCGCACCCGCGTCTCCAGCAGCTCCTTGATCTGCGCTACCACCTCGTCGTCTGGCTCGTCGCCGACGCCCTCGCTCTCGCCGGGCGCGACGATCACCGGTCGGCCGGCGGTGAAGTGCTCCATGATGGCGCCCAGCACCGCGGCTTTGAGCTGGTACCATTCCTCACCCTGACCCTTGGTCACGGTGATGAAGTCGGCGCCGAGAAAGACCCCGGTCACCCCCGCCAACGCGAAAAGGCGCTGCGCCAGCGGCGAGCGGGCCGCCGCCGCTTCGTCGGCGAAATTGGCGGTTCCCTGCTCCATGACGGTGCGGCCGGGCAGGAACTTCAGCGTGGCGGGGTTGGGCGTTGGCTCGGTCTGAATGAACATCGGTGCCTCTCCGCTGGCGATGGCGGTTAGCTTGGATCGCCCGCCGCGCAAGTCAACCCCTCTCGCGCTAGGGTTTAGCCTTGGTTAAGTGAGCGCCGCGATCTGCTCGTTCGAGAGATTGCCGGGCACGACGGTGATGGGGACGCGCATCCGGCCGGACATCTTGCCGACGAGCTGCGTCACCAGCGGCCCCGGCCCTTCGGCGCCGGTGCCCGCGGCGAGCACGAGGATGGAGATGGTCGGCTCCTCCTCGAGCAGCGACAGCAGCTCGTCGCGCCGGCGGCCTTCGCGGATGAAGACGATGGGGAGCGTCCCGCACAGCTCGGCGACTTCGCCCGAGAGCTTCTGCAGCAGCGCCTCCGCCTCCTGGCGCCGCTCCTCGCGCATCAGGCTCTCGACCGCCATCCATTGCTGCAGGTCGCTCGGCTCGATGACGTAAAGCAGCGCCACCTTGCCGCCCGTGTGCTTGGCGCGGAGCGCGGCATAACGGAGCGCCACACGCATCTCTTCGCTGTCGTCGACGACGACGAGGAAGATGCGCAATTGGGAGTCGCTCATCGCTGCGCCTCACGCATGGCGGAACGGCAGGCTCGCCAGCCATCCTGCCATTGCCGCGGCCACCACGGCAACGAAACCGTAGGCGAGCGCCTCATGGTCGGCGAAGTCGTTGACCTCAGCGTCGATGCCGTCCTGGGAGATGATCAGGGGACTGGTCTGCCCGCCCACCACCGCCTTGTCGCGCACCAGCAGGGTCAGCACGGTGTAGTTGCCGACCGGCACGTTGGCGGGAAAGCTGAGCGGGAGATGGAAGAGACTGTCGTTGAGGAAATTGAAGCTTTCGACGGCTTCGACGAAGAGGTCGTCGCGCTGTTGTTGGCGCAGCAGGGCGGCGCGGAACTCGGCGATCTGCTGCGGCGTGCGGTCCTTCTCGACGACGCCGAGGCGGAGGTTGTTGGCGCCGATGTCGTTCAGCGCGCTCATCGCCGGCGACATGATCTCGTCGAGCGGCCGCGTGCTGTAGACGGCGTAGTAGTCGGGGACGCCGGTGAACGTGACCTGGAGCGTGTTCATCCAGACGCCGGCGATCTGGCTCTTGCGGCGGACCACGGCCGTACCGTTGGGGCCGCGCACGACGACGACGACGTCGCACTTGCCTGCTTTGGCATCATGCTGCTTGCAGGGCGCGTCGGTGGCGCCGAACAGCACCACGTCCTTGCCGGTGAAGCCGGTGGTGATGGCGATGTAGTGGGTGCTGAGATCGGCGACCAGCGGCTCGGCGGCACCGGCGGGCGGTGCGCACCACCACGACAACAGCAGCAGCAGCAACAGCGCCGGCCTCATTGGCCCAGCACCTCCAGCGAGTAAGGATCGGCGGGCTGCGCGGTGAGATCGAAGGCGAGCTTGCCCGCCACCGCCAGCACCAGCAGCGCCAGCAGCGCGCGCAACTGATCGCCGCGCAGCTTCGTGCCGAACCGCGTGCCGAGTTGGGCGCCGATGACGCCGCCCAGCAGCAGCACCATCGCCAGCACCACGTCGACGGTGCCGTTCTCGAGCGCCTGCAGCACGGTGACGGCGGCGGCGACGAAGACGATCTGGAAGAGCGACGTCCCCGGCACCATCGCCGTCGGCATGCCGAGGATGTAGATCATGGCCGGCACCATGACGAAGCCGCCGCCCACGCCCATGACTGCCGCGAGCACGCCGACGCAGAATCCGAGGGTGATCGGCAGAAGCGCGCTGATATAGAGCTTCGAGCGGCGAAAGCGCATCTTGAGCGGCAGGCCGTGGAGCCAGATGTGCTGATGGAGCTTGCGCCGCGCGCCCGGGCGGCGCTGGCGCAGCAGCGCGCGCGTGCTCTCGACCAGCATCAGCGATCCGAGCGTGCCCAAGAGCAGCGTGTAGGAGAGGCTGATGGCGACGTCGATCTCGCCCCAGCGCCGCAACAGCCCGAAGAACCAGACGCCCGCCGCCGCCCCGGCGAAGCCGCCGACGAGCAGCACGATGCCCATCTGGAAATCGATATTGCCGCGGCGCCAATGGGCGAGCGCGCCGGAAACGGAGGCGCCGACCAGCTGATTGGCCGAAGAAGCGACGGCGATGGCGTGCGGCACGCCGATGAAGATGAGCAGCGGCGTCAGAAGGAAGCCGCCGCCGACGCCGAAGACGCCGGAAAGAAAGCCCACCACCCCGCCCAGCCCCAAGAGGACGAACACGTCCAGCGAGATTTCGGCGATGGGAAGATAGATATCCATTGGGGGAAAGTACTGCGTGGCGGCGGATACGGGCGCGCTTTTCCCACCTTACAGCCGCCGCCCAAGAGGGCAAGCGGATTTGCGGCGGCGCAGCCGCAACGCCCGGCGGCTGGTAGACTGGCCCTCTTGCCTTGGAGGTGAGTCATGAGCGACCCGTTCGATTTCACCGGCAAATCCGTCTTCGTCGCCGGCGGCAGCAGCGGCATCAATCTCGGCATCGCCGACGCCTTTGCCGCGGCCGGCGCCAGTCTCGCCATCGCCAGCCGCTCCGAGGCGCGGATCGAGGGCGCCGTCCAGCAGCTGCGCCGACACGGCGGCAAGGTGCTGGGGAAAAGCGCCGATGTGCGCGACTTCGCCCAGATCCAAGCGGCGCTCGCGGCGGCGCATGAGACGTTTGGCGAGATCGACATGCTCGTCTCGGGCGCCGCCGGCAATTTCCCGGCGCTTGCCCTCGGCATGTCGGCCAACGCCTTCAAGACGGTGGTCGACATCGACCTCATCGGTACCTTCAACGTGCTGCGCGCGGCCCACCAGTATCTCCGGAAGCCTGGCGCCTCGGTCCTCAACATCTCGGCACCGCAATCCTACAACCCGATGCCTTTGCAGGCGCATGCCTGCGCCGCCAAGGCCGGGGTCGATCAGGTGATGCGCGTGCTGGCGATGGAATGGGGCGCCGACGGCATCCGCGTCAACTCGATCGCGCCCGGCCCGATCGAAGGCACCGAAGGCTTCAAGCGCCTCTCCGGCAGCGACGACGTGCGCGGCAAGATGGCGAACCGCATTCCCTTGCGCCGCTTCGGTACGCTCGCCGATTGCGCCGAGCTCGCGCTCTTCCTGGCCTCGCCCCGGGCAAGCTGGATCACCGGCGCCCTCATCCCGGTCGATGGCGGCTGGTCGCTTTATGGCGGCGGCCTCTCCTCGACGCAGCTCGCGCTCGAAGCCGGGGTGGTGCCGGGACGGTAATGGCGAAATCATCAATGCAATATTGGTGATCGCCGCTCTCCCGCGATGCGGGAGAAGGGCAACGCGCATCACACCCGGAGGAGCCCCATGCGGTCGAAGACCGCAGCGAGGTTTGGCGCGGCGAGCGCCGTGGCGCGCTCGCTGCCGCGGCGGAGCACGGCGTCGATATAGCCGGGGTCGTCGAGCAGCCGGCGCATCTCGCCCGCGATCTTGCCCAGCACCTCGGCGGCGAGGTCGGCGAGCTCGGTCTTGAAGGCCGAGAAATTCTTGCCGGCGAATTGCGCTACCGCCCGCTCGCGGCTCAAATCGGCGAGCGCCGCGTAGATGCCGAGGAGATTGTCGGCCTCGGGTCGCGCCTCGGCGGCGGCGATGGTGGCGGGGAGCGGCTCGGGATCGGTTTTGGCCTTGCGGATCTTGAGCGCGATGGTCTCGGCGCTGTCGGTCATGTTGATGCGCGAGTAGTCGGAGCTGTCGGATTTCGACATCTTCTTGGTGCCGTCGCGGAGACTCATGACGCGCGTCGCCGCACCGAAGATCTGCGGCTCGGGCAACGGAAAGAACTCGCCGAAGCGGCGATTGAAGGCGCCGGCGATGTCGCGCGCCAGCTCCAGATGCTGCTTCTGGTCCTCGCCCACCGGCACATGCGTCGCTTTGTAGAGGAGGATGTCGGCGGCCATCAGCACGGGATAGGCGTAGAGCCCCAAGCCGGCATTGTCGCGCTCCTTGCCCGCTTTCTCCTTGAACTGCGTCATGCGGTTGAGCCAGCCGAGCGGCGTCAGGCAGCCCAGGAGCCAGGCGAGCTCGCTATGCGCCGGCACCGCGCTCTGGTTGAAGATGATGCAGCGCTCGGCATCGATGCCGGCGGCGATATAAGCCGCCGTCACCTCGCGGGTCTGCGCGCGGAGCTGTTCGGGATCCTGCGGCAGCGTCAGCGCATGCAGGTCGACGATGCAGAAGATGCAATCGAAATCGCGCTGCAGCGCCACCCAATTGCGGATGGCGCCCAAATAATTGCCGAGATGCAGATTGCCGGTGGGCTGCACGCCCGAGAAGATCCGATTCATGGCGCGCGTTATCGCGGGCGCATCGGGCGCGGTCAAGCCGCGGGGCGGGCGAGACGCGCCTTGATCATGCGCCAATCGGCAAGGCCGAGCGCCAGCGCCAGCACGGCAAATCCCAGCACGCCGGCGCCGATATCGGCGACGAGCGCCACAAGCTTCGCGACAAATCCCGCGGCGAAGGCATCGGCGAGCGCCCATCGCTGCAGCAGCAGCAACACCCCGCCCATGCCGAGCGCCGCCAGCAAGATGCGCGGCAGCGCGCGCCGCGCACGCCGATCGAGCGCGAAATGGCCGCGCCGCCGCAGCACGGCAATGAGCAGCAGCGCGTTGACCCAGCCTGCCGTCGAGAGCGCGATGGCAATGCCGAGCTGCGCCAGGGTCAAGCCGAGGGCGACCGTCAATGCGACATTCACCACCATGGTGGCGGCGGCGATCCGCACCGGCGTCTTCGTGTCCTGGCGCGCGAAGAAGCCCGGTGCCATCACCTTGATCAGCACGAAGGCCGGGAGGCCCCCGGCGTAGGCGGCGAGCGCCGGCCAGGTCGCCGCGGTGTCGGCGGCGGTGAACTTGCCGTGCTGGAAGAGCACGGCGAGGATCGGCTGCGCTGCGACCGCAAGCCCGAGGGCGGCCGGCACGGTCAGCAGCAATGCCAGCTCGAGCCCGCGATTCTGCGTGGCGATGGCGCCGGCGTCATCGCCCTGCCGCACCTGGCGCGAGAGCGGCGGCAGGATGGCGGTGCCGACGGCGATGCCGAGGACGGCGAGCGGCAGCTGGTTCAAGCGGTCGGCGTAGTTGAGATAGGAGACGGCACCCGATGGCAGCAGCGAGGCCATCGCCGTCGACACCACGAGATTGATCTGCGTGACGCCGGCGCCGAAGACGCCCGGCAGCATGATGCGGAGCAACCGGCGCACCTCCGGTGTAAGGCGGGGCCATGGCAGCGACAGGC
>DATJAV010000215.1:0-16269 GCA_035515835.1 Allostellaceae bacterium
ACCAAGGTCGCGGCGGTGGCATCCTCGGCGGCGGCTTCATGGGGATGGACGCCGACCGAGCACCAGACATCGGCGTCGCTCTCGGCGATGCCGCGCACCTCGGGAAACTCGGTGAGCTTGGTGGAGATGGTGAGCAGCGTCGCCACCCCCGCTCGCCGCGCGCGCGCCAGGATCTCCCCGCGCTCCTCGGGTTTGGCGTAGTCGAGATGGCAGTGGCTATCGACCAGCATCACGTCTCGACATAGCGCGGGAAGACGCCGGTGGGCTTGGGCAAGGGCGTGCCGGGCGCGAGCGCCTCGGGAAGCGCGGCGAAGACCCGCTTCTCATGCGGCACGGCGAGCTGGTCGAGGAGCGTCGCTGCCGCCTGCGGCACCACCGGCTGGACCAGGATCGCCAAATGCCGGATCACTTCGGCGAGCACATAGAGCACCGTCGCCATCCGCGAGCGGTCGCTTTTGGCGAGCGCCCAGGGCGCTTGCTCGTCGATGTAGCGGTCGGCATCGCCCACGACTTGCCAGAGCGCCTCGAGCGCGCGATGAAACGCCTGCCCCGCAAAGTCCGGCCGCAGTTGCTCGAGGAGGGCTTTTGCCGCGTCGAGCAGCGCGCGATCCTTCGCGTCGAGCGCCCCCGGTTCCGGCACGCGGGCGCCGCAATTCCGGTTGACGAGCGTCAGCACGCGCTGCGCCAGATTGCCGAGCCCGTTGGCGAGGTCGGCGTTAATGCGGTTCACCATCGCGCGATGGGAGAAATCGCCGTCGCTGCCGAAGGGGAGCTCGCGCAGCATGAAATAGCGCGCGGGATCGACGCCGTATCTGTCGACGAGCTCCTTGGGCGAGATGACGTTGCCGAGCGATTTCGACATTTTCTCGCCTTCGACGGTCCACCAGCCATGGGCAAAGACGCGCTTCGGCACGGCGATGCCGCCGGCTTCCAGGAAAGCGGGCCAATAAACGGAATGGAACCGGATGATGTCTTTCCCGACCATATGAAGATCGGCTGGCCAGAAGGTCTCGAAGACCTCGCTTCCGACCTCGGGATATCCCACAGCCGTGATGTAGTTGATGAGGGCGTCGAACCACACATACATGATGTGCTTGGGGTCGTCCGGTACCGGCACGCCCCAGCTGAAGGTGGTGCGGGAGATCGAGAGGTCGCGCAGCCCGCCCTCAACGAAGCTCACGACTTCGTTGCGGCGTGCCGGCGGCGCGATGAGATCGTGGTTCCGATAGTAGTCGAGGAGCCATTCCTGCCAATCGGAAAGGCAGAAGAAATAGCTGCTCTCCTCCACCCACTCGACCTCGGCGCCGGAAGGCGCGCGCTTCTTGCCGTCGGCGCCGGTCGTGAGCTCCTTCTCGTCGTAGAAGGCCTCGTCGCGCACCGCGTACCAGCCGGCGTATTTGCCGAGATAGATGTTGTCGCGGCCCTTGGGCGATTTGCGCGCGGCTATCGCACGCCAGAGCGCTTGGCAGGCGCGGAGATGCCGCGGCTCGGTGGTGCGGATGAAATCGTCGTTGCTGATGTTCATCAGCCGCGTCACGTCGCGGAAGTTCTGCGAGACCCGATCGCAGAACGCGATCGGCTCCTCTCCCACGGCCCGTGCCGATTTCTCGACCTTCTGCCCGTGCTCGTCGGTGCCCGTCAGGAAATGCACCTTCCGGCCGTCGAGCCGCATGAACCGCGCCAGCGCGTCGCAGGCCGCCATGACGTAGGCATGGCCGATATGGGGGACGTCGTTGACGTAGAAGATGGGCGTGGTGAGGTAATACGGCGGACCGCCGGTCATGATCTCTCCTAGGCGCTCAAGGTTCGTAGGGCGGCTCAGCGCGCCGCCTCTTCCAAAGCAAAGAAGGCGTTCAGCACCGTCTGCTTGCGGTCGAGATTGACGCTCTCCGCCCGGGCAAAAAGCTCGGTGAGCTTTTCCCACACATCGATCCACTGATCAAGGCCGCGGCGCGCGGCGAGCCGGCGCATCATCTCGGCCTCGCCGGGCAGCGCCGCGCGCTCGGCCTCGGTCCCGCCCGAGGCCAACGCCACCATCCGCGCGACCCAGCCCGGCAGCAATTCGCTCATGAGGCGGAAAGCGTCCTCGCTCTCGCCGCGGAGCACGCTGTCGGCAAGTGCATGAACCTGGGCACCGTCGAGGTCGGGCAGCTGCGCGATGAGCTTCACCAGGTTGCGGTAAAGCGCGACGCCGCCGGCCGCGGCAAGATCGAGCGCGCGGCCGATGCTGCCCTCGGCCAGCCGCGCCAGCGCCTGTCGATCACCGGCGCCGAGGTCGGGGCGGTAACGCTCGAGCGCGTCCAAGACGAGCGCCTCCGGCAGTCGCCGCAAGGTCAGAATACGACAGCGCGAGCGGATGGTCGGCAGCAGCCGGCCGGGATTGTCGCTCGCCAGCAGCAGTAAAGCGCGCTGCGGCGGTTCTTCAAGAATCTTCAGTAACGCATTGGCAGCGTTCCGATTCATGAGGTCGGCGTCGTCCAGGATCACGACCCGCCAATGGCCCTCGGCGGGGGTGAGGCGCAGGAAGCCCGCGATCCTTCTGGTATCGTCGACGACAATCTCGCTGCGGAGCTTCTTGCGCTTGGGATCGACACCCCGCTCGATCACCAGCAGGTCGGGGTGGCCGCCCGAGGCGACGCGCCGGAAGACGGGATGATCCGACGCGAGCGCCAGCGACGCTGCCGGCGGGGCGAAAAGCTCCCCGCCGGCTTCGGCGAAAAGAAACCGCGCGAAGCGGAAGGCGAGCGTCGCCTTGCCGACGCCGCGCGGCCCCGCGAGAAGCCAGGCATGCGGCAGCCGCCCCGAGCGGTACGCTGCCAGCAGCGCCGCCTCGGCCAGCTCCTGCCCAACCAAGTCCGGATTCTCGCGCGGGGTCGGTAGGTTTGGGGTCTCTAGGGGAGCGCTCTCCTCGTCGCCGTCGTCATCGCTCATGCGGCATCATAGCGCGCCTCTCCCTTTCCGCGCGAAGCGCGGAGAGGCGGGGGTGGTGAGGGCGCTCTTCCGTTTCGGTTCGTTCAGGATTGGCGCTATGCTTCGACACCCGCAGGCCCTGCGGACGGCGTCACCCCGGGACGCCCTTGACGCCGGTCTTTCTTGTCCTCAACCCCGCTCATGCGCCGCTTCGGCGCGTGCTTGAGCATGCTTTGGAGACGCACGAATGACCGGAATCATCACCTTCACCAATCCACCCGCCCTGGCGCCATCGCCGGGCTATTCGCAAGTCGCCGAGATTCGCGGCGGTCGCCTCATCCTCGTGGCGGGACAAGTGGCCCTGGACCGCGAGGGCGCGATCGTCGGCATCGGCGACCTCGGGGCGCAAGCAGAGCAGGTCTTCGACAACCTGCGCGCTGCACTCGCTGCCGTCGGCGCGACGCCCGCCGACGTTGCGAAGCTCACTGTCTTCACTTGCGATATGCCAGCAATCGCCGCCTATCGTCCGGCGCGCGACCGTTTCTTTGCCGGCTCGACGCCGCCGGTGATCACTTTGGTCGAAGTGTCGCGGCTTTTTCGCGACGGACTGCTGCTCGAGATCGAGGCGGTCGCGGCTAGACCTTGACCTGGAGCCGCTCGCGGACCGCCGCCAGCACGGCGCGGTGCACGGTGTCGACATCGCGCGCCGCATCGATCACCGCGCAGCGCTGCGGCTCGCGGTGCCCGATTTCGAGGAAGCCCTGGCGCAGCTTCTCGTGGAAATCGCGCGGCTTCCGCTCGAAGCGGGTCTCGGCGCCAGGGCGCTCTTGGGCGCGGGCAAGACCGAGCTCGACCGGAAGATCGAGGATGAGCGTCAGATCCGGTGTGAAGTCGCCGGCGATGAGGCGGTGGAGCAGCGCGAGATCGGCACGCGGCACGCCGCCGGCAGAGCCCTGATAGGCGAGCGTCGAATCGGCGAAGCGGTCGCTCACGACCCAACGGCCCCGCTCGAGTGACGGCCAGACGGTTGCCGTCAGATGGCAACGGCGCGCCGCCACCATGAGGAGCGCCTCGCCGATCGCGTCCCAGCGCCCGGGGTCGCCCTCGACCAGAAGCTTCCGGATCTCCTCGGCGCCGGCGGCGCCGCCGGGTTCGCGTGTCGCCAGCGCGTCGATGCCGGCGACCGCAAGGGCTGCCACGAGCCGTGCGACTTGCGTCGATTTGCCGGCGCCTTCGCCGCCCTCGAGGGTGATGAACCGGCCGCGTGTCAGCGCTTCTTGCCCCAGAGCAGGTACCCCGCCGCCTCGGCCATCCGTCCCAAGGGGCCAAGACGGCCGACCGCTTGGGTCGCGACCAGCGGGACTTCGAGAGGCGGGTTGTCCGGGGCGGCAATCACCAGCTTGCCGATCACCTGCCCTTTCGCCACCGGCGCCTTCACCGTGCCGTCATAGACCGCGCTCACCTTGAGTTCCTTGCGCGCCGCAGGCCAGAGCGTCATCACCGCGTCGGATTGCGGCGCGACCGGTACCTTCTCGGCAACGCCCATCCACACCGGCGCTTCGTCGATTGGCTCGCCGGCTTTGGCGATGGTGTAGTCGGAAAACTCGCGAAAGGCCCAGTCGAGCACGCGCTCGCCTTCCTGCCCGCGCTCTTTCATGCTCTGCATGCCGGAGAGCACGAAGATGACGCGCCGGCCGTTGCGCACGGCCGAGCCGACGAGGCCATAGCCCGCCTCCTCGGTATGACCCGTCTTGATGCCGTCGGCGCCCAGATCCTTGTAGAGCAGCGGATTGCGGTTGCCTTGCTTGATGCCGTTGAAGGTGAACTCCTTTTCCGACTCATAGCGGTAGTATTGCGGGAAATCCTGAATCAGGTGGCGCGACAGCGTGGCGAGGTCGCGCGGCGAGGAGTAGTGATCGGGCGCCGGCAAGCCGTGGACATTGGCGAAGTGGCTGTTGGTGAGCCCCATCTTCTGGGCGAGCTCGTTCATCTTGGCGACGAAGGCCTCCTGGCTGCCGGCAAGCCCCTCGGCGAGTACGACGCAGGCGTCGTTGCCGGATTGGACGATCATGCCGCGCAACAAATCCTCGATCTTCACCCGGCCATTCAACGGCACGAACATGCGCGACTCGTTGTCGCTGAGCCCCGTGCGCCAGGCGCGCTCGCTCACCGGCAGCAGATCGCCGAGCTTCGCCTTGCCGTCGCGCAAATAGGTGTAGACCGTGTAGGCGGTCATGATCTTGCTCATGGACGCCGTCGGAATGCGCTGATCGGCGTTCTTGTCGAGCAGCACCGCACCGGTCTGGAAGTCGATGACGATGGCATTGCGGGCCGAGGTGTCGAAACTCGGCCGCTCCGCCGCGGCAGGCGCCGCCAGCACTGGTAGGAGGAGGACGGAGAAGAAGAAGAGGCGAAGCAACAGATTTTTCATGCGTTCACTCTCACTGCGATCGACGCGCGTTCCGGCTTATGCCGAGATTGCGCCAAAACGATGACCCCCGCGTATCTCAGTCGACGACGATGCGTGCGTCGCCGAAGCCGGCGCCAACCACGCGGTGGAGCGCCTTGTCGGCGTCATCCCGGCTGGCGAAGGGGCCGAGGCGGACGCGATAGAGGTCGACGCCCTTGGCCCTCGTCGCGGCGACCGTCACCGGGCCCAAAGGATCGAGCTTCTGCCGCATCCTCGTCGCGTTAGCAGCTTGAGCGAAGGCGCCGGCCTGTACGTAGATCTGCGGCGAGCGCGCCGGGCTCGTCGCAACACCGGGCAAGGCGGCGACCGTCCGGGCTTGAGGCGGCAGGGTCGGCGGCGGCAATGGCGGTTGCTTCCTGTCGGGTTGGAAATCCACCCGGAGCGGTGCTGCGACAACGGGGATGCGGGGCGCCGCCAGAGGCCGGTCATCGGCGAGAGCCTCATCGCCGCCGTTGCGCTGGGCCAGGAGCGCCGCCCGAATGCTCTCAGGCGCGAGGATCTTGACGCGCACCTGAGTGGTGCCCTGCTCTTCGAACCCGAGAGCGCGCGCGGCGCCGCGCGAGACGTCGATGACCCGACCCGCGACGAAGGGGCCGCGATCATTGACCCTCAGAACCAGAGTGCGGTTATTTTCGAGATTCGTCACCTGGACGATCGACGGCAACGGCAGCGTCGGGTGGGCGGCGGAGAAGGTGTTGGGATCGAAAATCTCGCCATTGGCCGTGTACCGGCCGTGGAACTCCTCGCCATACCAGGACGCCGTGCCGGTCTGGTCATAAGAATAATTGACCGCGGGGTAATACCAGGTGCCGTCGATGTTGTAGGGCGTGCCCACCTTGTAGATGCCCTCGCCGTTGCCACCGCCGCTGGCATCGGTCGTCGGCGCTGGCGACTTCCCGCCGGCGCAGCCCGCAAGGAGCGCCGCGACCATCGGCAACGCGAATGGGAGGCAGCGGTCGAAGATCATTGCTCCTCGCAGCGAAAAAGCGCGTTCCCAATATATGGTATACTCTATCGGCCTTCCATACTATTGGCAAGAAGGCCGACAGCGCTGGCAAAGAAATTCGAGTTGTTCCACTGCAGCAGCACGCGATAGTTCTGATAGACCAGCACCGCGGGCCCATCGTCCCCGCCCGGCCGCAGCAGGGAGGCCTGCAGCGCTCGCGCCGGCAGCGGACCGTCATCGCTTCGGCGCACACCGAGCTTGCGCCACTCCGCCACCGACTTCTTGACGCCAAGCCCGATCAGCGCGGGATCGAAGGTCGCGGGAAGGCGCACTTGGCGTCCCCATGTCTCGTCGCCGTGCCAGCCGGATTGATGGAGGTAGTTGGCGATCGAGGCGAAGACGTCCTCGCGGCTGTGCCAGATGTCGCCATGGCCGTCGCCGCGGTAGCTCACGGCAAAGCGCAGATAGCTCGACGGCATGAACTGGCTTTGCCCCATCGCCCCTGCCCAGGACCCGAGCATCTCCTGCGGATCGATCTTGCCCTCATCGGCGATGTGCAGCGCCGCGATCAGCTCGCTGCGAAAGAAGGTGCTGCGGCGGCCGTCATAAGCGAGGGTGGCAAGGGCGGCGATGACGGGGAAGTTGCCGGTGAGCTTGCCGAACCTGGTCTCGATGCCCCAAAGCGCGACGATGAAGCGGGGCTGAACGCCAAAGCGGCGACCGACCTCTGCGAGCGCGACGCGGTTTTCGTGGAGATGCTGCCGCGCCGCCTTGACGCGCTCCGGTTTCAGCGCGAAGCGGAGATAAGCCTCATAAGTGATGGTGCTCTCGGGCTGCTGGCGATCGAGCTCGATGACGCGAGGAATGGGCTCGATCCCGGCGAGCGCACGATCGAGCGTCGCCGGGCGGATCCCATCCCCCTGCGCCTCGGCGCGCAACCCCGCAAGCCAGGTCGGGAAGTCCTCCTCGGCGGCGCGCGCCGGCGCAAGCGAGAGGCCGACGAGGAGCAGCGAGAGCAGCAACGAAATGAGGCGTCCGGTCAACGGCGTTCTCTTGGACGATACGGTGCCGAAACAAAGCGCGGCGCCCGCCTTCATGCCATGCCGAGGGGCGCCTCGCAACGCCCGTCGATGGTGCAAGGGTTTGGTTAAGGAAGTGTCAATCCACCGCCAAAGGCGCCGTCAGGCCGGCTCGTTGCTGAAGCGAATCGTCCCTTTATCGATCCCGTCGAGGACGATGGGCAAGCCCCCGCTCTTCATCATCCACTCCAAGCGATGGTCGCGGTATTGGCGTTTGAGGAGGCCGCTGGCCAGCAGCTTGCTCAAATCGGGCATCACCTTCACCACCTCCCGCGCGGCGGCAACGCAAGCCGCGACGCTCGGCCGCTCGTTGGCGCGCTGGAGCCAATTGGCGAGGCGGCTGCCGGGCTTCGGCGCGTTGCCGCGCGTGGTCGACGTGTTGAGATGCGGTACCACCGCGAGATCGCCCCAACCGAAGCTCGGGCCCTTGAACCACAGGCGGCCCTCGAGCGCCCGCTCGAGCGAGGCTTGGAGCCGGGCGGTCTGCTCGGTCGCACGTGCCAAGAGCTGGTCGCGCAGCGCACCGCTCGCGCGTTTGAAGCCCTCGATCTCGAGCAGCCCCCAGTTGATGGCCTCGTATTGCGTACCCATCACGTCTTCCAGCTTGCGCACCCGCGCCCGCTCGGCCGGCTCCTTCGGCAGCAGCGGCGGCGAAGGCCACTTATCCTCGAGATACTCGAGAATGACCGTGCTGTCGAAGATGTGGAGATCGCCGTCAACCAGCACCGGCACCTCGTGGCGGGGATTGTCGCGCTTGAAGGCGTCGTCGCGCACGGCGCCGCTGCCGAATGCGTCCGGGAAGCTTGGCGGCGAAGGGAATGCCCTTCTCCGCCAGGGCGATCTTCACTTTCTGCGCATAGGGCGACAGCGGATGCTCATAGACGAGAATGTTGGTGCCCATTTTTTCGCCGTGTCCTCGGGAAATGATGGATTGCCTAGGGTGTCTGGCGCCCAACCGCAACGTGCAACCGCATGGCAGGGTTGCTGAGCGTGACCTTACATTCCGCTCTCGGTTGCGGCATTTCTTGCAGAATCACAGCCAAACGGGGCAGGCTGAAGCACGGGCCCAGGACTGAGCGCGGGGCGGGCGAGAACCGATGACCCATAGCGTTGCGTTGAATGACAACCTCGGTGTCATCGTACTTCGCTACCGGGGAAGCGTGGATTTCAGCGAGATCCGATTTGCCTTTGACGAGTTGGTGCAAACTCCCGGCTTCAGAGAGGGCCTGAAGCTGGTCGCCGATTTCCGTGAGAGCGAAACCCCGCTTAGCGGAGCGCAGGTGAGAAACCTTGCCGATCATGCCAGCCTCACCGACGCAAGGTGGGGGTCGACCAAATGGGCGATCGTCGCATCGAATGACGTAACCTATGGCCTGGCGCGTATGTATCAGACACTGACAAGCGACTATCGCGTCGTGACGCGCGTCTTTCGCAACACCGCGGAAGCCGACGACTGGCTCGGCCTTGGCGTCCCCCTGACAGAGCTTCTGGTGTAAAGCGCCGATCCCCCAAGGCAAAATCCGACGAGGGGCGCAGCAGCCGCGCTTCGCCGATTCCGAAAATAGCTCGCCTATTTTTGAAGTGAGCACGACACCCGGGCTTCCATTCCCCGATGCTGGCTCTCGCCACAGAGGAGGAGCATATGCGTCGATCGCTATTGTTGACGGCGGGCATCGCGGTGTTGGCGACAGGCTGCGCGGCCATTCGCATCGATCGCCCCATTCGAGTCGCCTCCGGCCTCACCAGCCACGTCGTCTGCTCGGAGACCTTCGTTTCGGGCCTCGACCCGGCGCTGGTCTATGCCGAGCGCATCAAGCCGCTGCCGGGGATCGGCCCGCTCGATTGGGCGATCCACTATGACGTGGACGAGGCCGATCGCGCGGTAACGACGAGGGTTGCGGGATTGTTCGAAAGCCGCGCCGTCTACCACGACGGCCTGGGGTGCGTCCTCATCGGTGACGGCGAGCCGGCCGATACGCCATTGCCCGAGGAGATCGCGGCCGGCGGCGACCCGCCGGCTCTCCTTCCGGAGATTGCCGGGCATGCGGTGGTCGAGCCGCGCGACGAGCGGCTACGCGCGGCGCTGGCGATCGGCTTCGCCGAGCCGGATCATCCACCCTACCATCGCGTCAAGGCGGTGGTCGTCGTGCATGACCGCCGCGTCGTCGCCGAACGCTACGCGCCGGGCTACGGCGTGGGGACGCCGCTCCTCAGCTGGTCGACGGCGAAGTCCGTCACCTCCGCCCTCATCGGCATCCTCGTTCGCCAAGGACGGCTCTCGCTCGACGAGCCGGCGCCGCTCCCCGCCTGGCGCGACCCCAAGGATCCGCGCCACGCCATCACCATCGACGAGCTGTTGCGCCAGACCAGCGGCATCGATCTCGCGGAGACCAATAGCGGCTTCGATCCCTCGACCCGGATGCAGTTCATCGAGCACGACATGGCGGGCTTTGCCCAGAGCGTCGGCCTTCGCGCCACTCCCGGCAAGCAATGGGCCTATACCGACGGCAATTACATCCTCCTGTCGCGCGTTCTTCGCGACGCGGTCGGCGGCCATGCCGTCGACGTCTTGCGCTTCGCCAGGCGCGAGCTTTTCGATCCGCTCGGCGTGCACCATGTGACCATGGAGCTCGACCCGACCGGCACGCTCGTCGGAGCGACCTACATGCTGATGCCGGCGCGCGACTGGGCGCGCTTCGGCCTCCTCTATCTGAGCGACGGCGTCGTCAGCGGGCGTCGCATCTTGCCCGAGGGCTGGGTGCGCTATTCCGCGACGCGCACGCTCGATACCGGCTATGGCGCCGGATTCTGGACCAATCTCGCCGAGGGCAACGTCCCGGGCTGGGGCGTGCCCTGGGGCATGCCGCATGCGCCGCGCGACGCCTTCTTCGCGCGGGGATTCGAGGGCCAATACGTCGTCGTCATTCCCTCGCGCCAGCTCGTCATCGCGCGCTTCGGCGATTCCGCCATCCCCGGCGACGACATCGAGGACATGGACCGCCTGGTTGCGGCCGTGGTCGCCGCCATCGACGCCGGCGGTGGCGAGCAAGCGCAGCGGGTGAACTAGGGGGTGGGCTCATGATCCGGACCGCTCGCGAGACGCGGTGCGCGAATGATGTCGAGGTGGCGACGACTTCGGCTGTCGAACAGAGCTACACCTTCGTCCAATGGATTCGCTTCGAGCTTGTTAGCATCTTGGCGCCGAGGTCATGACGTTCTCGCTCGATACGCGATTTTGGCCGACCATCCACGACAGGGAAGGAAGGGTGATGACTCCAAAGACACGCGCAACCGCCGCGGCGGCCGCTCTGGCAATCGGTGCGTTGGCGATGGCCGCACCGACAAGGGCCGAGGGCGTGAAGGCCGGCGTCCTGACTTGCAACGTCGCCCGCGGCTGGGGCTTCATCTTCGGCTCGTCGCGCAGCCTGCGATGCATCTTTTCGCCGAACTCCGGCGCGGTCGAGCACTATGTCGGCCGCATCCGCAAGTTCGGCGTCGACATCGGCTACCAGTCGGGCGGCGTCATCATCTGGGGGGTGTTCGCGCCCACGGTCGGTCTCGGCAAGGGCGCTCTGGCCGGCGATTACGGCGGTGCCGCCGGGAGCGCCGCGGTCGGCGTCGGCGCCGGCGCCAATGTATTGATCGGCGGGTTCCGGAAGTCGATCACGTTGCAGCCGGTCAGCATCGAAGGCACGACCGGCCTCAACGTCGCCGCCGGGATCGCAGAGGTGACGTTATCGGAGAGGTGACGTTGGCGTAGCGGTTCGCTCAGGCGACGACGATCGCCTGCGCCTTCTCGCGCAGCTCCGGCGGCATCGGCGCCGAGCGGCGCGTCTCCATGTCGAAATGGACGCCCGATTGATGGAAGAGCGCGAGGCGCTCGCCGGTCTTGGCGTGGCGCATCTCGTGGAGGAGGCGGATCGAGGAATTGCCGGCGCCGATGAGGCCGCTCTTGAGGACGACGCCGTCGCCGGCGCCGGGCGGCGGCGCCAGGAGATGGAGCCGCGTCTCAAAGGTCGAGAACCCGCGCTTGTGCTCGCGCATATAGGCGGGCGTCATGCCGAAGGCGTTGCAGGCATGGAGACAGGCATGGGCGAAGCGGTGGACATAGCCCGAGAGCGAGAGCTCGCCGCGCTCGTCGACCTCGGCGGCCTTGATGCGATCGCGGCCGCTGTCGATGAGGCGGTCCTCGTGGCGCGCCTCGGGGATGACCTCGAAGCCGGGGCTCGTCCATGCGACCGCGGCCGCAGCCAGTTGCCGGCGCTCCTCGTCGCGCCCGCCATAGGGCAGCTCGCGCGGGCCCAGCTGATGCTCGACGGTGGTCCCCACGTCGCCGCTCCCCGACCGCACCAGCTCGTGACCCAGGCGCAACGCGTCGCCCTCGCTGCCGACGATGCCACTCCTGATGAAGAGGCCGTCGCCGGCGCGCAGCTCGTGGTGATAGCGGACGAAGACGCGCTCGGTGCGCCACGCCGCCGCGGGGGGCAGGCTGGGCGACAACATCTCGACGAGGTTCATCGCCGCATCGCCGAACCGGTCGAAGTAGTAGGCGATGGTGAGGTGCCCCATGACGTCGCATTCCCACGCCGCCACTACGCTGCGGTAGGTCTCCTTGAGTGCGCTCTTGTCGGCCGGCATTCCGCTCTCCACGCCTGAGATCAGAATCGCGACTATGCCACGGCGCCGGCCCTCAGGTAAGCGCGCACGAAAGGCGAGAGCGGCGCGGCCAGCGCCGCTTCGGGCGCCATGAAGCGTGCCGCGACGATCTCGCGGCCATCGACGCGGATCGCCGGCGGTTCGGCGAGGCGGAGCTCGAAGACGGCGACCTCGTCGTAGCGCCAATGCCAGAACACCGTCATCTCGAGCGTCAAGGCCAGCGCCGTCGGCGCCGCCCTAATGCCGGTCTCCTCGGCCAGCTCGCGCGCCGCCGCTTCCGCCGCTCCCTCCCCGCGTCGCCGACCGCCCCCGGGAAAGTCAAGCGTCTTGCGATAGGAGGGCGTCAGCATCAGCACTCGTCCCTCATGCCAGACCGCGACCAGCGCGCCCTGATGATGCGGCCGCCGCAGGAACCACCAGCAGCGCAGCAGGCGAAAGGCCAGCCAATAGGCGATCCGCCAGAGGCCGTCGAGAAGAGAGCGGGGTCCGTCCGTCATCCCATCCATCTCCGGGAAAGCCCGTTGGGGCGGGCTTGCCAAACGAGCAATTCCGCCGCGTTCGGCGCCGTGCGCGCGCCACGCGAATACTTAGCAATTGGCTAAAATTTTACGTAAATGCCGAACGATAACGCTTGTTATTAACGTCTGATTAAGCTCTTTTCTAGGTGGAAGCCATAAGGGAGGGAGCATCGATGACCGCTTGGTCGCTACACAAGGCTTCGGCGCATACGGCCACGACGCCGGTGAGATCGGGGAGCAAGCCCATCTTGCGCGCGCATATGAGCGTCTTGGCGCGCCGCCGTTTCGTCCCGCGCTGCCCTCGGGCGCAACGGGACGCGCTGGCCGCCGACCTGCTGCAAAAGCGCCGATCGCCTGACGCCCACTGATCTCGTTCACCGCTCGCCACGAGTACCGCCCGTGTCCGAAAATATCCGCCCCCTGCGCCGACCCGAGAATGTGCTCGCCGCCCCCGGCCGCCGCTGGAAGACCAACATGGCGGGCGAGTTGTTCTCGCCCGCCGGCCGCATGCCTTGCACCGTGCTCGACATCTCGAGCTGGGGCGCCCAGCTCCGGGTGGACCAGCCGCTGCCGGAGCAGCAGCGGCGCGTTTCGCTCGTCCTCGAAGCCTTCGGCACGATCGCCGCGGAGATCGTCTGGCAGCGCGAGAACGTCTTTGGCGTGCAGTTTCTCCAGCAGCAGGCGGCGATCCGCCGCCTCCATATGGAGCGCCTCGATCCCGCCAGCTGGGCGAGTGCCGCCCATCAACCCCATCCCTAGCGTCTTCTCTTTCGTTCTCTAGCGCCGCTAGGCCGCGGGATTAACCGCTTCTTATTGGAATATTTGCTAAAGTAGCGACACTGGCGCGCATTTGCCGGAATGACGGCTATGGGCTTGCAGGTCGCCGAAGTGAGAAGGGTTTCTCCCCGCTCTCGTCCCCAGCGGACGAGGGACGGATCGCGCGGTCGGCGGCACGCGCCGGCATGCGGGGCGCCGGAGGCCGGCCGATCATGAGCGAGGATTCGCTGCTGAATGAGCGGCGCCTCGTGACTCGCGTCGTCCATCATTGGCACGAGACGGCGATGGGGCAGCGCTTTCCCCACGCGGCCCAGATCGATCCCTGGCTCGTCGGCGACGACTGGGCCAATTGCGCGCTCATCCAGCTTGCGCCCAAGATCGAGCAGTCGCGCTTCGTCGTGGTCGGCAGCAATCTCTTGCCGCAGCGCCAGGCGCTGCTCGACGGCCAGCTGGTCAGCACCTGCCCGCATGGCTCGGTGCTGGGCGTGATGATGAAATACCTCCCGCGCTTCCAGCCCAATGGCGGTCCGTTGCGCGTCTCCGGCGCGGCGCAGCATTGCGGCAGCCCCGTGCTGTTCCGCGGCGTGCTCCTGCCGCTCTCGGACGATGCCGTCCACATCGACCATGTGCTGGCGGCGGCCAGTTTCCGCGACCTTCATCGCGGCGAGGACAAGGAGCTGAAGACGCGGCTCGAAGTGGCGATCCTCAAGGTCGAGAAGGGCCAGATCTGGGAAGTCTTCAACCCGCTCTGGGGCGGTTGGGCGCGCGCCGTCGTCAGCGGGGTCGACGAGGAAAAGAACCAGGCCGCGCTGCGCCACCCGACGACGCGGCAGACGATGTCGGCATCGCTCACCGACATGACCGAGCATACCGAGCGCTATCGCTTCCTCACATATTCCTGACCGCGATTGACGCGCGGCGTGCGGCGCACCTAGAAGGCCCGCCATCGCGGGATGGGTGGCCGAGCGGTTTAAGGCACCGGTCTTGAAAACCGGCGTGGGTGTAAGCTCACCGTGGGTTCGAATCCCACCCCATCCGCCAGAACACCGTGCGTCATTTTGCACTGACATGCGGTAAAGCCCCGTACATAGGCCACTTCTGATCAAATCTCTGTGCTTGCGTGTGCACCGCCGTGCGCCTATATTCCACAAACTTTTGTGGGATAGGACGCGGGATCAGCAGTTAGGCGGAGGAAACGAAGATGGCCCGGGAAATCGAGAAACTGTCGCCGGCGGCGGTTCGGAAGCTGACGAGGCCGGGCGCCAAGCCCGGTCTCCACGGCGACGGCGCCGGGCTCTGGCTCCACGTCGGCGAGATCAAGGCAGACGCAAAGCCGGAGGCGAAGATCGGCGGCGCGAGCTGGATCTTCCGCTTCATGCTGAACGGCCGGGCGCGCGAGATGGGCCTGGGACCCCTCCATACCATCGGGTTGGCCGACGCCCGCGAGCTGGCGCGCGAGGCTCGGAAGCAGCTCCTCGCCGGGATCGACCCGCTGGACGCCCGCGATGCCGCACGCAACGCTCGCCGGTTGGAGGCGGCGCGGTCGATCACGTTCAAGGCGTGCGCCGAGAAGTACATCGCGGCGAACAAGGCCGGCTGGAAGAACGCGAAGCACGGCGACCAGTGGGCCAACACCCTCGCCACTTACGTCTACCCCGTGATCGGGACCCTGCCCGTCGCGTCGGTGGACATCGGGCATGTGACGAAGATTCTTGAGCCGATATGGACCACGAAGACGGAGACGGCCGGCCGGGTGCGCGGTCGCATCGAGACCGTACTCGACTACGCCGCGACGCACCGTTGGCGGCAGGGCGAGAACCCGGCGCGTTGGAAGGGCCATCTTGAGAATGTGCTGCCGAAGCGGTCCAAGGTGGCGAAGGTCGAGCACCATGCCGCCCTGCCCTGGCAGGAGGTGAGTAGCTTCATGATCACGCTGGCCGCGCAGGAGGGCGTGGCGGCGCTGGCGCTGCGCTTCGCCATCCTCACGGCGGCGCGCACGGGCGAGGTCATCGGCGCGCGCTGGGATGAGATCGATAGCAAGGCGGCCGTGTGGACCGTACCGGCCGAACGCACAAAATCTTCCCGCGAGCATCGGGTGCCACTCAGCGAGGATGCGCTGGCACTACTGCGCGAGGTCCGCAAGCTGAGCGATGGCGCCTTCGTCTTCCCCGGCGGCGCTCGCGGCAAGCCGCTCTCGAACATGGCGATGCTTGCGCTGCTGCGTCGCATGGAGCGCGGCGACCTCACCGCCCACGGATTCCGCTCGACCTTCCGCGACTGGGCTGCCGAGACCGGGCGGCCCGCCGATATCGCTGAGGCCGCGCTGGCCCACGTCGTCGGCGACAAGACGGTGGCGGCCTACCAGCGCGGCGACCTGCTGGAGCGGCGGCGGAAGCTGATGGCGGCCTGGG
The DNA here is from genome assembly GCA_035515835.1 of Allostellaceae bacterium. GTDB lineage: Bacteria > Pseudomonadota > Alphaproteobacteria > ATCC43930 > CGMCC-115725 > DAHUYF01. Next base: position 15,768 of record DATJAV010000215.1, read on the forward strand.
CGGACTTCTGCGCCGGTCGCTCGTCGGTGACGGCGTTGCCGCGGGAGGGCATGGCGTGATCAAGCGCATCGCGAACCACGAAGCGCATGAGGCACTGTGCGCCGCGTTCCGTAAGCTGGAGATCAAACGGCACGAGACGGCCAACGCAATGTCCTACGACCATTTGATCCCCGCTATCTCGCGGCAGCTGATGCTGATGCGCACGCCACAAGCCGCCATAGGGGCGAAGCACATGAGGCGCAAGGTCGGAAAGGCAGCCGCTGCGCTTCGCGATCTACCCCCGACCGCGCTCAGTGATCTCGCCGCGCTCGGTTGTCCGGACGTCGGCAAGCTCACGTCTCGCCTGATGATCCTTGAAGCCCGTGGCGGGCGTAGCGGGCGCCCAATGATGACCGAGGCGAAGGAGATCGCCGAGGTCGTGGGAGAACACTATCATGCGCTGACCGGCGAGAAGCCAACCAGGCGCGTTGATGAAGCGAACAGCAAGGCCTATGGACCGTTT
>DATJAV010000216.1:0-12390 GCA_035515835.1 Allostellaceae bacterium
CGTCCCTGGGAGGTTCGCCGAGCCCCGCCATGTGAACCAGCGTGCCGAACGCGACGCCACCCTCCTTCGGCGGCATGGTGTCGAAGACTTGATCGACGGCTTCCTCGTCTGTCCAGCTCTCCGGAAACCTGGGGAGATAGCGACCTTGGTGGTCGAGATCGCCGCGCGACCAGTCCTGCACGGCCTTACGGCGCTTCTCCTCGTTCACCAGGAACGTAGTCTCGTCGTCATCGCCGACCATCGGCGTGTTATGAGCTGCTGCTACAGCGTCGCGCCACTGCGGATAGGCGCAATCGGGGTCGATATGGCCGAGCACACTGCGCAGCTCTTCTTCGGATACCGGCTCACCAGTGGGCGTCGACGAGGATACTTTCGTCTCCTCCGGTGTCAGCTCGGGCAAGCCCGCCATGATCTCAGCGAGACTTCGGCGAGGCTCCCAAGCCAGATCGCGGCGCTCGATCAGCTCGACGACAAAGGTAGGTTCACCGTTCTTATGCTTCTGGTGCTTGGTACCAGGGACGCGGAGCACGCGCGGGAGATCGTGCACACCGGGGTCGCTACCATAGTGTTTGGCGAGGCGCTTCTGCGCGCTGGCGAAGTCATCCTTGTGACAGTCGGCGACGAGCCAGTAGGCGTGCCAGTGGAGATCATTCCGCTTCACAACGAAGTCCGGCTCGACGTGGAACTTGACCGATGACAGCAGCTTGCCGTCCATGTCGATAAAGTTCGCTCGTATCCTGGTGATGCTTTTACCGTTACGCCCGCCCTCATTGACGACGGCGAAGATGCCCCACCCCTTTTGCTGATGGGCGACAAGATCGTCCCACACTTCCGACAGGGAACCGTCGTAGTTGCGCTTCAGGCAGAAGCTTTTTGCTTCGTCCTTATCGACGCCAGCAGCTATGCGGCGCTCGCGTTCCGCACGCTCGTAGTCGAGTACACGCTTCTCCTCTGCCTCGCTGTCCGGGAGGAAGCGCCAACACAGGGGCGTGTTGGGCGAGCCTGTCAGCAGCTCGACATAGCGCTGGCCTACGTTGAAATTCGGCGCGAGTGCCGCGGTCGGTTCGGTGTCCGTGGGCATGGGTCTTGTCCTGTCATACCGCGGGGCCTCGCGCTCCCCGAGTAGGTGGCGGGTTTAAGGTGATTTCATTCGATGCAGCGGCGCTCCAATCAGGCGACGCGCTTGCGCGGCGGCGTGAGCTTGACCTTCTTTGGTCGACGCGATGCGGGCTCAGGTGCGGGCTCGACGCGCGACTTCGTGGCCGGCGCAGGAAGACGCTGGCGGTCGAGCGCTTCGATGACTTCGGCCAAGACCCAACGGAGTGGCGCCGAGCGGGCGGCCCCTAGTTTAATTGGCTGCGGCAACGCTCCACGTTCGAGCATCGTCGGCAGGCCGGCTCGCGTGATGCCAAGCATCTCGCACAAAGCGGCGGCAGTAATGAGGGTTGGCACTGTGGCAGCGGACATGGGGCAGCTCCGGGTTCAGGTTGCAACGCATAGCCTGAAGGAGCTGCCCGTCTCGCTCGTGGCCTCGTCGAGAGGGCAATGCGCCGAAACTGTGGGCGCACATGAACACGCTACGACAAGAGGGGTTAATAACCCCTCAACAGCAGGCGACAACGGATATACGCCCAAAACGTACTACTTCGTTTTCTGTGACCACGCGCGTGACCAATCCCATTGGTCAAGACTGGGATCACCTATTATTTTCAATTGGTTATGTAGAAGTCCGGCAGCGTCATTCTGGCGGTGCCGGACGCGCATCATCCGCCGCCTTCGGCGACGGCTCGCGCAGTCCTTATGGTTCAGGCGAGAATGTCGAGAATGCTGCTCGCCTGGCTGTCGCCGCCGTTGCTTGCGCCGTTGGACGCGGTCGCGGTGGCGCTCGACGTTCCGGTCGACGCTGTCGCCGGTTGGCTCTGGTCCACCCCTTCGGCACCGCCACCATGATGATGGTGGTGATGATGATGCGCCTGCCCACTTTGCTGCGCCTGCTGCTGCTGTTGGAGCTGCTGCAGGTAAAGCTGGTAGGAAGACACGGAGGACGAGCCGGAGACACTGCTGACGCTCATGCTCTCTCCTGCTCACGAAACACAGGCGCACTCGGCCTGCGACCCTCGGTGGCGCAATTCTCGTGCCGGAAAGCGAAAACCTGTTTAACGCGGAAAAGGCCGTGCGTCGGCTCGCCGGTGAGGCGCGGGCGGCAAAAAATGCCGCCCGCGACGCACCCCCGGAAAAATCTACCTGGACCGACAGTGGGTTAGGCGGAATAGGCAATAGGCGACGCTTGCCTGGCGGTAGTGAGGCGTCAAAGCACGCGAAATTGTGGATATCGGGATCCGCGGCGATAAGCGGGGATCGGCGGGGATGGGAGCGGCCTAAGCGGCGCGTGCCTTAAACCAGCCGCGGCTCCTTCCGCGCGTCTGCCACCCCGTCTTCAACGGGCGCGCCCGCCGCGAGCTGGGCGAAGACGTAGGCGAAGAAGGCGGCAGAGGCGGCGAGGGCGAGAAAGCCCAAGGGGCATGCGAGGAGCTCCGCCATGGACGCCGCGCTCGCGGCCGTCGCGCCGTGGTCGAGCGCGAGGAAGAGCAACGCAGAGGGAAGGAACCAGGGCAACAGGCAGAGAAGCCAGCCATAGAGCAGGTGCGGCCCGCATCCCCGACTGTGGCGCCAAACGACGGGAAGCAGCTCGCCGGGCTCGTCGATGGCGATGGCGGGAAGCGAGATCGCGAGGCGCGCGCTTGCCGCAAGCGCCGGCGCCACGAGCAGCAGCAGCCCGGCCAGGGCGGCGAGCGGCGCCCACCAGGCGCCGGTGCCGAGGAGAAGCACCAACAGCAGAAGCGGCATGCCCGGCAGCAGAGCGATCGCCAGCAGATGGATCGCGCCGCGCCGCTCGCGCGCGCCGAAGCGGAGCGTGATGAGGAGTGGCGGCTCCTCATCGAGAAGGACGACGCGGCAGCCGGCGACGAAGAAGGCCGCGGCGGCGATCGGCACCGCCGCCAGCGTCGCCAACCGTAGCGGCCAGGCGATCACCTCCGGCCACGGCACCATGCCGGCAAACACCAGCCCCGCCAAGAGCGTCACCCAGCCCAGCGACAGCTGCAGCAAGGCACGATGATGACGAATGCAGGCGAGATAGGCCGCCCAAGCGGTGTGCACCGGCGCGATCTTCACCATGGTCGCTCTCTCCCCCGCAACGTTCTGCGTCCCGATGATGAGGCCGCGCCACCGCCGCAACAAGACGATTCACCGCGGATTAACCACGAATGCGCGCGACTTGTGGCAGAAAAGAGCCGCTCAGCGAGCGCCGCTCGTGCCGAGCTCCGAGGCATAGCGCAGGGTGGCGACGCCGTCGCCCGCATGCGTCAGAAGAGGATTGGCGGACGCGCTCTTCACATAATGATCGAGGAAGGCGATGCTCGAGGCGGTGATCGCCGGCTGCAGGTCGCGTCTGAGATCGGTCCAGGCGAGATGCCCGGCGCCGGTGAATTCGACGAAGTACTTGGGCGCGGGCGATCGGTCATAAGCGCCGCCGGGCCGCTTCACCGCCGGCGTGATGCCGAGATCGCGGGAGCCGCCCTGATACATCACCGGCACCCCAAGACCCCCGAGCGTGTCATGCGCGAGGAAGGCTTGCGCATAGGGCGAGAGCGCCAGCACCGCCTTGACGCCGTCCAGCTTCTGCCCGGGCCAGGCGCCAGCCAGCGCCAGCACCGTGTAGCCGCCCAGCGAATGGCCGACGAGACCGATACGCGCGAGATCGAGGCCCGGCGCCCAGCGCGGATCCTGCTTCAGCGCCGCGACGAGATGCCGGATGTCGTCGAAACGGCGGTGATAGGTCGAGGGCGTCCATCGGTCGGGCCGGCCGAAGGAGACCTCGGCCGGGTCGCGCCAACGCGCGGCGCCGCCATGGCAAGTCGCATCGGCATGGTTGGGCGCGAAGACGACATAGCCGTCGGCCGCCAGTGCCGTCATGAGAAAGCTCGATTGCGTGCCGCAGCCATGGAAACCATGCGAGAAGATGATGACGGGCCGCTTCTCGCCCGACGAAGAACCCGCCGGCTCCCAGACGGTAACCTTGAGGCCGGCCAGCGAAACCGTCTCTTCGGCCCGCGCGGTGCCAAGCGCCAGCGCGGCGACGACGATGGCCGCAAGCCACAGGGAGCGCATCATCAGTTTCTGGGCGCGTGCTTGCCGAGGATGCGCTGCAAGGTGCGGCGATGCATCTTGAGCCGGCGCGCCGTCTCCGAGACGTTGCGGTCGCATTGCTCGAAGACGCGCTGGATATGCTCCCAGCGCACGCGGTCGGCGGACATCGGATCCTCGGGCGGCGGCGGCAGCGAGACGTCGCCCGCCAGCAGCGCCCGCTCCACCGCATCGGCATCGGCGGGCTTCGGCAGATAGTCGAGCGCGCCCGCTTTCACCGCCGCCACGGCGGTGGCGATATTGCCGTAGCCGGTCAGCATGATGATGCGGGCGCCCGGCCGCGCCCGGCGCAGCGCCTTCACCACCTCGAGGCCGCTGCCGTCGGCGAGCCGCAGATCGACCACGGCAAAAGCGGGCGAGCGCTCGGTGGCGGCGGCAATGCCGGTGGCGACGCTGTCAGCGGTGGTGACGATGAAGCCGCGGCGCTCCATCGCGCGCGCCAAACGCTGGCAGAGCGGCGCGTCGTCATCGACGAGCAGCAGGCCGCGCTCTGATTCGGGCCAGTCCTCGAGCACCGAGGGCGATAGGGCCGGGGTGCCGCCGTCGCTGGTCATAAGAGAGCCTCTTTCATCGGTTGCTTGGCGTCGGTGCCTTCGAGCGTCGCGCGCCGCCACTCCACCACCACCTGCGCGCCGCCATCGGGCAGATTGGCGAAGATGACGCGCGCGCCGGTGCGCTCCAGCAAGCTCTCGGCGATGAAGATGCCGAGGCCCATATGATCGGCCGCATCGCCGCGGCCGGAGAGATAGGGCTCGCCGATGCGGGCGAGAACCGCTTGGGGAAAGCCCGGTCCGTCATCGACGATGTCGACCGCCACCGTATCTTCGCTCCAGCTGGTGGTGACGTCGACGGCATGCCGGGCGAATTGCGAGGCGTTCTGGATGAGATTGCCGAGGCCATGCATGGTCTCGGGGCTGCGCGGCACCAGCGGCTCCTCGACGGGCAGCCCATCGGCGTCCCGGCCGGCGGCGGTGGTGTAGTGGATCGTCTTGGCCTCGGCGAGATAAGGCTCGCCCGCCGCCTCGACCAGCGCCGAGAAGGGGAGGCGCGTGAAGGGTGAGCCGCTCTCGCCGTCGCGCTGGCGCGCGAGATCGGCGAGGATGGTGCGGCAGCGCTCGCTCTGGCTCAGCAGCAGCAGCGCATCCTCGGCAAAGGGGCTGTCGGCGGGGAGGTCTCGCACCAGTTCCTTGGCGACGACCGCGATGGTGGCGAGCGGGCTGCCGAGCTGATGCGCCGCCGCCGCGGCGATGCCGCCCACCGCGGAGACGCGCTGTTCCCGCGCCAACGCCAGCTGCGTCGCCGAATAAGCGTCCCGCATGCGCCGCGCGCCCTCGGCAACGTTCCAGGTGTAGCCGGCGATGAACACGGTCGACAGCACCAGCGCCGTCCACACGCCGAAGACATAGAGCGGCGGCGGCGGCGAGGGCGCCTCGCGCCAGGGCAACGGCAGATGCACAATGGCGATGACGGTGATGGCGGCGACGGTGAGCGCCGAGAGCCAGAAGACGCTCCGCTTCGAGAGGATGGTGGCGGCAACCGTCACCGGCGCCAGCATCAGCATGGCGAAGGGGTTCTGCAGCCCGCCGGTCAGGAACAGCAGAATGCCGAGCTGCAGCATGTCGTAGGAAAGATAGAGCGAGGCCTGGCGACCGCCGAGGCGCGAGGAGGGGCGGCGCGGCCAGCTGGCGGCGATGTTGAGCGCGGCCGAGGTCGCCACGACGGCGAGCGCCCCTTCCAGCGGCAGCACGAAGCCGAGGCCGTAATGGACGAAGAGGATGGTCGCCGCTTGCCCCGCCACCACCACCCAGCGGATGAGGACGAGCATGCGCAGGCTGACCGAGACATCGGTCCCGGGCCTGCGGCGTTCGCTGGGCGAGGCGCTCTCAGCCATTCTATCTCCGCGGTTGCTGCGCCGCGGCATTATAGAACAAGGGCGGCCAAGGAGCAGCCGGTGGCCGCTGCCGGCGGGATTCGCCATGATGCGTGGCATGTCGCCGGTCATCGAAGTCCGCGGGCTGACGAAGCGCTTCGACGCCACGCTCGCCGTCGCCGGCATCGATTTCGCCGTGCCGGAGGGGGTGACTGCGGCGCTGCTCGGCGGCAACGGTGCCGGCAAGACGACGACGCTCGCCATGCTGCTGGGCCTGCTGCTGCCGACCGCGGGCGAGATCCGCGTCCTCGGCGAGGACATGCTGCGCCACCGCTACCGCGTGCTGCCGCGGCTCAATTTCTCCTCACCCTATGTCGACCTGCCGCATCGCCTGACGGTGCGGCAGAACCTCACCATCTATGGCCACCTCTATGGCATCGCGCGGCTCGGCGAGCGGATCGAGGCGCTGGCGCAAGACCTCCAGATCCGCTCCTTTCTCGACACGGCGACCGGCAAGCTGAGCGCCGGGCAGAAGACGCGGGTGGCGCTCGCCAAGGCGCTTTTGAACGAGCCCGAGCTGCTGCTGCTCGACGAGCCCACGGCGTCGCTCGATCCCGATACCGCCGACTGGGTGCGGGGCTATCTCGAGGCCTACCGCGCCCGCCACGGCGCCACCATCCTGCTCGCCTCCCACAATATGGGCGAGGTCGAGCGGCTTGCATCCCAGGTGATGATGATGCGCCAGGGGCGCATCGTCGATCGCGGCAGCCCCGGCGAGCTCATAGAGCGCTATGGCCGCGACACGCTCGAGGAGGTGTTCCTCGACATCGCCCGCTCCGGCGAGCGGCTGGCGGCGCAATGAGCGCAACCCAGCATGCGAGCTTCTCGCCCGGCCGCGTCGGCGCCATGCTGCTGCGCTATCTCTATCTGATGCGGAGCTCCTGGCCGCGCACGCTGGAGCTTCTCTACTGGCCGGTCGTCCAGATGGTGATGTGGGGCTTTACCAGCCAGTTCCTCATGACCAACAGCTCCTATCTGGCGCGCGCCGGCGGCGTGCTGCTGGCGGGCGTGCTGCTCTGGGACGTGATGTTCCGCGGCCAGCTCGGCGTCTCCGTCTCTTTCCTCGAGGAGCTCTGGTCGCGCAATCTCGGCCATCTCTTCGTGAGCCCGCTCCGCCCCTATGAATGGATCATCGCGCTCTTGAGCATGAGCCTGGTGCGCGTCGTCATCGGCGTCGTGCCGGCGGCGGTCCTGGCGATTCCGTTCTATCACTATTCGATCTTCACGCTGGGTCTGCCGCTGCTCGCGTTCTTCTCGCTGCTTCTCGTCATGGGTTGGGCGTTGGGGCTGATGATCGGCGCGCTGCTGCTGCGCCACGGTCTCGGCGCCGAGAGCCTCGCCTGGCTCGCCGCTTTCCTGCTGGCGCCGCCGAGCGCCGTCTACTACCCCGTCGCGACCCTGCCGCATTGGTTGCAATACGTCGCCTGGGCATTGCCTACGGCGCATGTCTTCGAGGGCATGCGCGCGGTCATGCTGGAGGGCGTCTTCCGCCTCGACCATTTCCTCGCCGCGCTCGCGCTCGACGCGCTTTACCTGGCGTTCGGCGGGGTGATCTTCCTCGTGGCCTTCCGCAGCGCCCGCCACCGCGGCGCGCTGTTGCAGATGGGCGAGTGACGCTGCATAACGACGTGCGTCCTTGGACAAGCGCGCTGACGCGCGCACGCTCAGGATGAGGTCGAATTTGTTCGGCATTGAGATGGATGCAATGGGAGCGGCCATGAGCATCACCCGTCGCGAACTCCTCCTCGGCGGCGCCGCCGCGGCGCTGATTGCCCCTGGTGCCCGCGCGCAATCGCCGCGTCGCCTCGTCGCGCATAAGCGCACGCTCGAGGTCAAAGGCAAGGCCGCCCCCGTTCTCGGCCTCAGCCTCGACAGAGCGGACTTTGTCGTTGGCGGCCGTTTCGCGCTGACGCTCGAGAACCGACTCCAAGAGCCGACACTCGTCCATTGGCACGGCCTCACGCCGCCTTCGGCGCAGGACGGCACGCCCGATCTGTCGCAGCCGGCGCTTCCGCCCGGCCAAAGCTACGACTACGACTTCGAGCTGACCCGCGCCGGCACCTACTGGATGCATTCGCATGTCGGCTTCCAGCGCTCGAAGCTGATGGCGGCGCCGCTCATCGTCGGCGTGACCGAGGACGTTGACGTCGACGAGCAGCAGGTCGTGCTCTTCCTCATCGACTTCTCGTTCCGTGCGCCCGAGGCGATCTTCGCCGATCTCACCCATGGCGGCATGGCAGGGATGAGTCACGGCAGCATGGCCGGGATGGGTCACGGCAGCATGGCCGGGATGGGTCACGGCAGCATGGCCGGGATGGATCACGGCGGCATGGCCGGTATGGACCACATGCATATGGACCACGGCGCGATGGAGCACATGCATCACGACATGCCCATGGCGATGGACATCAACGACATCGACTTCGACGCTTATCTTGCCAATGACCGCACGCTCGACGATCCCGAGGTGGTCCGCGTCTCGAACCAGCACGTCCGGCTGCGCATCATCAACGGCTCCTCCGCGACGAATTTCTGGATCGATCTCGGCGGCCTCACCGGCGAGCTCATCGCCGTGGACGGCGACGATGTCGTGCCCGTGAAGGGGAAGCGCTTCCCCATCGCCATGGCGCAGCGGCTCGATCTGCGGCTCGCGATAGCGGAGCCCGGCGCCTTCCCGATTCTGGCGTTGCGCGAGGGCGACCGGCAGCGGACCGGCATCATTCTCGCCAACGGCAACGCCAAAATCGCCAAGATCGCGCCGCTCGGCGAAGCGACGAAACCGATCACGCCCGCGCTCGAGGGACAGCTGAAAGCGGCCCGCCCGCTGGCGCCCCGCAAGCCCGACCGCACGCTCTTGGCCGAGCTCACCGGCGACATGATGAGCTTTCAATGGGGCATCAACGGCAAGCGCTACGGCGAGGACACGCCTTTCAGGGCGGCAAAGGGCGAGCGCGTCGAGCTCGTCATGCGCAACCGCACGAGCATGGCGCATCCTATGCATCTCCACGGCCACCATTTCCAGGTCGTCGCCATCGGCGACCGGCGCTTTCCGGGGGCGATGCGCGATACCGTGCTGGTGCCGGCGATGGGCAGCGTCGCCGTCGCCTTCGACGCCGACAACCCTGGCAAATGGGCGTTCCACTGCCACAACGAGTATCACATGATGGCGGGCATGATGACTTCTCTCCAATACGAGGGCTGAGCTATGGCGACGGCACGAGGCCTCCGGCAGGTGGGATATTTCGACTGCCCGGGCGGCGGGCAGGTGGTGCGCCAGGCAAGCATCGCCTTCATCGGCCATATGCGCGCGCCCAACGGCACCTCGATTGTCGACGTGGCCGACCCCAAGAACCCGAAGCTGCTGGCACGGCTCGAGATGCCGCCGGGCACGCATTCCCACAAGGTGCGAGTCGGCGACGGCCTGATGGTGGTGAATCGCGAGCGCAACAACGCCGACAAGAGCGCGCCGCCCCCCGAGTTCCGCGGCGGCCTCGGCATCTTCGACGTGAGCGATCCCCGGCGCCCCCGCGAGATCACCCGCTGGGAGACGGCGGGGATGGGCGTCCACCGCTTCGATTTCGACGGCCGCCACGTCTACGCCTCGCCGACCGTCGAGGGGTATCGCGGCAACATCGTCATGATCCTCGATCTCGCCGATGCCGCGCATCCGCAGGAAGTGGGACGCTGGTGGATGCCCGGGCAATGGACGGCGGGCGGCGAGCAGCCGAGTTGGAGCGGCACGGCGCATCGCTGTCACCATCCGCTGCGCCAGGGCGACCGGCTCTATACCAGCTACTGGCATGGCGGCTTCGTCATCCTCGACATCGCCGACATGGCGAAGCCGCGCCTCGTCTCGGCGCTCGATTGGAGCCCGCCCTTCGCCTGCCCGACGCACACCACGCTGCCGCTCCCCTTCCCGCTCGCCGGCCGGCGCGTCATGCTCGTCGCCGACGAGGACGTGAACCGCATCGCGCCGGGACCGCCGGCGTTCCTCTGGCTCGTCGACATTACCGACGAGAGGCATCCCATGCCCTTCGCGAGCTTCCAGGTGGAAGGCATGGAGGGCGCGACGCAGCCGGAGTTCACCGCCTGCCATCAGCCGGCCGAGAAAGTGACGGGCCCCGAGATTCCCGTCGCCTGGTTCGCGCAGGGCCTCCGCATCATCGACATCGCCCGCCCGCACGCGCCGCGCGAGGTCGCGCATTTCCTCCCCGACGTCCCCGCCGGCTCCGAGCGCGTCCAGAGCAACGACGTCGCCGTCGACGAGCGCGGCCTCCTCTATCTGCTCGACCGCGTGCGCGGCCTCACCATTCTCGAGCGCATTTAGAGTCCAACCCAATACGGCTACTGTCAGCCGACGACCGCGTTCGACTCAAGTCAGCGGTAGGTCGACCCGTCAGGCTCCCAGAAGCGGGCGGTCAGCGTCGCCGGGCACCGGCGGTGTGCGCCCATCGCGGTCATCCGTGTACCGCCGTCGACTTCCCGAAAGCCGACAAAACGTCCCTGTGCCCCAGTCGACAGCATGGATAGCGGACACGCGGGCTAGCGCGATCTGGCGAAGAGACTTTAAGCCGCATTCCTTGAGTCTCAGCGCGATACTTGTCAGGGCTTCGCTTTGAGCGGATAAGCTATGCCATGGTGGCCCTCAGTCGCAGCAGACGTCGTTACTTGGTTCCATGACCTCTTCGCGCAAGCGAACAGGCACTTGTCCGAACTATTGCTCAACGTTCCGTCGCTACGAGAAACCAGCCTCGACGATTCGCAGCATCGCGCAGCACAAAGCCCTTTCAATAGAACCTTCACTCGCCAGGACCTTCACGCGCTCCTCGCCAAATTCGATCAAACGCTACACCGTCTCGCCGCTTGAGTTCCGCTCAAAAATAGGTCACCGTAATTGCGAATCGATGGAGTAGCCGTTCGATCTGAAATCGTCACGCTTTGAGGGGGTGATCTTCGATGGGCGACCCGAGCCCACCAGCGGCGAAACCTAGCGACCGCGCCGCCTGGATGAAAACGGTCTTGCTCGTCGATGTCAAAAAGTCCGCGCCCAACGGCTCTTCCGCAGATGCGGCGGTCGCGGCATCCACGTCGTCCGATGGGGCCGAGCCTGATGAGGGGACGAAGCCGCCCTTTGGCCCGCAGGACGAATGGGAGATTCAGAACATCGTCATCGAGCCGGACAACCCAACCATCCAGCTTGGCGAGAAGCAGCAGTTCGAGGCGCAAGGACTCTATCCGGGGGGACACAACCAGCGGGAAACCGAAGCCCTCGATTGGTCTTCCTCGAACGAGGATGTGGCCCAATTCGATGACACGAAGAAGGGTCTCGCCATCAGCACATCCCAGGCGGGCAATGTCACGATTACCGCCCGCGAACCAAACACGGGCCGCGTCGGAACCACGACCCTGACGGTGAGCCCCAACACGTCGCAAGCGTCGAAAGAGAATCTGGACAAAGGAGAGGCCTATCGCCTCGGTTACGCCGATGGCCAGCATGATGACCCGAAGAATCGGGCGACCCTCAAAGCCGCGAACAACCTCGAACTCACCCAAGCGTATGAGGAAGGCTTCGCGAAGGCGCAGGGCGAGGCCGACAAGAAGTGGGACAAGGTCGGCACCGATGTCGACAAGATTGAAACGTCGAAGCGCCCCGAGAAGCCAAGCTACAGTACGGAAGAGAAAATAGACATAGTGCTGGCCGGGGGTGGGTGGATTGCTGCGGCCATTTCCGTGATCGAGGCAAACGGCGCGGCCTTTATGTCGAGAGGTGTGGTCGGCACGTCCATCGGCGCCGTCATTCTCATCCCTGCCATGTTTATGGTCGGTACGGAAATCGCGGAGAAGCGGGAGGCCTACAAGCAGGCGGTCAAGGATTTCGTGAACCAGTTCGTGACGATCACGAATATGGACGCGATGGAGCGGGCACGCGCGATGGTCCAGGCGACCGGAGAGGCGGTTCCCGATCTCAATGATGACGGGAAGAAAGGTGCGTTCGCGATCTATAAAGCGGCTTATTCGGAGCTGGACGATACACTTCGCGACTACATAAACGACAAGAAATCCAAAGACGATTTCCTCGCGCTCCACAATCGCTGGGTGGTGAAGTTGTCGAAGCAGTGGGCCAATTTCGTGACTAACCCGCGCTTTCACGACTAACAGGCGTCTCGGTCAGCGGTCGCGGCTTGCGTCCAGCGGCGGGCGCTCCAGAAAGATACTCACCGGGACAGCGGACGGATTGCCGCGGCAGGTGTCGT
>DATJAV010000217.1:0-2226 GCA_035515835.1 Allostellaceae bacterium
CCCAGCAAAAGCCGGTTCATGCCGATGATGCCGTTCATGGGCGTCCTGATCTCGTGGCTCATATGCGCGAGAAAATCGGTCTTGGCGCGGTAGGCCGCCTGCGCCACGTCGCGCGCCTGCGCCACGTCCTCGGCGAGCCGCGCCTTCTCGAAGCGGAGCTGCACATTCTCGCGGAAGGAGCGATTGAGACCGCGGGCAAGCATGACGACATTGACCAGGAAGATCACGGTGCCGCCGGCGAGCACGTCGTAGACGACGCCGCCCCGCGCCAGAAAGGCGGCGATGAGCGGGAGCCCGAGCGGCAGCAGGAAGGCGTAGAGGGCCGGAAGGTAAGAGGCGTAGGCAGCGATGGCACCCGCCGCCATGGCGGTCAGTATGGCGATGGTCAGCCCATGATAAAGAAGGTCATCGCTCAGCAGGATGGCACCCGAAAGCGAACCCCAAACGACGCCCGAGGCAAAGGCCCCGATGCTGAACCACACGCCCCATTTCGGCATGTCGTCGACGCTGGGCTGGCACCGCCGATAGCGATGCCACAAAAGATAGCGGCCGCCGAGGCAGAGCACAAAGACCACGGCCCAGCCGACGAGCGGCTGCCATGGCAAGCGCAGGCTGTAGGCGGCAAGGTTGACGATCGCGGGGGGGATCGACGACACCAGTACATAGGGCGTCCGATAGACGACGCGCACTTCCTCGGAGCGTAACTCTATGCGATCTTGCATCGACGCGCGGCGTCCTTCGAGAGTCCGAGCAGCCGGTAAACTATAGTCAAATTCAATTAAGGCTCTGCTTACGCCTTGCGACAGCACGAAGCAGCACGAGCCCTCCTCCCGCGGCTGGCGGCGGGCCTCTCTGTCCTCTTTCGCGGGCGAGGGCTTATGCTCGAAAGGAAGGGTTACGCCGGTTCTTCAGGAAGAAGAATATCCGGCCCTCGTTCTCGAGCGAGCGCGCCCTCCTAGATGACCCCATCCTGCCGCAGCTTCGCCACCGCGGCGGGGCTCATACCCAACCAATTCTCGAGGACCTCGGCGCTATGCTCGCCGAGCAGCGGCGCCGGCGTCACCGGCAACGTTGCGCCGCCGAAACGCACTGGCCAGGCCGGCATCTTGAAGTCGCCGCAGACGGAATGCCGCATCGTCTGCATGATGCCGCGCCGCTCGAAGCTCGGATCGTCGTGCAACTCCTGCGTGTCCAGCACGGCGCCTGCGGGCACCCCGACGGCGCTGACGAGACGCATCGCCTCGTGCTTGTCGTGCTTCCTCGTCCATTCCGCAACGATCGCGTCGACTTCGGCCTCGCGCTCGCCGCGCGCCGGCACCGTGTCATAACGAGGGTCGCCGATGAGGTCGCTGCGGCCGATAACCTCGAGGAGGCGGCGCCAATGCGCGGGGTTGGCGCGGCTCGTATAGATGTAGACATAGTCGTTGGGGCCGCCGGGCTTGCAGGGATAGACGCCGCTCGGCGCCACGCGCCCGGAGAGCAGCTTGGAACCGGCGCGCTCCGTGGGCTTCCCGGTCGCAGCCTGGGCGGCAAAGGCGACGCGGATGTATTGCAGCATCGCGTCCTGCATGGCGAGCTCGAGGCGCTCGCCCTCGCCCGTGCTCTTGCGCCGATAAAGCGCGCCCAGCACGCTGATCGCCAGCAGCATGCCGGTTCCGGTGTCGCCCAACGTCGCGCCGGGCTTGATCGGCGGCCCGTTGCGCTCGCCGGTGATGCTCATCACGCCGCCCGACGCCTGGGCGATCATGTCGAAGGCGAGGCCGCGCTCGAAGGGGCTGCCGGCGCCGAAGCCTTTGACTTGGGCATAGACGATGCCGGGATTGAGCGCGCGCAGCACGTCATAGCCGAGGCCCAGGCGCTCTACCGCGCCCGGCGCGAAGTTCTCTGTGAAGACATCGGCCTTGCGCGCGAGGTCCTTCACGAGAGCGAGGCCCGCGGGCGATTTGAGATTGACCGCGACCGACTTCTTGTTGGCGTTGAAGAGCAGGAAATACCAGCTGTCCCGCCCCGGCTCGCCCCGGAAGGACGAGCGCCCGGGGTCGCCGCCCTCGGGATTCTCGATCTTAACCACTTCGGCGCCGAGCCATGCCAGCACCTCGGTGCAGGAAGGACCGGCCTCGAATTGGGTCAGGTCGAGGACCCGGACACCTTCCAGATAGCGTGCGCTGGCCCGATTTCCATCCATGGTTGGCCGCTCCTCCCTGCCGGATCGCTGTTATCAAGCTG
>DATJAV010000218.1:0-21682 GCA_035515835.1 Allostellaceae bacterium
CCGACCTCGCGCGGGCCCCCTCGCACCACGGCAAGGCTGGAGCGATCGCCCTTGGGGCGGACTTGCGCCAGCGGCGTGCCGTGGACGAGAAAATAAAGGGTCTCGGCGATGTTGGTGGTGTGATCGCCGATGCGCTCCAGATTCTTGGCGATGAACAGCAGATGGGTGCAGGCGGTGATGTTGCGCGGGTCCTCGATCATGTAGGTCAGGAGCTCGCGGAAGAGGCTTGTGTACATCTCGTCCAGCTCTTCGTCGCGCAGCCAGACGGCGAGCGCCTTGTCGGCGTCGCGCTCGACATAGGCGTCGAGCATGTCCTTGATCATCGACTGACAGAGCCGCCCCATGCGCGGCACGGCGTAGACGGGACGGACCGGCGGCGTCTGGTTCAAGGCGATGGAGCGCTTGGCGACATTGGCGGCGTAGTCGCCGACGCGCTCGAGATCGGCGGCGATCTTGAGCGCGGCAATGCTCTGGCGCAGGTCGCGCGCCATCGGCTGGCGCAACGCCAGGAGGCGCACCACCAGGCTCTCGATCTCGCGCTCGAGATTGTCGATGTCGACATCGCGCTCGATCACCTCGGTGGCGACATCGCTGTCACGCTTCATCACCGCCTCGATGGCGGCGCCGAGCTGGCTCTCGGCCAGCCCGCCCATCTGGGTGATGGCGTTGTCGAGCCGCTGCAGCTCTTCGTCGTAGCTTTTGACGATATGCTCGGAGACCATGCGTCAGCTCCTCACCCAAACCGGCCGGTGATGTAGTCCTCGGTCCGCTTCTCCCGGGGATGCGTGAAGATCGTCTCGGTGTCGGCGTGCTCGACGAGCTCGCCCACATACATGAAGGCGGTGAAGTCGGAGGTGCGCGCCGCCTGCTGCATGTTGTGGGTGACGATGGCGATGCAATAGTCGGATTTGAGCTCGGCGATGAGCTCCTCGATATGCTGCGTCGAGATCGGATCGAGCGCCGAGGCGGGCTCGTCGAGCAGCAAGATCTCCGGCCGAACGGCGATGGCGCGAGCGATGCAGAGGCGCTGTTGCTGGCCGCCGGAGAGCGACAAGCCGCTTTGATGGAGCTTGTCCTTGACCTCGTCCCAGAGCGCGGCGCGGCGCAGCGCCTGCTCGACGCGCACGTCGAGCTCGCTTAAGGAGATGCGCTCATAGAGGCGGATGCCGAAGGCGATGTTGTCGTGGATCGACATCGGGAAGGGCGTCGGCTTCTGGAAGACCATGCCGATCTTGGCGCGCAGCAGGTTCAGGTCCTGGCCGGGATCGAGGATATTGTGGCCGTCGACCAGCACTTCGCCGGTGGCGCGCTGGCCGGGATAGAGCTGGTAGATGCGGTTCAAGATGCGCAGCAGGGTCGACTTGCCGCAGCCCGAGGGACCGATGAAGGCGGTGACGCGCTTGTCAGGGAGCGTCAGATTGATGCCTTTCAGGGCTTCGAAATTCTTGTAGTAGAAGCGCACGTCCTTGATGACGACCTTTGGGGCGGTCTGCGTGGCAGCAGCGGGCTCCTGCGGGCGTACGACCGGACGCCCAAGCGTGGTCGGGCGCCGGGGTTCGGCGGTGACGGTGATGTCGGCGCTCATGGTGTTCGGTTGCTCCAGCTGGCGAGAAGGCGGGCGACGATGTTGAGGAGCAGGATAGCGAGAGTGACCAGCATCGCCCCGCCCCAAGCGAGCTGGACCCAGTTGTCGTAGGGGCTGTTGGCGAATTGGAAGATGGTCACCGGCAGATTGGCCATCTCGCCATTCATGTTGAAGGAAGTGAACTGGTTGCTGATCACCGTGAAGAGCAGCGGCGCGGTCTCGCCGGCGATACGCGCCACCGCCAGCAACACGCCGGTCAGCATGCCCTGGATCGCCGCGCGATAAGTCACCATGACGATGACCTTCCATTGCGGCGCGCCCAGCGCCACTGCCGCCTCGCGCAAGCTTCCCGGCACCAGTCGCAGCATGTCTTCGGATGTCCGCACCACGACGGGAATGACGATGATGGCCAGCGCCGCAGAGCCCGCCCAGGCGTTGAAGCCGCCCATCGGCACGACGAGAATCTGGTAGACGAAGACGCCGATGATGATCGACGGTGCGCTCAGCAGGATGTCGTTGACGAAGCGCACGACCGGGGCAACGCGGCTCCCCTGGCTGAACTCCGCAAGGTATGTCCCGGTCAGGATGCCGATCGGCGTGCCGACGACCGTCGCGAGCGCGGTCATGATCAGGCTGCCGATGATGGCGTTGGCCATGCCGCCGCCGACGCTCCCAGGGCCTGGCGTCTCCTTGATGAAGAAATCGAGGCTCATCGCCCCGAAACCCTTCCAGATCAGCTCGCTCAATATCCAGCCGAGGATGCAGAGGCCGATGCCGGTCGCAACCCAAGAGAGCGCCATATAGACCACGTTGGTGGCGCGGCGGCGCTCGTAAAGACCGCTGTTGGCTCGCATCATTTGGCCGCCTGTCGCTCGAGCCGAAGCAGCATCAGTTTGGCGGCCGAGAGTACCAGAAAGGTGATGACGAAGAGGATGAGCCCCAGGGCGAAGAGTGCCGACACATACATGTCATCCTTCGCCTCGGCGAATTGATTGGCGAGCGTCGCCGAGATCGTCGTGCCCGGCGCCAGCAGCGAGGCGCTGATGCGGTTGGCATTGCCGATGACGAAGGTGACGGCCATCGTCTCGCCGAGCGCGCGGCCGAGCCCCAGCATGACGCCGCCGACGACGCCGGTGCGGGTGAAGGGCAGCACGATGTGGCGCACAACTTCCGCGGTGGTGGCGCCGACGCCATAGGCGCTCTCGCGCAACATGGGCGGCACCGTCATGAACACGTCGCGCGTCACCGAGGCGATGAAGGGGAGCACCATGAAGGCAAGGATGATGCCCGCGGTGAGCACGCCAAGGCCGAAGGGAGCGCCGCTGAAGAGCGCGCCCACGATCGGCACGTTGCCGATCGTGTCGATGAGGGCCGGCTGAATATAAGCCTGCATCAACGGCGTGATGACGAAGAAGCCCCAGATGCCGTAGATGATGCTGGGAATGGCTGCGAGCAGCTCGATCAGCGTGCCGATGGGCCGTCGGAGCGGGGGCGGGCAGAGCTCAGTGAGAAACACGGCGATGCCGAAGCCGAGCGGAATGGCGATCACCATGGCGATGAGGGAGGTGACGAGCGTCCCATAGATCGCCGGCAGCGCGCCGAAGTTCTCGGTGACGGGGTTCCAAGCGCTGCCGGCAAGAAAGCGCCACCCGAACTTCTGCAGCGCCGGCGCGGCGCCGATAACCAGCGATACCAGAATGGCGCCCAGCAACAGCAATACACCGAACGCGAAGACCTGGGTGCTGCCGCGGAAGACGGTGTCCTGGACGCGCTGCCAGTTGAGCCGGCGGTGCGTCTCGGCGGCGGTCAGTACGCTGGCCATGGTACCCTGCAATGCATAGGGGCGGGGAAGCGCGGCCGGTCCACCCCCCGGCCGCGCATCTCGATGCTCAATGCGTCGCCGGCCATACCGGGGTGCCGCTCGCGTCCTTGACTTTCTCCGTCCAAGACGTCTCGACGAGCTTCACGACATTGTCCGGGATCGGCACATAGGCGAGCTCCTCCGCCATCTTCTGCCCGTGCGTGTAGGACCAGTCGAAAAACTGGAGCACCGCCTTCGCCGTTTCGGGCTTCTCCTGCTTCAGGTGAAACAAAATGAAGCTCGCGCCGGTGATGGGCCAGCTCGCCTTGCCCGGCTGGTCGGTGAGCAAGAGGTAGAAGCCGGGCGCTTTCTGCCAATCGGCATTGGCCGCCGCAGCCTGAAAGCTTGCGCTCTCGGGCGAAACGGTGCTGCCCTCGTGATTGATGAGCCTCGTATAGGTGAGCTTGTTCTGCAGCGCATAGGCGTATTCGACATAGCCGATGGCGCCGGTGGTACGCGCCGCGAGCGCGGCCACGCCCTCATTGCCCTTGCCGCCGACGCCCACCGGCCATTCCACCGAGGTGTTCTCGCCGACCTTGCTCTTGAACTCGGGGCTCACCTTCGAGAGGTAGTCGGTGAAAATGAAGTTGGTGCCGGAGCCGTCCGAGCGGTAGAGCGGCGCGATCGCCGTCGACGGTAGCTTGGCGCTGGGGTTCAGCTTCTTGATCGCGGCATCGTCCCATTTGGTGATCTTGCCGAGATAGATGTTGGCGATGGTGGCGCCGTCGAGCACCAGTTCGCCCGGCTTCACGCCGGGCAGGTTCACGGCCAACACGACGCCGCCCATGATCATCGGCCACTGGGTCAGCTCGCCCTTCGCCAGATCCTCGGGCTTCAGCGGCATGTCGGAGGCGCCGAAATCGACGGTCTTGGCATTGATCTGCTTGATGCCGCCGCCGGAGCCGATCGACTGGTAGTTCATGTTGACGCCGCTCGTCGCCTTGTAGGCCTCGGCCCATTTGGCGTAGATCGGATAGGGGAAAGTGGCGCCCGCGCCCGAGATCTCGGTTGCTTGCGCGTGGGGCAGGGCGGACATGCCGACAAGGGCCAGCGCGCCAAGCCATACCGTCGTCCTGCTTAGAGCCTGCACGGGTTCAACTCCCTTTCGAAGGTGTGGTGAAGGTCGCACCCTGTGGCGATCATCCCTTGGGACGGGGGGCGCCTTCTTGTACCTACTGGCTACCCGGGTTTCGTTACAGTAATACTGTAGTATTGTTGCGATTATATGACAGAACGAATTATCCAGGCGGCAGAGGGAGATGCACGGTAAAGATCGAGCCCTCGCCGAGCTCGCTTTCGATGTCGAGGGCGCCGCGGTGGTGATTGACGATGTGCTTGACGATGGCAAGGCCGAGGCCGGTGCCGCCCAGCTCGCGGGACCGGGCGGCGTCGACCCGGTAGAAGCGCTCGGTCAAGCGCGGCAGGTGCTCGCGAGGAATGCCGTCGCCGTGATCGCGCACGGAGACGGCGATTGCCGCCGGCTGCTCGCCCGGGCGCGTCCCCGAAAGAAAGCGCGAGGAGGGCCGGATGCTGACCACGATCGGCGTCCCCGGGCGGCTATATTTGATGGCGTTGTCGAGGAGGTTCTGGAACACCTGGGCCAGCTCGTCGGGATCGCCCGGCACCTCGGGGCTCGCTTCCGGCACCTCGAGCTCGATGCGCATGTCGCGCGCCTCGGCGCGCTGCTCCAAGAGATCGGCAACGGTGTGCAGCAGATGCGTGAGGTTGACCCGTTCGGTCGGCGGGCGATGCTCGTTCATCTCGATGCGCGACAGCGATAGGAGGTCGTCGACCAGGCGCTTCATGCGCTGCGACTGCTCGGCCATGATGGCGAGGAAATGGTCGCGTGCCGCGCTGTCGTCGTGCGCCGGCCCGCGCAGCGTCTCGATGAAGCCGATGAGCGAGGCGAGCGGGGTGCGCAGTTCATGGCTGGCATTGGCGGCGAAATCGGCGCGGAGCCGCTCGCTGCGCTTGGCGGCGGTGAGGTCGTGGAGGGTAAGGACGGCGACCGCGCCCTCGGCGGTGCGCGGGCTCAAGGAAGCAAGCCGCGCCGAGAGATGGCGCTCGACCGGGGTGGTGACGTCAAATTCGGCGACGCGGGAGGGCTCGCCGCGAAGCACGGCGTCGGCGGCGGCGAGCACCGAGGGATGGCGCAGGGCCACGGCGAGGTCGCGGTCGGCGAGCCGCATGCCGAGGAGGTGGCTGGCGGCAGCATTGGCGCGAACGATGCGCCGGCGCTCGTCGAGCAGGATCAGCGGGTCGGGGAGCGCCGCCAGCACCGTCTGCGCCGCCGACAGCTCCTGCTCGCGCGCCTGCAGCTTTTGGCGCCAGGCGCGCGCCCAGCGCCCGACGGCAAGCCAGAGCTCGCGCACCGAGGGCGAGAGCGTCTCGACATCGACGGCGGCGCTTTCATTGGCGGCCATGGTGTCGACGGCGCGATGCACGGCGGCGATCCCTTTGGCGAGCGGCCAGAGGATGGCGAGCTCGGCGAGATAGATGAGCAGCGCCGCCGGGAGGGCCCAGCGCGGCGCGACCTCACCATCGGCGAAGACCGCCAGCACGATCAGCGCCGGCAACGAAAGCACCAGCGCGCCGAGGATCCATCGCGCCGTCGCATTCATCCGCCCTCATCCTGCCGGTCGCCCCTCGCGATCTTGCCGCAATCGCGCGAAACCTTCCAGCTTGCGGGAGATGCACACCAATATCGGTGAAACAAAATCTTAACGCAGAGCAGAAGATGAGCGGGGACCGCAGAGGCGATCTCGCGTCCTCTGCGAAACCTCGGCGCCCTCTGCGCCAAAAAGAATCTGATCTCATGCCCTTTTGCCCAGGGCTCGCGGCTAATCGATCGCCTCATGCGCGGCGAGCGCGGCGAGGTTCACGATGTCCGAAACGGTCGCGCCGAGCTCGACGATCTGCGCCGGCTTGTCCAAGCCGATCAGCAAGGGGCCGACGCGCTTGCCGCCCCCCATCTCCTCGAGCAGCTGCGAGGCGAGATTGGCGGCGTTGAGCCCGGGCATGATCAGCACATTGGCGGGCCCCTGCAAGCGGCAGAAGGGATAGCGCTCGCGCATCAGCGTATGGTTCAGCGCGACCTCGGCGCTCATCTCGCCGTCATATTCGAAATCGACCTGGCGCTGGTCGAGGATCGCGACCGCGTCGCGCACGCGCTGGTCGACATGACGCAAGGGATTGCCGAAATTGGAATAAGAGAGGAGCGCCACGCGCGGCTCCTGTCCCATCATCTTGCGCGCGCGCCGCGCCGACTGGATGGCAATGTCGGCGAGCTGCGGTGCGTCGGGCCGGACATGCGCAGTGGTGTCGGCGACGAAGACCGAGCGCCCGCGCGAGAGCAGCAGGACATAGCCGAAGACGTTGCTGTCGTCGCTCGGCCCCAGGACGCGCATCACCTCCTCGAAGGCGGTGAAGTAGTTCCGCGTCGACCCTGTCACCATCGCGTCGGCGTCGCCGAGCGCCACCATGCAGGCGGCGAAGATGTTGCGGTCCTGGTTCACCATGCGCTGGCAGTCGCGGCGAAGCGCGCCGCGGCGCTGGAGCCGCCCATAGAGAAAATCGGTGTAGGCCTTGTTAGCGCGCGAGAGGCGCGCATTGTGGATCTCGAGATCGCCGGCTGCGGAGAGGCCCATCTGCCGGAGCGTCTCGCGGATGCGCTCCTCGCGGCCGATCAACACCGGCGTGCCGTAGCCGTCCTCGCGGAAGGAGAGCGCGGCGCGGATGGTCTTCTCCTCCTCGCCCTCGGCGAAGACGACGCGCTTGGGGTTGGCGCGGACCTGATCGAAGGCGCGCTGCAGGCTTGCCGCCGTCGGATCGAGCCGGCCCCGGAGGCTCGCCTTGTAGGCCTCGAGGCTGGCCAGCGGCTTCCGTGCCACGCCCGAATCCATCGCCGCCTTGGCGACCGCCGAGGGCACGGCCCAGATGAGGCGGGGATCGAAGGGCGTCGGCACGATATAGTCGGGGCCGTATTGGAGGCGCTGCCCGGCATAGGCGGCGGCCACCTCGTCCGGCACGTCCTCCCGCGCGAGCTTCGCCAACGCATGCGCCGCGGCGATCTTCATCGCGTCGTTGATGGTCGAGGCGCGCACGTCGAGCGCGCCGCGAAATATATAAGGAAAGCCCAACACGTTGTTGATCTGGTTGGGGTAGTCGGAGCGGCCGGTGCAGATGATGGCGTCGTCGCGGACGGCGCGCACTGCCTCGGGCGTGATCTCCGGGTCGGGATTGGCCATGGCGGCGATCATCGGCCGCGGCGCCATGGCGCGCACCATCGCCTGGTCGACGGCGCCCTTGGCGGAAAGACCGAAGAAGACGTCGGCGCCCTCCATCGCCTCGGCGAGCGTGCGGCGCTTGGTGGCCGCGGCATGCGCCGATTTCCATTGGTTCATGCCCTCGCTGCGGCCCTGATAGACGACGCCCTTGGTGTCGCAGAGGATGACGTTGTCGTGACGGAGGCCCATCGACTTCAGCAGCTCGACGCAGGCGATGGATGCGGCGCCGGCGCCGTTCACCACCAGTTTGATGGTCTTGAGCTCGCGGCCGGTGAGATCGAGCGCGTTCAAGAGCGCCGCGGTGGCGATGATCGCCGTGCCGTGCTGGTCGTCGTGAAACACCGGGATGTCGAGGAGCTCGCGCAGACGCTGCTCGATGATGAAGCACTCCGGCGCCTTGATGTCCTCGAGATTGATGCCGCCGAACGCCGGATGGAGATAGCGCACGCAATTGACGAAGGCATCGACGTCCTTGGTGTCGATCTCGAGATCGACGCCGTCGATGCCGGCAAAGCGCTTGAAGAGCACCGCCTTCCCCTCCATCACCGGCTTTGCCGCCAGCGCGCCCAGATCGCCGAGCCCCAGCACCGCGGTGCCGTTGGAGATGACCGCGACGAGATTGCCCTTGGCGGTGTAGTCATAAGCGGCAACCGCGTCGCGCGCGATATGGAGGCAGGGGAAGGCGACGCCCGGCGAATATGCCAGCGACAAGTCGTGCTGCGTCGTCAGCGGCTTGGTAGCGGTGATCTCGAGCTTGCCGGGGCGGCCCTTGGCGTGAAAGCGCAAGGCCTCGTCCTCGGTGACGCGCAATTCAGGCTTGTCGGCGGACAAAGGTGTTTCCTCTACTGGCAGGGAAGACTGCGGGGGTTTCCCTGCTTCTGGCGATTGAACGCCACTCTAAGGGACGGCTCTACAAGCCGTCAAAGCGAGGCGTGCGAAGAACGGCGCAGCCTCCGCCAAGCCCGATCTTCGATATATCAAGACTCACTCGAATGTGATCCGCCGATCCGCGGCGCGCGAGAGAGCATGCAGCCACTCGCGATTTTCTGCACCACGTCGCATGTGGGGAGGTGTCTCCTTGAACATCGGCATCATTGGCGTCGGCAAGGTTGGCGCTGCATTCGCCAAACGCCTCGGTGCCGCGGGGCACCAAATCATGCTGAGCTTCCATAAGGACGACGCCGAGCTGGAGGCGACCGCGCGCCGCTACGGCGCGCGCTATGCACACCGTCGGAGGCCGCGCGCTTCGGTGAGGTGGTGGTGCTGTCGGTGCCGTGGAGCGCGGTCGAACTGGCGCTGGGGCAAGCCGGCCCCCTGTCGGGCAAAGTCCTTTGCGATTGCACCAACGCGCTTACGGCGGACTACACCGGCCTTGCCGTCGGCGCCACCACCTCGGGCGGCGAGATCATCGCCGGACTGGCGCCGGGCGCCCGGGTGGTCAAAGGAATTCCGCCTTCGGCGGCGCTGCTGTTGAGCGACAATCCGACAATTGGCGGCAAGCCGGTCGGCTGTTTCCTCTACGGCGACGACCCCGCGGCCAAGGCGACCGTGTCGGAGCTTGCGCGCGCGCTGCCGACGGAAGTGGTGGATTTCGGACCGCTCACCATGCGCGCTTCGCCGAGCCCGCCATGATGGTGATCGTGCGCCTTGCCTTCGGCCAAAATCGCGGCTCGCGGCTCGGTCTTTCGCTGTTATGGGAGGACTCGGCGGCGCATTAAGCGCGATCGGCCTGCTGGCAGGCCAACGGTTCTCCGATCGTTGACGCCGAGCGATCGGTTGCGGCGGCCGGAGGCGCCGAAGGAGGACGAGCGCTAGGCTCGCCCGACGCGTCTGCTTTGGCGATGGCGCGCAAACACGGAGGAGGGATTCATGGAAATCGCGGTGATCGGTACGGGTCCGGTGGGCGGTACGCTGGGCCGACGGTGGGCGGAGCTCGGCCACGCCGTGGCTTTCGGCGTGCGCGACACCGGGGATGCGGACGCCAAGGCCCTGGTGGCGAAGATCAAGGGCGAGGCGCGTCTCGCCAGCGTGCGCGATGCGGCAAAGGACGCCGATGTCGTGGTGCTGGCGACGCCTTATGCGGCGAACGCCGCGGCGCTCGCCTCGGCGGGCGATCTCGCCGGCAAAATCCTGATCGACGTCACCAACCCGATCGGGGCCAATTTTTCGCTGGCGGTGGGATTCGACGATTCCGGCGCCGAGCAAGTGGCAAAGCTCGCGCCCGGCGCGCGCGTCTTCAAAGCCATGAACCAGGTTGGTTTCGAGGTCATGGCGGACGCCGCCTTTGCTGCCGGCAAGCCGGTGATGTTCGTCGCCGGCGACGATGCCGCGGGCAAGCAAGTGGTGATGGATCTCGTCGGCGCGCTGGGCTTCGAGGCGGTCGATGTGGGCGAGCTTGCGATCGCGCGGTTGCTCGAGCCTTATGCTATGCTATGGATACATCTGATGGCGCGGCGCAAGATGGGCCGTTCCTTCGCCTTTGGGCTGCTGCGACGGTAAGCATGTCAAGCAAGATCGGCAAAGCCCCTCGACGGGAGCGGACGCGGCCGCCCTTCGAGTGCATTGCGCTTCTGTTGCAGGGGGGTGGGGCGCTCGGCGCCTATCAGGGTGGCGTTTATGAGTGCCTCGCCGAAGCGGCGCTTCATCCCGACTGGGTCGCGGGCATTTCCATCGGCGCCATCAACGCCGCGATCATCGCCGGAAATCCGCCGGAGTCGCGGGTCGAGAAGCTGCGGGAGTTCTGGCGCATCGTCACGACCCCACAGCTCAGCTGGCCGACGCCAAAGCTTCCCGGAGGAACGGTCGTCGATCCCGGCGGCCGGCCGATCGTCCCGCTCGAGCTCTGGCGCGACTTCGCCGGGATGTTGAAGGGCGACGCCGCGCGCGGTGTGCTCAATCAATTGGCGGCCGCCCGTGTGCTCGTCGCCGGCGCAGCGGGCTTCTTCGTGCCGCGGCCGGTATCGCCCTGGCTTTGGCCCGAGGGCTCGCTCGAGGCGACGAGCTATTACGACACGAGCCTCCTCAAGACGACGCTGGAGCGGCTCGTCGATTTCGATCGCGTCAATGGCGATTCCATGCGGCTCAGTGTCGGCACCGTCAATGTAAGGACCGGCAATTTCGTCTATTTCGACACGACCACCCACCACATCCGGCCGGAGCACGTCATGGCGAGCGGCGCGCTGCCGCCCGGATTCCCCGCCATCGAGATCGATGGCGAGCATTATTGGGATGGCGGCCTCGTCTCCAACACGCCGCTGCGCTGGGTGGTGGACAGCCGCCCGCAGCGCGACACGCTGGCCTTTCAAGTCGATCTCTGGTCGTCCCGCGGTCAGTTCCCGCGCAACATGGCGCATGTGGCGACGCGGCAGAAAGAGATACAATTCTCGAGCCGCACGCGCGCCGCGTCGGACCGCTTCAAGGAAACGCAGCACCTGCGCAATGCCCTGGCGCAGCTGCTCGACAAGCTGCCGCGGGAACTGGCCGAGAGCCCGGAAATCGCCGTCTTGCGGCCCTTTGCCGAGCACAAGGTGTGGAATCTCGTTCAGCTCATCTACCGCTCGAAAGAGTATGAGGGTGACTCCAAAGACTATGAGTTCTCGCGCGAGAGCATGGAAGATCATTGGCGCGCGGGCTATCACGACACGGTTCGCACGCTTCGGCATCCCGAAGTGCTGGAGCGTCCGAAGAACGCCGACGGCGTCTTTACCTTCGACGTTGCCGAGAACGGTCGTGAATAGGCGCTGCCGAACGCATCCGCTCACCCGCTTGCCTGATGAGGAGGTTCTATGAACGAAGCCGAAGTGCGCGAGCGCGCCTTTTCCATGCCGCTCACCAGTCCCGCCTATCCCAAGGGACCCTACCGGTTCCGGCATCGCGAATATCTCATCATCGCCTATCGGACCGACGCGGAGAAGCTGCGTGCGCTCGTGCCCGAGCCGCTGCAAGTCGATGAACCCGTCGTCAAATACGAGTTCATCCGCATGCCGGATTCGACAGGGTTCGGCGACTACACCGAGACCGGCCAGGTCATTCCGGTGAGCTTCCGCGGCCGCAAAGGCGGCTATACCCATTGCATGTTCCTGAACGACGATCCGCCGATCGCCGGCGGACGCGAGCTCTGGGGCTTTCCCAAGAAGCTCGCGAACCCGTCGCTGCGCGCCGAGATCGACACGCTCGTCGGCACGCTCGACTACGGTCCGGTGCGGGTTGCCACCGGCACCATGGGCTATAAGCACAAGTCCGCCGACCTCGCCGCCGTCAAGACCTCGCTCGAGGCGCCCAACTTCCTCTTGAAGATCATTCCGCATGTCGACGGCACGCCGCGCATTTGCGAGATCGTCGAATATCACCTCGAGGACATCGAGATGCTCGGCGCGTGGACGGGGCCGGGAGCGCTCGATCTCCATGCCCATGCGCTGGCGCCGATCGCCGAGCTGCCGGTGCTCGAGGTCATCTCCGCCACGCACATCATCGCCAATTTGACCCTCGGTCTCGGCAAGGTCGTCTACGACTATCTGCGCTGAGCGCCAATCTCTCGGGAGAAGAGCCATGCGTCTTCAAGACAAGGTTGCCATCGTCACCGGCGCGGCCAGCGGCATCGGCAAGGAGATCGCCACCCTTTTCGCGCGCGAGGGCGCGAAGGTGGTGATCGCCGACCTCAATCAGAAAGGCGCCGACGCCACTGCCGCCGAGCTCGGCGGCGAGAAGCGCGCGATCGGCGTCGGCGTCGATGTCACCAACGAGGCGCAAGTCGATGCCTGCGTCGCCAAGACGATCGCCGCCTTCGGCCAGGTCGACATCATGATCTCGAACGCCGGTATCCAGACCGTGGCGCCGATCGACCAGTTCGAGTTTGCCAAATGGCGCCAGCTCATCGCCATTCATTTGGACGGCGCCTTTCTCACGACGCGCGCCGCGCTCCGCGAGATGTACAAGCGCAACAAGGGCGGCAGCATCATCTATATGGGCTCGGTCCATTCCAAGGAAGCCTCGGTGCTGAAAGCGCCTTACGTCACGGCCAAGCACGGCCTCATCGGCCTCGCCAAGGTCGTCGCCAAGGAAGGCGCCAAATACGGCGTCCGGGCCAACGTCATTTGTCCGGGCTTCGTGCGCACGCCGCTCGTCGACAAGCAGATCCCCGAGCAAGCGAAGGAGCTCGGCATCTCCGAGCACGACGTGATCAAGAACGTCATGCTGAAGGAGACCGTCGACGGCGAGTTCACCACCGTGCAAGACGTGGCCGAGACCGCCCTCTTCCTCGCGGCCTTCCCCTCCAACGCGCTCACCGGCCAGTCGATCGTGGTGAGCCACGGCTGGTTCATGCAGTAGCTGCAATCACCCGACGCGGAAGCGATTGACGACCTCGCGGTTGAAGCGGAGGCCGAGGCCGGGCTGCGTCGGCATGGCCAGCATGCCGTCCTGAGGCCGCGGCACCGTCTCGAAGAGGCGCATGAGCCAGGGCATGTATTCGACGGTGAGGCCGTTGGGAATGGCGCCGATGAGATGGACGTGGACCTCGGGGATGAGATGGCTCACGACCGGAATGTTGAAGGCCTCGGCCATGCCGGCGACCTTCATCCATTGCGTGATGCCGCCGACGCGCACCAGGTCGATCATGGCGATATCGACCGAGTGCGCCTCGAGCATGTGGCGGAAAGGCCGGATGCCCCAGAGATACTCGCCCCCGGTGATGGGCGTCGCCAGCGCCGCCGTGACGCGCGCCAAGCCCGCGAAATCATCGGCCGCGGTCACGTCTTCGAGCCAGAAAAGGCCGAGCTCGGAGAGACGGTGGCCGATATCGATCGCCTGGTCGACGCGCCAGCGCTGATTGATGTCGACCATCAGCGCGATCTCGGGGCCGATATTCTCGCGAATGATGCGCGCGCGCTCGACCTCGAGCGCGGGCGAGGTGTCGCCGGGAAGCGCCAGCTGCATCTTCATCTGGCGGAAGCCCTGCTCGGCGAGGCGGCCGGCCGACGTCGCGGCGCGATCGAGCGTCAGCCCGCGCATCAGCGCGCCGCTGGCGTAAGTGGGGACGCGCTCGCGGGCACCACCGAGGAGCCGCCAGAGCGGCTGTCCCAGCGCCTTTCCCTTGATGTCCCAGAGCGCCATGTCGATGGCCGAGAGCGCCAGGGTGAAGATGCCGGCAGGACCGGATGAGCCGGCTGCCTCGCGCAGCCGTTGCGCGATCTGCTCCACCGCCAGCGGATCGGCACCGATGATGAGGGCGCCGAGGTCATCGGCGGCGCGGCGCAGCGCGCCGCTCAGCGCGCTGCCGAAGAAGGTGACGCCCACGCCCTCGATGCCGTCATCCGTGCCGAGCTCGAGCGTGACGATGGGCCGCGTCGCTGCCGGATTCTCGGCCGCGCCCGTCAGCGGCTCGTCCGCCGGCAGCTGCACGAGATCGGTGCGGATGGTGGTGATCTTCATGGCGCCCTCCTTGCGAGGCGGCACCTTCCTGCGCCGCGCCGCCTTTGCGAACTCTAGGGCGGATTCCAAAGCTGGAACAGAGAGACGTCGTCTATGGCAGGCCCGTGATACGAAGGGCGGGCCAGCGCTCGGCCCATTGCTTCTGAGCGATACGCGCGCGATAGGCGCTGATCTTGTGGGCAAAGGCCGCTGTGGGATTGACGATCAGCGCAACGAGATCGGAGATCCCGAATGGTGCGAGCAATTCGATATGCGGGGGCGAAGGAGCGGAGGGCAACAGCGGTGCATGTTTCGGGCCAATGGCGCAAGGCGTCCGCCGTATCGGCATAGGGCGGATCGCCGTTGGCAATGTGCATTCTGGCTTGATTCTTTACCGACCACGGAATATCGGGCGTCAAACGCTTGAGCGCGACCTCGATCCGTCTGTCTCGGTCGGGGCTGAGATTACCAGCGTCGAAGTAGACAACATCGACATCGCCATAGGACGCGGACCACGGGCGCTCGTGAAGCGCGTCCCAGATCACGTTCCTGACGAAGCCAGCGCCGACCCAACAATCGGGCAAGTCCAAAGTTTCGACCAGACCGAGAATGCCCAGCATGGGAGGCTGCTCTGCGATAAAGCGGCCGAGGTCGGCAGCGCTCCGAACCCGGTGATGCGGCGCGCGCGGCTTCGTTCGAAGGTCGATCTGGCGGAGGGCAGAGCGCCTTACGCCGGGACCTTGACCTCCGCTTGCCACTCTATGGCGTCGAAGGCGGTGATGTCGCTGAGGAAGCGCTGGCCGCCGCGGTCGACGAAGAGTTGGCAGGCGAAGCGGTACCAGACGTCGTCGAGCACCAATATTCCCTCATAGCTCTGCACCAAGCCGCCATCCTCTTCGGCGATGGAGCGGGTGAGCCGCGGCATGATGCGCGACCGCTCGCCCAGCGCCGTGCTGAGCCGCCCGATCAGGCAGCCGTCGCACAGCACATCCTCGAGATGCCGGCGGTATTTCGCCATCAGGAACTCGTCGACCTGATCGAAGCTGCTCATTGCCAATCCCTCCTCGCCTTTGCCGGAACGCTAATCCGGCCTCCAGAACAAATCAAGAACTTTCGACTAAGCCCGCCAGAAGGGCTTGCCGCATTCACGCTCCTGGTCGTGGATGGTGAGCCCGATATCGCGCAACTCATGGGAGCCGAGGCCAGCCAGCGTCTGCCGGCTGCGGCTGCGGCGGCGCCATTCGAGCACGATCTGCTTCAGCAAGGACCAGCCGATGGCGAGCTTTGTGGGAGGAGACGAAAGGTCCGCCGGCAGGCGGTTGTCATTGGCGGGATTGATCCGCGCCGCCGCGCGGCGGTGATAAAGAGTGCTCATGATGATGCTCCGATCCGAGCGGGGCGCGCGCTGATCGGCGCGCCATATTCGTCGTTAAGCATCTTAAGCGAGGCTGCTGACACCTCCTGTCAGCAGCCGTCAGTCGGGATCGGGCATGCCCTCGATCATTCGCCACTCCTTCATCAGCACGCGCCGCCGGCGCGGGTAGCGCTCGCCGGTCTCGACCACGGCGGCGATGCGGTCGGTGCGGAAATGGCGGAAACCCTGGCGCAGCTCGCACCAGGCCGCGAGCAGCCGCGTGCGATCGTAGAAGGTGAGGGCGATCGGCCAGACGCGCCGCTCGGTGTGCTGGCCGGTCTCGTCGCCATAGCTGATCCAGAGCTTCCGCTCGCTGCGGATCGCCTGGCGGAGCCGGGCCGGATCGACGCCGTCGGGGGCCAAGAGCTTCCGCGGCGCCGAGAGCAGCCCAAGGCTCGCCACCTCGTCCCGCCGCTCTTCCGGCAGCACCGCCGTGATCTTGGCGAGCGCGTCGCGCGCCGCCTTGGCGAGCGGCGCGTCGCTGGTCTGCGCCGCCACCATGCGCGAGCCCAGCACCACCGCTTCGATCTCCTCCTCGGTAAACATGAGGGGCGGCAGGGTGTAGCCCGGGCGCAGCACATAGCCGATGCCCGCCTCGCCTTCGACCGGGACGCCGGTGGCGGCGAGGCTGGCCACGTCCCGGTAAACGGTGCGGAGCGAGACGCCGAGCTCCTCGGCCAGCGCCGCGCCGCTCACGGGCTGGCGATAGCGGCGCAACACCTGAAGCAGATCGAGCAGACGCTCGGAGCGGGACATGGATCAGAGGACAGATGACAGATGTCAGAAGACAGATTACACCCGCCGCTTCGGCAGGTCGTCGCTCAGCCCCGGACCTGGGCGGAGGCCGTCGGTGCGTTGGGCGGCGGCGAGTTGCTTCAGCGGCGTCTCGATGCGCGTCTTGATCTTGCCGTAAAGGCCCGCGACCGTAACGGGCGTGTGGTTGCCGCGCGCATAAAAGAGCTGCGGGTTTTGCTTCGCCGCTTGCGGCGTCAGCGCCGCGGCGCTCTGCGTGGGGTCGGCAGCGCGCGCCCGCAAGACGCGGATAGCGCCGGTGGCCCCCAAGAGATGCGCGAGATGGAGCTCGGCCGGGTTCGCCTTGCGGTGCAGCGCCTTCTCCAGCGCGTGGCCGTTTTCCCGGGCAAGCTCGCCTGCCATGATCGCCGAGAGCTTCACGTCCTGGCGCAGATCGAGGATCTTCTGCTCGCTGGCGCGGTCGCTGACGGCGAGGTGACCATTGGCGAGCGTGGTGATCTTCTGGGCGAGACCGCCCAGCCCGTATTGCGCGCCGTGAGCGCGGATCATGCGCAGCCAAGTCTGCGTCGTGAATTGGAAGAGGCCCGCCGCCGAGGAATGCCGCGCCTGCACGTTCTTGAGGCCGCTTTCGACCGTCGCTTGGGCCACCAGGAAATCGAAATCGACACCAGTGCTGGCGCTCGCCTCCTGGAGCGAGGCCGAGACCTCGGGGGTGAGCCGGTGACCGGCGACCATCACCCCCGCGAGCTGCTCTTCGCCCATCACTGGCTCCTGATCGAAACGGGCGGCGTTACGTGTGGCAGAGCGCGACGCCGATCATACTGTCGCGGGTGACGAGCGCGGCAAGCTGCTCCTCGCTCCATCCCTCGGTTCCGGCGGGCCGCTCGGGCAGCACGAGATAGCGCATGTCGGCGGTCGAATCGTGCACCCGCACCTCGACACGATCCTCGACAATCGTACCGAATTCCCTCAGCACCTCGCGCGGCTCGCGCACCGCCCGGCTGCGATAGGCGCGGCTCTTGTACCAATCGGGCGGCCGACCCAGCACCATGCGGGGATAGCAGGAGCAGAGCGTGCAGACGACGAGATTGTGGAGACTGGCCGTGTTCTCGAGAACGACAAGCCGGGTCGGCCCCACCTCGATGCCGAGCTCGCGCACGGCCGCGCTGCCGTCGGCCATGAGCCGTGCCTTGAAGGCGGGATTGGTCCAGGCCCGCGCCACGACCCGCGCGCCTTGCGCCGGCGTCCGCGCATCCATCGCCTCGACGGCGCGGCGCACATCGGCGGCGGTGACGATGCCCTTCTCGATCAGGAGCTCGCGGACGGCGATCTCCATCGCCTGGTAATAGGTGGGCGGACCGTCCTCGTGGTCATGGTCGTGCGGATGGAGATGATGGATGTCGGCCATGGCTCACCCGGCCTCGAGCCAGTGCTGATAAATCTCGACCTCGAGCGTGTCGCGCGACGCTCCGGCATAGTCGGGCCAGAGCTCCTGTTGGCGGAAGCGCACGCGATAGAGCGGCTGCGCCGGGAGCCCAGGGCGGTTATAGGCCAGCTCCTCGGGATTGGCGAAGGCACCCAGGACCCGCTCGATCTCGCCGGTCTGGCCGCGGATATACCAGGGGGTGCGGATATGGCCTGGAGGGTCGGCGCGGCGCACGCGGACGCGCGCGCCTGGCTTGAACCGGACCGGAAGCGCGGCGGCGCTCATCCCGCGCCCCGCTCCTCGATTTCCGCGATGCGGCGGCCGAGCTCGTCGGCGGTGATGACGCCGCGCTGCAGCAGGGTATGCGCAATGGCGGAAATCCAGCGCTCGTAATAGCTCATCCGGTCATAAGCGTCAGGCGGCAGCGCCTCGATGTTGCGGCGGAGCTCGTCGACCCGGAGCAGCTGCCGCTTGGGATCGGAGAGCAGCGTCATCAGGGCATCGACCCGCTTCTCCCAGAAGGCGTAGTCGTGCTCGGTCTTCTCGACCGGCCCCGCCGGCAATCCGCCCATGTCGTGATGCCCGCGCATGCCCTTCCTCCGCGATCCGAGTATTCCCTTCCCCGCCAGGCGAAGGCAAGGCGGGATTTAACCTGTCGTTTAGCGGCGTCGCGCTACACCCTAAGTGGCCGGGAAAGCGTCGCTGGCGCCGCCTCGGTACACCGGGCAATATAAACCTTGCCGGCAACTGCCCGGAACCAAGGTAGGGCTTCTTGACGTCCGACGAAAAGAGCAAAAAGCTCGAGCTGATCCTCGCCAAGCTGTCGCATCGCCAGGCGCTGGCCTTTGCGAGAAGCCTCGAGACCGAGCGCGCTCTTGGCAAGGCGAGCCTGCCGACCGAGGCCATCCTGGCGGCGCTCCGCCCGCAGCTGCGCCAGGGCCAGGCACCCCGCGTCCCGACCCTGTGCCGGCTGGCCTGCACCGCCTTCGAGGAATTCCTCACCGATAGCACCGAGCTGAAGCGTCCGGAGGGCCGCATCACCCGCGCCGTCATCGGCCCGTGGTGGAAGGGTGTGCAGGCCGTCGCCGGCAACGACATGCTCGAGCTCGAGCGGAGCTTCCGCGATCACGTCGCCGGCACCGAGAAGGCGGCGCTCGGCCTCTTCGCCGAGACCGTGCATCGCGCCGTGCGCCAATGGACCGAAACGCTGCTGAAGCGCCTGACCGAAGGCGAGGGCGATCCGTCGTTGAAGGCGATTTTCGCCGGCCTCAACCTCATGGCCGACCTGCGCGAGGTGGCCCGCATCCTGCCGCTGGCCGAGATGCTGCGCAGCGGGCTCGATGCGGTGATCGCTGCGGCCCAGGACGACGGCAAGGCGCGCGGCCGCTGGCTTTCCGAGCTCGGGCCCAAGACCAGCGCCGAGGCGGCACGGCAATACCGCAAAGTGCGCGACGCCGTCGGCGTCGATGTCGGCTATTTCGCGCTGGCGCTCATCAACCGGCTGGAGCGCCCCTGGGACGTCCTCGCGCTTGGCCGCGAGCTCGCCTGGCGCCAGGACGGCTCGCTGGTGCGCGACACCGAGTTCGGCGCCATCGGCCGCCGCTTGCTGCGCGAGTTCGAGATCCTGGCGCGCGAGATTGGCGGGTTTGCCGGCAACGCCCAGGGCCCATTGGCGCCGCTCCTCGCCACGCTCGAGCGCTATGCCGAGGCGTCGCGCGCGCTGCTCGGCGAGGGCGGCTTCCGCCGCGGCTCGACCTGGGCCGAGGAAGTCGGCGAGATCCGCGGCCAAGTGGTGGAAGCGTTGGGCGCACCTTTCATCGAGCGCCTCGGCGAAACCATGCTGGCGGTGTTGCCGCCGCGCGGCACCGGCGCGGGCGTTATCCCCGAACAGCCGGCGATCCGGCGCGCCGCCGAGGCGGCGCGGCTCGTCGTCTTCCTGCGCGAGAATGGCGGCAAATCCGGCATCATCCCCGGGGTTCAGCGCGCCGCCGAGCAGAGCGCCAAGGAGATCGGGCGACGCATCAAGGAAATCACGGCGGCGGCGAAAAACGCCGAGGGCGACGCTGCTCGCGCGTCCCAGGCCGAGGCGGCGTCGCTTCTCTCCGACATCCTCTTCGCCGAAGATGGCGGCGAGATTGCTGGGCTTCAGGTGAAGCGGCCGCGCAAGGCGCCCACAGGGACTGCCGCCGAATAGAACCCTTTGCTTAGCCACAAGCGGCATTGACGCGGCGATATTCCTCAGGCGAGTCGACCGCTTTCTGCCGCGCCTCGCGCTCGCGCTTCAGCGCATCAAGTGTCCGCTCGAGCGCCGCCGAGATCGGGGCGGCGAGCTGCTCTGCCGCGCCCGGGCCGGAAGCCCTGAGCACCGCGGCAGGAAGCGATCGGATCGCGTCCATCGCAGCAGAGCGCAGGCGCGGACGATATTCCTCGACCACCGCGTCGTCGATCGCCTGATGCTCGCGCTCATGTCCCAGTACGGTCTCATAGGCGCAGGTACCCGGCCGCCGCTCCCGGACGATGTAGATCATGCGGAAGGGCATGCTGAGCTTGACGACGACCTTTTCGATCCAGCGACAGGCCTGGCCGCCCTCGTCGGCATGACGGTAGGCGATGGTCCAATGCGCCGCGAGCCTTGCCTTGTAGAGCCCGAGCGCCCGGCCGGCACGCGGGTGGCCGGCGAGGCGCTGCAAGGCCGGCAGCCGCAGCGTGTTGTCGATGCGCGGCGGCTCGATGGCGCGCTCGATCTCGATCACCGCCGGGGACGGCGGACAGGAGAGCGCGGCTTGCGCCGGCAGCGCCAACAACAGCAACGCCATCAGGCCAATGATCGAGCGCCCGAAACGCGCGGCGGTGAGCAAAGGTGCGGCGGCATCCATGGTCATCGTCGAAGGCTAGCACCGACGACGGCGTGCCACCACGGCGGGCGGCGCTTGACCCGGTGTCGGCGGCGGCGCTAGCGAGCGTCGACGCGGATGGAACCGGAGGCGGAGATGACGATCGCGCTCGACTTCGCCTTCAGCCTCGAGGTCACGGTGGGGGCACCGCTCGAGCTCGGCGAGACGCCGGCGGGGCGACGGCGCATCATCCCCATCACCGGCGGCCGCGTGGCGGGACCGAAACTCGGGGGTCGCATTCTGCCGGGCGGCGCCGATTGGCAGACGATCCGCGCCGACGGCACGGCCGAGCTCGAGGCGCGCTATACGCTCGCCGCCGACGATGGCGCGGCGATCGCCGTCGTCCATCGCGCCTTGCGCCACGGGCCGCCCGAGATCGTCCGAAAGCTCGTGGCGGGCGAGGCGGTCGATCCCGGCGCTTATTATTTCCGCGGCACGCCGGCTTTCGAGACAGCGGCACCAGCTCATCTCTGGCTCACGCGAACCGTGTTCGTGACGCGCGGCGCGCGATATCCCGACAAGGTGTCAATCGAGGTGTACGCCGTCCTTTAGGGATCCACCGACCCCCGCCTCTCTTGCAGGATCGCTCCGCCAGCGCCAGTGGCGCTCACCGCCGCCGTTCCCGGCGCATCCCGCCGTTCCCTGCGTTCGCCAATGAAAGCGACGACGGGCTTGATGGCCGTCGGATTTCAGACGGCAACGGCGAGATAGCGGAGGCGGAGTGCTTCTTGGGCCGCTTGCACGGCAGGGCCGATCGCCGGCAGCAGTATCTCGATATCGGCGACAGTGCCGGTCTTGCAGGCGCGCTCGAGGCGGCGGGAGAGATCGGCGAGTTGATGCGCACCGACATTGCCCGACGTGCTGGCGAGGTCGTGCGCGTCCTTGGCGACGCAGGCGAAGTCGCGGCGCTCCGCGGCGGCGACGATGCGCGTGGCGCGCGCCGTGGCGTCGGCGAGGTAGGCGCGGAGGATGCTGCGGAACTGGTCGGGCGGGAGGCTCGCCTCGAGCGAGCCGAATTGGCTGGTCTCGGCGAGCACCGGCGGTGGTCCATAGGG
>DATJAV010000219.1:0-3661 GCA_035515835.1 Allostellaceae bacterium
CCCCAAGGTGCGGGACGGCGTGCTGCTCTCGGCCGGCGCCAAAGTGCTCGGCAACATCGAGATCGGCGCCGGCGCCAAGGTCGGCGCGGGCAGCGTCGTGCTGAAGGACGTGCCGCCTTGCGCCACCGTCGCCGGCGTCCCGGCGCGGATCGTCGGCTGGTGCAACGACCAGGTGCCGGCGCTGGCGATGGATCAGAGCTTCCCGGATCGCCAGGGGTGACCGCCGGCGTTGCCGCTGACGCTCGGCTGACCGCAGGATCGCACTCGGAGTGATGCTCGGGACAAATCGCTCGACCCCGGTGCTGATCTGGGTGCTGCTCGCCGTGCTGGCGGCCGTGTTCGGCGTCGAGCTGCTGTGCAGCGCCGGCGACGGTGGCGGGTCGTTGGAGCCGAGCGTCGCGACCTTGATCGCTCTGGGCGGCTTGAACGGGACGCTCGTCTTTCAGGACGGAGAATGGTACCGCCTGTTCGCGGCGCCGCTGCTCCACGGCAGCCTTGTGCACCTCGCCTTGAACGGGCTCGCGCTATTGATCGCCGGCGGCCTCCTCGAGCGCCTGGTCGGGCGCGCTTGGCTGCTGGCGCTTTTCGCCCTTGGCGCGCTCGGCGGGTCGCTCATGTCGCTCGCGATCAATCCTCCCAATGTCGTGTCGGTGGGCGCGTCGGGGGCGATCATGGGTCTCTTGGCGACGGGATTGGTGCTGAGCTTCGGGCTTCCCCGTGGTCCGCAGCGGACGCAAGTGCAGCTCGGCATGCTGCAAATGCTCGTCCCGTCGCTGCTGCCGCTGGCGGCCTCGGTGACGGGTCAGCATGTCGATTTCGGTGCCCATCTCGGCGGCACGCTCGCCGGCGCTGCGGCAGGACTGGCGATGCTGATCTTCTGGCGGAAAACGAGCCCGCTTCCGCCGGCCGTCGGTCGCGTGCTGGCGGCGGCGGGTCTCGCCGCCTTCGCCTGGGCCGCGGTCGCCACCGCCGCCAACTACCCGAGCTATGCCGCGGAGCTCATTCCGAGCGACCAGCTGGCGAAAGGCGATGCGGCCGACGGTCAAGCGTTGGCCGATCTCGTCGCGCACTATCCCCGCGATCCCCGCGGTCATTTCCTCCGCGCGGAAAGCCTGCTGGACGCCGGCGACGAGAAAGGCGCCGAGCAGGAGCTGCGCGCCGCGCTGGCCCAGGAGCGGACACTCAGCCTGCAGTTCAAGCCGGAGCTGGAATGGCGGCTTCGCACGTTGCTGGCACTCCTTCTCGCCGACGAGGGCCGCACCGCCGATGCTGCCGAGACGGCAGAGCCGGTCTGCGCCGCGGCCGCTCCCGCGTCGATGCTTGTCGCTCTGGCGAACGCGCATCTCTGCGCCCAGCGCCATTGAACCCTGCCGCCTCGCCCGCTAGCGTCGCGCCCAAACCGGGAGGAAGCGATGCTGAAGATCTGGGGACGCGATACCTCGTCCAACGTGCAGAAGGTGGTTTGGACCTGCGCCGAGCTCGGCATTCCGTTCGAGCGCGTCGACTGGGGTGGTCCCTTCGGCGGCAACAAGGAGCCGCGCTACCTCGCGCTCAACCCCAACGGCCTCGTGCCGACCGTCGAGGACGGCGATCTCGTCATCTGGGAATCGAACACCATCATCCGCTATCTCTGCGCCAAGCATGGCGGCGAGCGCCTTCATCCCAAGGACCCGGCGGCGCGCACTCATGTCGAGCGCTGGATGGATTGGCAGCTCTCGGCAATGACGCCGCCGATGTCGGCGATGCTGCTGGGCTATTACCGCACGCCGGTGGAGAAGCGTGATAGTGCCGCGTTGGAGGCGGCACGGCTGCGCTCGATCGATTATTGGCGCATGGTCGAGGACCAGCTCGCGCGCGGATCTTACCTCGCTGGAAACGGGTTGACGCTCGCCGATGTCTGCGTCGGCATCTGGGCGCATCGCTGGCATCACTATCCCATCGAACGGCCGAGCCTGCCGCGCCTCAAGGCATGGTGCGACCGCCTCAACCAGTCCGCGGGCTTTCGCCAGCATGTCTCGGGGGTGACCCTGAAGTGAGGCGTCCCGTAACGCGATCGTGAAGGCCGCGGAGCGGAGGCGGTCGGGTCCTTTGGTTATCATCGCGCCGCAGCGTCGGCAGGCGATCGGCGCGACAAGCGAGGAGAGCAAGATGGGGCGTTTTGCACGGATCGGTTTTGCCATGGCGGTCCTGGCGCTGGCGATCGGCTTCGGCACGGTTGCCGTGGTTGCACAGGACAAAGAGGCGGAGATCAAGACGCGCCGCGACACGATGAAGCGGCAGGGCGAGGACCTGAAAACGGTCTCCGAGTATGTGAAGGGCGACGCCGATCAAGCGAAGGCTGAAGCGGCCATTGCCGACCTGCAGTCGATCAACCCGAAGATCGTCGATCTCTTCCCCGCCGGCACCGGCTTGGACGCTTTCCCTGGCAAGACCGGCGCGAAGCCCGCCATCTGGAGCGAATGGGACAAGTTCAAGGCGATCCCCCCGGTGCTCGCCGAGGAAGAGAAAAAGCTCGCCGCGGCCATCAAGACCGGCGACAAGGCGGCGGTGGGGGCGCAGCTCGTCAATACCGGCAAGAATGGCTGCGGCAGCTGCCACACGCCTTATCGCGAGAAAATCTCCTGATCCGCGGGCGGAGGCCGCTGGCGCGGAGTCTCCTCGCGGCTTTCTTCCTGGTTGCGGCGGCGTTGCCCGCGCGTCCCGCCGATGAGGCGCAGCTGCGGCGGGGCGAGGTCTTGTTCGACGCCGCCGACTGCGTCGCCTGCCATACCGACGTGAAGGGCGGCGGCGCGCCGCTGGCCGGCGGCCGCCCGCTCGACACACCCTTCGGCCGCTTCTTTGCCCCCAACATCACCAGCGACAAGCAATACGGCATCGGCGCCTGGAGCGAGGCCGAGTTCCGCCGCGCTTTCCGCGAGGGCATCGGCCGCGACGGCGAGCATCTTTTCCCGGTCTTTCCCTTTACGTCCTTCACGGGAATGACCGACGAGGACATCGGAGCGCTCTATGCCTATCTCCAATCGCGCCCGGCGGTCGCGGTGCCGAACAAGCCGCACGAGCTGCGCTTTCCCTTCGGCTGGCGCTTTCTCATGGTGTTCTGGCGCTTGCTTTTCTTCCGCCCGGGTCCGCTGGCGCCGGTGCCGACGGAAAGTGCTGAGTGGAATCGCGGGCGCTATCTGGCCGAAGCGGTGGCCCATTGCCAGGAATGCCACACCCCGCGCAATTTCCTCGGCGCGCTCAAATCGAGCCGCGCTTACTCCGGCAACCCGCAAGGGCCCGATGGACTGAAAGTCCCCAACATCACGCCCGATCCCGAGAGCGGCATCGGCAAATGGAGCGTCGACGATATCGCCACGCTCCTTCGCACCGGTCAGACTCCCGATTTCGATTTCGTCGGATCCGGCATGGCCGATGTCGTCAAGGGCACGGCGGCGCTCAGCGACGCCGACCGCCGCGCCGTCGCCCTCTACATCAAATCGCAAGCGCCGATCCATACGGAGAAGCAGACCGCGGCGGCGCAATAGCGCAAGAAGAAGGCGCGTCAAGGAAGATCACAATGAGGCCGTGAGACAGTGAGAGGTTGAATATTGGTCCGGCGGCGCCAATAGACTTCTCACTCTCTCACTGCCTCAATGTAAATCTTTTCTTCTATCCATCGACC
>DATJAV010000220.1:0-5829 GCA_035515835.1 Allostellaceae bacterium
TTCGAAAAATGAAGTCGCGAGAGTTCTCGAGATGGACCCGCTCCCAGTCGTACCTGAACTCCTTATATTTCGCCAGCATGGGATAGAGGCCGAAATTCATCGAGCCCATGTTGAGGGAGCACATCTCGGGCGAGGCGGCGAGCGGCGCCGCCAGGCGCTCCTCCAGCGTCATGCCGTGGCCGCCGCCGGTGGTGATGTTGATGACGGCGTCGGACGCCTGCTTGATGCGCGGCAGGAAGGCCATGAAGACCTTGGGATCGGGCGTCGGCCGCCCATCCTTGGGATCGCGCGCATGGAGATGGAGAATGGCGGCGCCCGCCTCGGCCGCTTCAATCGCCTGATGCGCCACCTCATCGGGCGTCAGCGGCAGATGCGGGCTCATCGTCGGGGTGTGGATCGACCCCGTCACCGCGCAGGTGATGACGACCTTGCCCGTCCGCGCCATGGCCTCCCTCGCCCGTTTTCTTTCGCCGAGCAGTATTTGGCGGAAGGCGGCGAGGCCGTCAATCAGCCATGCGCGTGGATGAAATCGCGGACGCAGGGATAGATCTCGGTGCGCCAGCGCCTGCCGTTGAAGACGCCGTAATGGCCGACCTTAGGCTGGAGATGATGCCCCTTCTTGCCGGGGGGCAAGCCGCTGCAGAGATCGAGCGCGGCACTGGTCTGGCCGACGGCGCAGATGTCGTCTTGCTCGCCCTCGACGCAGAGGAGCGCGGTGCGCGCGATGGCGCGGGGCTCGACCTTGCGGTCGCGCGAGGTGAAGTGGCCCAGCGGCAGCGCGTGCTGCTGGAAGACGCGCGACACCGTCTGCAGGTAGAAGTCCGCCGTGAGGTCCATCACCGACATGTACTCGTCGTAGAATTTCCGTGTTGCCTCAGCGCTTTCGCCGTCGCCTCTGACGAGATGCTTGAAGAGATCGACATGCGCGGTGACGTGGCGGTCGAGGTTCATGGTCATGAACCCGGCCAGCTGCAGGAAGCCGGGATAGACGCGGCGGAAGTGCCCGGCGTAGCGCGGCGGCACGGTGGCGATGACGTTGCGCTCGAACCAGGAAATGGGGCGCGAGGTGGCGAGCTTGTTAACGACAGTGGGATTGCGTCGCGTATCGATCGGGCCGCCCATCAGGGTCATGGTGCGGGGCTGCGCCGGGTCCTTGTCGGCGGCGAGCAGCGCCACCGCCGCCAACACCGGCACCGAGGGTTGGCAAACGGCGATGACGTGCGTCTCGGGGCCGAGCTCGCGGAGAAAACTGGAGACGAGGTCGATATGGTCGTCGAGATCGAAGCGGCCATAGAGCAGCGGCACGTTCCGCGCGTTGATCCAATCCGTGATGTAGACGTCGTGATCGGGCAGCAAGGTCTCGACCGTGCCGCGCAGCAGGGTCGAGAAATGCCCCGAGAGCGGTGCCACCAGCAGCACGCGGGGCTGCGCCACGTCGCTGTCCTTCTTGAAGTGGAGCAGGCTGCAGAAGGGATGGTGCAGCGCCACCACCTCCTCCACCGCAACCGGCTTGCCGTCGACGACGGTGCCGCGGATGCCGAAATCGGGCCGTGCATGCCACATGCCCGCTCGCGCCACCAGCTCGCACGCAGCCGCGGCGCTGCGGATCACCGGATGATGCGCGACGACCGGCCAGGGCTGGTTGAGGAGGCCCTTCATCGCACCTGCCATCCAACGGACCGGACCGAAGAAATCGCTATGCGCCTGGTAGGTCTCGTAGAGCATAAGATGCCCTTTCGTCGGTCTCGGCGGCTATGGAAGCGGCGGGAAGCCGACCCGGGCGGACGGCCAAGGGCGGGGGTTTTGGGGCGGCCTCGTTTGAGGGAGGCCGAAGCGGCCAAGGTGTCACGCATCCTCCTTAGTTGGCGCTGACGCAAGGGTCAAGCGGCGGCAGACTCCTAACACCGGTGATTGCTCTTAGGTCCCGGTGGCCGCATAGAACGGTATTTGGGGCGCGCCCGTGCCGGGCGATGTGCGCTCGCGCACATGATAGAACAGTGTGGTTAATGCAGGTTTCACACGCGCTGTCGTGCGCGGGGACGACAAGCCGTCAGGTTGCAGGTTCGTAGAAGCGGCGGTCGCGGAGCACGTCCAAAGCGACGGTCTTGCCGTCATGCTGCGCACCGACGCGGCAGAGTCGCACATGCGGGCTGACATCACCGGGGTAGCGTGCCACGGTGATCACTTCCCACACTGCTTTCACTCGTCCGACGGAGAAGAAGCGCTGACCTGCGCTGATGCCGTAGTTTTCTTGGGGGCCCGGCCGCCGCCGCCACATGCTCATGCCTACACCTGCACCACTCCGGCCTCGCCATGGAAGCGGGCCAGCGAGCGGTCATCAAACCTCAACCGCGCGTCGCCGTCGACAGAAAAATGCGTGCGGGTTGCGCTCGCCGCTGCGAATTGCGCATGTTCCACCCATGACTGGAGCACGCCGGTGAATGTCGCCGCTTGGCTCGCCCGCAATGGGCGGAGCTTCGCCACGACCCCCGCCATCGCGACGGGGCGGGCCGTCTATGCCACCTATCGGGACTGGGCGGCTCGCGCCGCCGCCATCGCCGGCGCGCTGCAGCGAGAAGCGCTCTCGCATCCAGGCGAGCGCGTCGCCATCGTCATGGATAACCGGCCGGACTATCTCGAGGCGCTCTTCGGCATCTGGCACGCGGGCCTGGTCGCCGTGCCGATCAACGCCAAGCTCCACCGCGAGGAATTCCGCTACATCCTCGGCCATTCCGGCGCGCGCCTCGTCTTTACCAGTCCTGACCTCGCCGAGACGGTGGCGCCGCTCGCCGACGATTTGCCCGAGCTCCAGCGCGTCGTCGTCGCCGGCGGCGCCGAATGGCGGCGCTGGCGCGACGGCGAGTCGGCGGCGCTGGTCGAGCGCCGGCCCGACGACGCGGCCTGGCTTTTCTACACCAGTGGCACCACCGGACGGCCCAAAGGGGCGACGCTCACCAATCGCAATCTGATCGCGGCGTCGCTCGGCTATTTCAGCGATGTCGACGGCATCCTCCCGGGCGACTCGATCCTCCATGCCGCACCGCTCTCGCATGGCTCGGGGCTCTACGGCCTTCCCCATGTTGCCAAGGCGGCCACCCACGTCATTCCCGAAGCCGGGCATTTCGACCCGGCGGAGATTGCGGAGCTGGTGCCGGCCTGGCCCGGCCTCAGCTTCTTCGCCGCGCCCACCATGCTGACCCGTCTCATCGCCGATCCCGCCTTCATCGGCGCCGATCATCGCCAGCTGAAGGCGATCATCTATGGCGGCGGACCGATGTATGTGACTGATCTGCTGCGCGCCGTCGATCTCTTGGGGCCGCGGCTCGTGCAAATATACGGCCAGGGCGAATCGCCGATGACCATCACCGCGCTTGCCCGCGCCTACCACACCGACCGCGCCCACCCGCGCTGGCGCGAGCGGCTCGGCTCGGTCGGCCTCCCCTTCGCCGGCGTCGAGCTCCGCGTCGTCGACGGCGAGGACCGCGACGTTGCCATCGGCGAGACCGGCGAGGTCCTGGCGCGCGGCGACACCGTAATGGCGGGTTATTTCCAAGACGCCACCGCGACGGCCGAGACGCTGCGCGGCGGCTGGCTCCATACCGGCGACCTGGGTGCGCTCGACGAGGACGGGTTTCTGACGCTCCGCGACCGCTCCAAGGACATGATCATCAGCGGCGGCAGCAACATCTATCCGCGCGAGGTCGAGGAAGTGCTGCTCCGTCATCCCGGCATCGCCGAGGTCTCGGTGGTCGGGCGCCCTCACGCCGATTGGGGCGAAGAGGTCGTGGCCTTCGTCGTGCCGCGTCCTGGCGCGCCGGTCGAGGAGGGGGAGCTCGACCGCCTCTGCCTCGCCAGCATCGCCCGCTTCAAGCGCCCCCGCGCCTATCTCTTCATCGACGCGCTGCCGAAGAACAATTACGGCAAGGTGCTGAAGACGGAGCTGAGGAAACGCGTCTGAGAGAGCTGCAGGCCACCCTGCCCCTCACAAGAACCGCGGCAGCACCTGCTCCGTGAACAGCATGAAGGAGGCGTGGCTCAAGGGCGCGA
This sequence comes from Allostellaceae bacterium, assembly GCA_035515835.1. Lineage (GTDB taxonomy): Bacteria > Pseudomonadota > Alphaproteobacteria > ATCC43930 > CGMCC-115725 > DAHUYF01. Next base: position 4,048 of record DATJAV010000220.1, read on the forward strand.
TCATGAGATAGTCGAGCGGCAGCTCCTCGCGGAGACGCTCGAGCTCCGCCGTGACGCGCGCGGGGCTGCCGTGGATCACCACCGAGCGGAGATAGCGCTCGGTGCGCTGGGTCGGCTCCATGCGCATGACATGGGCCTGCGCCGAGGCGCCGGCGGCCTTGCTCGGGTTGATGTAGGAGCCCGCGATCCACTGGACGCCGGCGCGCGCGACCTCCTCGGCCGCGGCATCGCTCTCGGCGACCGCGAGCAATCGCGCGATCGGGATGTCGCGTCCGGCAAGCGTATGCCCGCTCGCCTCGAGCACCCGGCGATACTGCAGGCGATGGGCGGCGATCTCGGCGAAGGTCGGATGCGGCGAGAGCAGCACCCCATAGCCGCGCTCGGCCGGCCAGACGAGCGAGCTCTCCGAGCCGCAGGCGAGCCAGATCGGCGGATGCGGCTGCTGCATCGGTTTCGGCAGCACTTCGACGCCGTCGAAATTCCAATAGCGCCCGGACCAGCGGAGCCGCTCCTCGGTCCAGGCGCGATGGACGATCTCGACCGCCTCGTGATAGCGCGCGGAACTCTCCTCGGGCGGCACGCCGAAGATCTGAAACTCGACCGGATCGAAGCCGCGGCCCGCGCCCCAATTGACGCGCCCGCCCGAGAGCACGTCGAGAAACGCCACTTCCTCGGCGAGCCGCAGCGGGTGGTAGAAGGCGGCGAGCGACACCGCCATGCCGATGCGCAGGCGGAGGGTGCGGTCGGCGACGTGGACGCCCATCATGTGAACGGAAGGGCAGACGCTGTAGCCGGTGAAGTGATGCTCGGCGAGCCAGACGGCGTCGTAGCCGGTCCTCTCCATGATCTCGATGCGCTGGAGGGCGCGGGCATAGACCGTCGGCAGCGCGACGCGGCGCTCGGGCCAGCTGAAGAATTGCAGGACGCCGAATTTCACGAGAAATCAGAAGGTGCCGGGATAGGCGCCGCCGTCGATCAGGAAATTCTGTCCCGTGACATAGCCCGCCTGCTGGCTGCAGAGGAAGGCGCAAGCGGCGCCGAACTCGTCGACGGTGCCGAAGCGGCCGGCGGGAATGGCGGCGGCGCGCTCGGCCGCCGCCTGCTCGACCGAGATGTTGCGCTGCTTCGCATAGATCGGATGGGTCGAGCGCAGGCGATCGGTGTCCATCGCCCCCGGCAACAGGTTGTTGATGGTGACGTTGTGCCGCACTGTCTTCCGCGCGAGGCCGGCGACGAACCCGGTGAGACCGCTGCGCGCGCCGTTGGAGAGGCCGAGAATGTCGATCGGCGCCTTCACCGCGCTCGAGGTGATGTTGATGACGCGGCCGAAGCGGCGCGCAATCATGCCGTCGACGGTGGCGCGGATGAGCTCGATCGGCGTCAGCATGTTGGCGTCGATCGCCTTCAACCAGATCTCGCGGTCCCAATCGCGGAAATCGCCGGGCGGCGGACCGCCGGCATTGTTGACGAGAATGTCGGGCGCGGGACACGCGGCGAGCGCCGCTTTCCGGCCGTCGGGGGTGGTGATGTCGGCGACGAGCGCGGTCACTTTGGCCCGGGTCTTGGTGCGGATCTCGGCGGCAGTCGCTTCCAGCGCTTCCTTGCCGCGGGCGAGGATGACGAGCTCGACGCCAGCTTCCGCCAGCGCCATGGCGCAGCCCTTGCCGAGGCCTTTACTGGCGGCGCAGACCAGCGCCTTCTTGCCGGCGATGCCGAGATCCATCCGAGCCTCCCTGCGCGCGATCCTTGGCGCATGATAGGCGGCGGGTCGGTCGATGGATA
>DATJAV010000221.1:0-12874 GCA_035515835.1 Allostellaceae bacterium
GCGCCGCCGGTGGAGCGGCGGGCGGCGCAGCGGGCGCCGCCGGTGGAGCGGCAGGCGGTGCAGCAGGCGCGGCCGGTGGAGCGGCGGGCGGCGCAGCGGGCGCTGCCGGTGGAGCGGCGGGCGGTGCAGCAGGTGCAGCCGGTGGAGCGGCCGGCGGCGCAGCAGGTGCTGCCGGTGGAGCGGCGGGCGGTGCAGCGGGCGCCGCCGGTGGAGCGGCGGGCGGCGCAGCGGGTGCAGCCGGTGGAGCTGCGGGCGGTGCAGCCGGTGGAGCGGCGGGCGGCGCAGCAGGCGCCGCCGGTGGAGCGGCGGGCGGCGCAGCGGGTGCAGCCGGTGGAGCTGCGGGCGGCGCAGCGGGTGCAGCCGGTGGAGCTGCGGGCGGCGCAGCAGGCGCGGCCGGCGGAGCGGCGGGCGCGGCCGGTGGAGCCGCTGGCGGTGGTGGGGCTGGCGCTGCCGGAGCGGCGGGCGCAGCGGCCGCTGCGGGAGCGGGAGGCGGATTTGCCTACACCCCGGCCCTCTCAGTCATCGATGCCTTCTTGCGCAGTCCCCGTGCGACTTACCCGCTGGTCGGACAAAAGTCGACGGTCACCGTGCAGTCCGCCTTCGTCGATGGGCACGGGCAGACCTGCCGGATCGTCGAGCAGACCGTGATCATCGCCGGACAGAAGGTGAAGGCGTCGGGGACGATGTGCCTTCAGCCGGATGGGCGCTGGGCGCTCGTTCCCTAGCGCCTGCGTTCAGGCGGCGGGCGCGCCGTTGCGCATGAGGTCGAAAACCGGCAAGAAGAACTCGGGCTCCTGCGCGCCGGAGACGGCGTATTGACCCTCGAAGATGAAGCAGGGCACGGCGTTGATGCCAAGGCGGCGCGCGCTGCGGTCTTCGGCCAGCACTTGCTCTAGCTCGGCCGGGCTCTCGAGCCACGCGGCTGTGTCTTGCGCATCGAGTCCCGCCTCGCCAGCGATCTCGGCTAGGGTCGCGCGGTCGCCGATATCGCGGCCGGCAGTGAAATAGGCTTGAAAGAGCGCCTCGACGACGGCATCGGCGCGGCCTTGCCCCGTGGCACGGCGAATGAGCCGATGGGCATCCCGCGTGTTGGGCGTGCGGCGGATGCGGTCGAAGGCGAAGGGGATGCCGACCGAAGCGCCGGCCTCGGTGACATTGGCGTAGATGCGCTCGGCATGGGCGGAGCCGCCGAATTTCGCGGCGAGATAGGCGCGGCGGTCGATGCCCCCGGCCGGCATGTCGGGGTTGAGCTGAAAGGGCCGCCAATTGGTGTCGATCGACACCTCCGGGCGCAGCGCGAGGGCCGTCTCCAGCCGACGCTTGCCGATGTAGCACCAGGGACAAATCACATCCGAGACGATATCGACGCGCATGGGCGGGCTCCCCGGCCGTCATAGCAAACCTCGGCGCCTTGACGCTACGGCATGTGGCGACAAGGATGGCCCGCGAAAAGAGGACACGGGGCCAACCCATGGCGGATTTTGCACTCAGTGGCCGGGTGGCGCTGATAACCGGCGCCTCGGCGGGGCTCGGCCGACACTTCTCGGACGTGCTCGCCGGCGCCGGCGCCGCCGTGGCGCTGGCGGCGCGGCGGCGCGATAAGGTCGAGGACGCCGTCCGCGACATCGCCGCCCGCGGTGGCCGGGCCGCCGCCTTCACCTGCGACGTGACCGAAGCGGCGAGCGTCGCGACGACGGTCGCGGCCGCCGAGGCCGCGCTGGGGCCCATCGACATCCTCGTCAACAACGCCGGGATCGCCATCTCGAAGCCGATGCTGGAGCATAGCGAGGCGGAATGGGACCGCGTCGTCGACACCAACCTCAAGGGCGCGTGGCTCATGTCGCGGGCGCTAGCCGAGCGCTGGGTAAAATCCGGACGACGCGGCCGCATCATCAACATCGCCTCGCTGCTGGCGCTCCGCCCGATCCGCCACGTGCCGAGCTATTGCGCGGCAAAAGCGGGCCTCGCCCATCTCACCCATACGATGGCGATGGAGCTCGGGCGGAAGGGCATCACCGTCAACGCGATTGCGCCGGGATACTTCGAGACCGACATGAACCGCGATTTCCTGCGCAGCGAGGTCGGTCAGGCGCTCATCTCCCGCATCCCGATGGGTCGCTCCGGCGCATCCTCCGACCTCGACGGCGCGCTGCTGCTGCTGGCGTCGGCGGCGGGCGCCTACATCACCGGCGCCGTGATCCCGGTCGATGGCGGCCATGCAGTCGCTGCCGTGTGAGGCCGGATGAGATGCGGGCCGCGCTCGCCCGATTTCTCGCCGAAGCGACGGGTGCCCGCTCGGTTGCAATCGAGGAATTGCGGCGGCTGCCGAACGGTGCGGTGACGGAGAACTGGCTCTTGGCCGCCGGCTTCGCCGGCGGCATGCTCGGCGACGCGCAGCGGCTGGTGCTGCGCACCAATGCCGCGACGGGGCTCGGCATCGGGCTCGGCCGCGCTGAGGAGTTTGCGGTGCAGCGCGTCGTCCACGGCGCCGGTGTCGCCGTGCCGCAGCCGCTGCTGCTCGGCAGCAGCGATGTCATCATCGGCAAGCCCTTTTACCTGATGCGCTGGCTGCCTGGCGAGGCCGCGGGTGCGGCGATCGTCGCGGGCCAATTCGGCGGCCGGCGCGACCGGCTGCTGAGGCGCCTGGCGGCGGAGCTGGCGCTGCTGCACGCGATCCGACCGCCGAAAACGGCGCTTTCCTGCCTCGGCACGCCGCCAGCGGACCCGGCGCGCCATCGGCTCGACCAGCAGGAGCGCCTCCTCGCCGAGGATCCCGACCCGCATCCCGTCGCGGCCTGGGGCATCGCATGGCTTCGCCGTCATCTGCCGCGTCCGGTTAACCCCGTCCTCTGCCACGGCGATTTCCGCACCGGGAATTTCCTCGCTGATACCGAGGGGCTGGTCGCAATCCTGGATTGGGAATTCGCGGGCTGGAGCGATCCGGCCGAGGATCTCGGCTGGTTCTGCCTGGGCTGCTGGCGTTTTGGCGCCTACGGGCAAGAGGCGGGTGGCATCGGCAGCCGCGACGCTTTCTACCGCGACTATGCTCGAGCCTCAGGTCGCTCGGTCGATCCCGAGCGCGTACGCTGGTGGGAGGTGATGGCGGCGCTGCGCTGGCTCGTCATCGCTTTGCGCCAACGCGACCGCTGCCTCATGGGCGGCGAGCGCTCGCTCGACCTCGCGCTGTCCGGCCGGCGGCCGGCGGAGTGCGAGCTCGAGATCCTGAAGCTGACGGGGGACGGGTGATGCGCGATCGGCCCGATGGTCCGACCTTGGCGGCGCTCGCGCGGGGAGCGGCGGCGCGGGGCGAGGATCGCGCACTGATTGGGCGCGCGCTGGCGATTGCCGAGCGTGAGGCGGCGGCGGGCGAGAAGCCGCTCGAGTCGTGTCGCGCGGCGCTCGTGCAGCTCTACGGAGAGGCGGCTCTCCTGCCGCTGCTGCGGCGTTTTGGCGACGATATCTCCGCCGGCCGGTTCGATGCGCCGGGTCCAGCCCGCGAGGCGGCGCTCCGCTTGCTATGGGCGATCACCCGGCAGAAGCTCAGCGAGGCCAACCCCGACTATCTCGCCGCCGCCGAGGGGTGAGCAGCTATTTCTCCCAGAAGGGAGTGACTTGCCGAAAGGCACGGGCGCAGGAGGGAAAGCGCTCGCGGGAGCTCGCGGACTCCCGCGCGAGCCATCCCAGCAGCAGGTGCTCGGCCGGGGGCGGCAGGGAGAGCTCGTGCATTAGGTTGCCGGCAACGCGCGCATCATTCAGCGCACCCATCACGTCCTGCAGGTGGACAAGCTGCTCGACATAGATTTTTGCGGATTTCTTGTCGAAAAGAGGTTTCATCAATTCAACGGGGTAGCGGAGCTTTTTGACACGAATTCGCAGCTGATGGAAGGCGGCGGGATCGGCGAGATCGACGGTCTTGACGCGCTTGCGAAGCTGGCGATGGCGCTTCCCGAGCAGCCTTGCCGCGTAGTCGCGCAGCGGCATGTCCCAGACCTCTGCCTGGTCTGGGCTGGGCCGCCGCAACCAAGCCGCCTCTTCGATCGCCTGTTCGATGGCAACGAGATTGCTCTTGAGGGTGTCCCCCGGCGGAAGCGCGGCGCGACGTGCGCGCCGCGCCTGGCGCTCGAGCACGGCTAGCGTCTCTTCGGTCGGCACCGCCGCGCGGAGCGGCGCGACACATTGAGCGAGGAACACGTCCCATTCCCGCACCCGGCCATAGCGCTGCGCCACTGCGCGCAGCCGATCGCCCAGCGCGCGCCGCTCGCGCTCCGGGAGCGCCGCGGCAAAAGCCGCGAGGATCGAGCGCAGTCGGCGGGTCCCGACGCGAAAGCGATGAACCGCCTCCGCCCCAGGGCTCTTGGCGGTGCTGCTGCGCCGGCGGAGGACGACAAGCGCCCGGCCCAACATCTCCTGCAGCCCATCGCCGACGGCGACATCCGGCGTCAGCTCCGCTGCTTCCAGCGGACCGACCAATGGCGTCATCAGAAGCGGTCTCGTCGGCATCATTGGGCTCGGCGGGCTGTGGAGCCTCGTTGTCATGCCCCAGTCTTAATCGGAGGTCGCTCGTCGAGGCAAGACGGCTGCCTGGAACAATAAAGGGAACGACGGCGGAACTAAAGGGCACGGCCACGGCTGGCTTGCTTGCAATGCTTTCCCCATCCTTCCTGCCTTTCGGTTTGACGGAGACGTGCGCGCTTTGCATGCTGCGCCGCCCACTTCCCGACCAGAGGCCCCTCTATGAAACCGGAGATCGTTCTCACCACTCCCATCTATCCAACGGCGGTGGAGCAGCTCGATCAGTTCTATACCGTCCATCGGCTCTGGCAGGCGAAGGACCGTCGGTCCTTCTTCGCCGGCATACGGGATCGCGTGCGGGCGATCGCCACCGGCGGCGGCTTTCCCACCGATGCGGCGCTGATGGACGAACTGCCGAAATGCGAGATCATCGCCACCATGAGCATCGGCGTCGATCATATCGATCTCGCTGCGGCAAAGCAGCGCAAGATCGCCGTCACCAACACGCCCGACGTGCTGACCGAGGACGTCGCCGATATCGGCATGAGCTTGGTGCTGGCGGTGGCGCGCCGCCTCGTCCTCGGCGACCGCTATGTGCGGAACGGCGCGTGGCTCAGGGGCAACATGCCGCTCGCCAACAAGGTCGGCGGCGCCACCATCGGCATTCTCGGGCTCGGCCGGATCGGCCTTGCCGTGGCGCGGCGCGCCGAGGTCTTCGGCATGACGGTCGTCTATTGCGGCCCGCGCGAGAAGCCGGGCATTCCCTATCGCTACTACAAGAGCCCCGTCGCGATGGCGCGCGATGTCGACTATCTCATGATCACCTGTCCCGGCGGCGCCGGGACGCGCGGCCTCGTCAGCGCCGAAGTGCTGGCGGCGCTCGGCAAGAAGGGCACGGTCATCAACATCGCCCGCGGCTCGGTGGTCGACGAGGGGGCGATGGTGCGGATGCTTCAGGAGGGCGCGCTCGGCGGCGCCGGGCTCGATGTCTTCGCCGAGGAGCCGCGCGTCCCCGAGGCGCTGCTGGCCCTCGACAATGTCGTGCTGCTGCCGCATGTCGGCAGCGCCACCCACGCGACCCGGGGCGCCATGGGCCAACTCGTCGTCGACAATCTCAAGGCGCATTTCGCCGGACAGCCGCTGCTGACGCCGGTCTGAGCCGAGCTTCTGCTTTCTGCCTATTCGGGCGGTAGACAGCCCGCCATCCATAAAAAACCGCGGCCGCACTCTTGCGGGCTCGTCCTCATACTCAGAACTTCTCCTCACCGCGCTGGCGCATCGCGTCCGGGAAATCGCGATAGAGCGCGAAGGTCGCATCGGTGACCATGGCGTTGACGGCAAAATGCAGGCCCTCGACGGGGTCCTGCCGGGCGCCGACACGCTCGAATGCGCGGTCGAGCTGGGCCAGGCCCTCGAGCTCGATCATGATATGGAACTCGCCGAACTCGCGGGGCGCCAGGCCGAGCTTCCGCCGCGTGAGACGCCAGCCGGCGATGAGACCCTGCTCCTTGAGATGGCGGAGATAGCCGCCGACGCGATCGCTGAAAGCCGTGTCGCTTTGACCAGGCTTTAAGTTGCACCAGACGTGATAGATGTCCATGCGTCTCTCCTCGAATGAGCTATCGCGGGCGATAATCGGGCAACTCAGGGATCGCCACCTCCCGCGGCAGGATGGCACCGGGATAACGGATGACCGTTCCGCCGAGAAGATGGCCCGAGCGTGCTGCGTCGATGGGCGGAGCACCGCGTAGCCGAGCGCTCAAATAAGCGGCGTTGAAGGCATCGCCCGCGCCGGTCGTGTCGAGCGGAGCGACGCGGAGCGGCACCGGCACTTCCTGGCCATCGGCGATGGCGCAGCCCTCGATGCCGCGCTTCAGGCACACCTCGATGCCGCGCTCGGCATAGCGGCGGATGGTGTCGGCGGGTGCGGCGTCGCCCCAAAGCGCCTGCTCGTCCTCGAAGGTCGGGAGCGCGAGGGTGAGGTGAGGGAGAAAGGGCGTGATCGCGGCGCGCGCGGCCGCCCCATCGCGCCAGCCGGCGGGGCGATAATTGCTGTCGAAGACGATCTGCCGGCCGGCGCCCCGCGCGGCGGCGAGCGCCTCTCGCAAGGCGATGCGGGCATCGGGACCGAGGATCGAGAGGGTAACGGCGGTGAAATAGAGCACGTCATACGCCGGCAGCGCGGCGAGAAGTAGCTTCGTTGCATCGTCGCTGAAGAGCGCGCGCGCTGCCGCGGCGGAGCGGTAGTAGAAGAACCGCCGCTCGCCCCGCTCGTCGGTGCGAATGAGATAGAGGCCGGGGAGCCGTCCCGGCAGCCGCGCTACGTGGTCGACGCCGATGCCTTCGGCGCGCCAAGCGCCGAGCATGGCGTCGCTGTAGGGGTCGTCGCCGAGGGCGGTCACGTAATCGATCGCGAGTCGCCCGGGCGGGTTGAGCCGCGCCAGATAGAGTGCCGTGTTGAAGCTGTCGCCGGCAAAGCCCAGCTCGAGCACCGCTGGTTCGCGATGGCGCAATTCCAGCATGCATTCGCCGATCGCCGCCAGTCGCATTATCGCCTCTTGCCGGGCCCGATGGTTTTCATACTCTCTCGCTTGCCCGCTCCGCCAGGCGGCGTCAAGGCGGAAGGACCACCATGCACGATCTCTTTCGCGGCACCACCGTCATCCCCGTCGTCACCGTCGCACGCGTGGCGGATGCGGCGCCGCTCGCCCAGGCGCTGGTGCGGGGCGGCTTGCGCTTGATCGAGGTGACGCTGCGGACGCCCGAGGCGCCCGCCGCCATCCGCGAGATGAGGCGGCTCGTGCCTGAGGCGGTCGTGGGCGCGGGCACGGTGCTGACCGGCGCCGATGTGACGCGCGCCGCTGAGGCGGGCGCGCAATTCCTGGTAAGCCCCGGCCTCACCGCCGATCTTGCCGCCGCGGGCCTCGCCTCGGAGCGGCCTTATATGCCGGGCGCGGTCACGCCGACCGAGGTCATCGCCGCCCGCGAGCTCGGCTTTGCGCTGCTGAAATTCTTCCCGGCGCAGGGCATGGGCGGCATCGAGACGCTCCGCCAATTGGCGCCGGTCTTTCCCGGCATCGCCTTTTGCCCGACGGGCGGCGTCAACGGCGAGAACGCCGCCGAGTATCTCGCGCTCCCCAACGTTGCCATGATCGGCGGCAGCTGGATGGTGCCGACCGAGGCGCTGGCGGCACAGGACTGGGCGACGATCGAAGCCCGCGCCCGCGCCGCCGCGCGGTTCCGGCGCTGAGCTTGGCCGCGCGATGCGGGCTGCTTAGGGTTTGTCGCCGGTGAGCTTATATCCGTTGTTGCGCAAGCACTGATCGACGAACTGCTGCTCGTTGGGCGGTCGATGCACTTGCGAGGCGCCGACGCCGCCGCCGACGACCGCGCCGGAGATGGCGCCGTAGCTCTCGCCGAGACCGACATTGCCGACGGCAAGCCCGGCGCCCGCCGCACCCAGCGCGGTGCCGAGCGCCGCCCCCTGCAGCACGGCAACGGCGATCGGCGCATAGCGGTCGCGCTCGGCGACGCTCTTGCAGTCGCGGAGATCGGTCTCGTAACGCGCCGCGTCGACGTCGGAAAGATCGACCGCCGGCCGGTAAGTGCTGGCGGGCGCACAAGCGGAGAGCAGCGCGAGCGCCAAGAGGATGCCTGGGGAACGCATGACGCCTCCGCTCAATATGTCGCTCGCCCGCCGGAGAGATCGAACACGGCACCGGTCGAGAAGGAGCACTCCTCCGAGGCGAGCCAAGCGATCATCGCCGCGATCTCCTCGACGGTGCCGAAACGGCCCATCGGGATCTTCGAGAGCATGTAGTCGATATGCTGTTGCGTGATCTGATCGAAGATGGCGGTCCTGACGGCGGCGGGCGTGATGCAGTTGACGCGCACGCCGGTCTGCGCCAGCTCCTTTCCCAAAGACTTGGTGAGCGCCATCACGCCCGCCTTGGCGGCGGAGTAGGGGGCGGCGTTGGGATTGCCCTCTTTGCCGGCGACCGAGGCGATATTGATGATGCGACCGTAGTTCCGCTTCACCATACCCGGCACGACGGCGCGGCAGCAGAGAAAGACGCCGTTGAGGTCGACCTCGATCACCTGGCGCCAGGCATCGACCGGGTAGTCGGCGAGGGTGGCGTTGGGTCCGGCGATGCCGGCGCTGGCGACGAGAATGTCGACCGGGCCGAGGCGGCGCTCGGTCTCGTCGAGCGCCGCCGCCACCGAGCGCTCGTCGGTCACGTCGACGCGGCAGCCGAGGGCGCCGGCGATGCGGGCGGCCGCTGCCTCGGCGCCGTCCTTGTCCCAAAGCGCCACCTTGGCGCCGGATCGGGCGCAACGCTCGGCGCCGGCGAAGCCGATGCCGCGCGCGCCGCCGGTGATGACGGCAACGCGGCGCTTGAGATCGATCTCGTTCATCGCTCTCTCCTCATCGCCAGGGAACCCGCCGTGCGTTTACCCGCTCCCAGTCCCGGCCATCGAAGTGGTGACGCTCCAGCGTCGACACGTCAACGCCCTCAAGGCAGCGCACATTGACGTCGATCTTGTCGGGGGTCCGAGCGCGGCGTATAGAAGGGCTGCACGCCGCAAACACGGCAGAAGCTGTGCCGAGCGGTACCGGTGTTGAACCGGTAGATCTCGAGCACGGCGGCGCCGCTGATCAATTCGAATTTCTCCCGCGCCACGATGAGGTGGAGCAGGCCCTTCTTGGTACAGACGGAGCAGTTGCATTCCGTCATCGTGGCGAGATCGCCGGTCACCCGGAAACCGCACCCGGCCGCAATGACAGCTGCCGTCATAGGTCGTCACCGACATGTTGCGCGTCCTCGACAAGCCCTTTGCCGTGAGCTGACAGGCGACCGCCAGCGGCTTATGATCGTGCCTCATCCGCGAAGGCGGCGCAAACCGCCCTAAACCCGCGATTGCATGGGGAGCGAAGCATGCCAGACGACGCCGACAAGAAGACCTTTCGCAGCAGCCAGTGGTTCGGCCATACCGATCGCGACGGCTTCGTCCACCGCTCCTGGATGAAGAATCAAGGCTTGCCGCATCATCTCTTCGACGGACGGCCGGTGATCGGCATCTGCAACACCTGGTCCGAGCTCACGCCCTGCAACGCGCATTTCCGCAAGATCGCCGAGCACGTGAAGCGCGGCGTCTATGAGATGGGCGGCTTCCCCTTGGAATTCCCGGTGATGAGCCTGGGCGAGACCTTGATGCGCCCGACCACGATGCTCTTCCGCAACCTCGTCAGCATGGACGTGGAAGAGACGATCCGCGCCAACCCGCTCGACGGCGTGGTGCTGCTGACGGGTTGCGACAAGACGACGCCGGCGCTGATGATGGGCGCGGCGAGCTGCGACCTGCCGACCATTGTCGTTTCCGGCGGCCCCATGCTCAACGGCAAGTTCCGCGGCACCGACATCGGTTCCGGCACCAATGTCTGGTCGATGAGCGAGGATGTGCGCGCCGGCAAGATGTCGCTTGCCGATTTCATGGATGCCGAGGCCTGCATGTCGCGCTCGGCCGGACACTGCATGACGATGGGTACGGCGTCGACCATGGCGAGCATGGTCGAGGCGCTGGGCATGGGCCTCCCCACCAACGCCGCCATTCCCGCCGTCGACAGCCGCCGCTATGTGCTGGCGCATATGGCGGGGCGGCGCGCGGTCGAGATGGTGCGCGAGGATCTGCGGATGTCGAAAGTGCTGACGCGCAAGGCCTTCGAGAACGCGATCCGCATCAACGGTGCGATCGGCGGCTCGACCAATGCGGTCGTGCATTTGATCGCGCTTGCAGGGCGCGTCGGTGTCAAGCTCGCGCTCGACGATTGGGACAAGCTCGGGCAAGAGATTCCGCTTCTCGTCAACCTCATGCCGTCGGGCCAGTATCTGATGGAGGATTTCTACTACGCCGGCGGCTTGCCGGCGGTGATCCGCGAGCTCGGCGACCTCGTGCATCGCGATGCCCTCACCGTCAATGGCCGGAGCATGGGAGACAATACGGCGGAGGCGCCTTGCTACAACCGCGAGGTCATCGCCGCCCTGAAGCAGCCCTTCAAGCCTCATGCCGGCATTGTCGTGCTGCGCGGCAATCTCTGTCCCAACGGCGCCGTGCTGAAGCCTTCGGCGGCGACGCCGAAACTCATGCAGCACAAGGGCCGCGCCGTCGTCTTCGAGAGCATCGAGCATTTCAAGGAGCGCGTCGACGCGCCCGATCTCGATATTGACGAGAGCTCGGTGATGGTGCTGAAAGGAGCCGGGCCCAAGGGTTATCCCGGTTTCCCCGAGGTCGGCAACATGCCGATTCCGCAGAAGCTCTTGAAGCGGGGCATCACCGACATCGTGCGCATCTCCGACGCGCGGATGAGCGGCACGGCCTACGGCACGGTGGTGCTGCACGTGTCACCCGAGGCGGCGGCAGGCGGGCCTTTGGCGCTGGTGCGCGACGGCGACATAATCGAGCTCGACGTGGCGAAGCGCCGGCTCCATCTCGCCATTACCGAGGATGAGATGGGAAAGCGGCGGCAGGCGTGGACGCCGGCACCGGCCGCCTTCGACCGCGGCTACGCCCGGCTCTATGTCGAGCACGTCATGCAGGCGCACCAGGGCGCGGATCTCGACTTCCTCGTGGGCAAGAGCGGCGCCAAGGTGGCGCGGGAATCGCATTGATGCTTACGCCGATACGGTTCGGCCGTAAACGATTGCGCGTCATTCTTGACGCAGCCGGTTTTCGCGTCCTCTGCGTTAAGCCCTTCTCCCACCGCAACCGTGTCCAAAAAACTGATCGGCACGGCAGGTCTGCCCTAGAGACGCATTCAAGAGACGGAGGCCGCTCAAACCGCAAGGCAGCGTTGCGCCCGGCCGACTCGCGCCACAGGGGAACGATTTTCGCGGAGCTTCGTTTCTTTTGGCCGGATCGAAGTGTCCGGTGGCAACCCACCACTACCGCTGGAGGCCGCCATGCAAGTGAGCAATGGGACTATTCGGTTGAGCGCAACCTCTACCTCTTTGTGGGCGGCTGAGCCGCGGCGTGCGCCACCGGTTCGTCCCACCCTGCGTCACTGGCTCAAGACGTGGCTGCTGCGTCGACCGCCGACGACGTATCAGCGCTGTCTCGCCGTCCACATTCACTACGCGGGGCCGCGCAGCGCGCTCTCTTGATCGTCGGGGGTGGTGCGCAGCTTTTGCGTCGGCCGGCCGTCGGCGGTGAGGAAGCCGCCCGCGTCGAGTGCCGCCAGCGTCGCGCTGAAATGACGAAGGGCACTTTGGCGCGGTGCGCCTTCAAGCCAATTCTGGTCGAGGAAGGACGCGAGCGCCGGCTGGCCGAGCTCGGCCTCCCAAAGGACGCCGAGGAGCGAGGCCATCGCCTCTTCGTGCTCGCGCGCGAGACCGAAGAGCAGCGCCGCGCGTTCCGCCTCCTCGCGCGCACCGGTCTCGGGTCCCGGGCCCAGGCCGAAATCGATCGCGTGCCGGCGCGCCGGCGCCGCGAGCTGGAAATGCGCGGCCTCGTGCACCAGAACATAGGCCTCGGTCCCGGCGCGCACGGCGCTGCCGTTCCAGCCGAAATCCTCGCCTGGGCTGCCGTCGCGGATGCGCATGCCGAGGCTCGCCAAGAGCTGCAATGCCCCCGCATGATGCGCCGCCGCGGCGCAGCCCACGGCACGCTCGGCGTCGCCGGGTCGCGCGATGCGACGGAAGACGGCGCGGTCACGGTCGTTGCTCAGAGCCGCCGCGCAACGCTCCAAGAGGTCGGGGAGGTCATCAGGTGCAATCGGCGTCAGGATCATCGGCAGAGCGCATACGATGGCGCCGCCGCCCCGTCCAGCGGCACCCTCTGACGTTTAGATCGCCGGCAAACATATCACGCGCCACGCGAATGTCACGAGCGCTGCTCCGCGCTTTGCGCAACACTGTTTCGACGCCTTTGCTTGCTTGATACTAAATGTCACGGAATAAGGTTGGCGCTCTGGGGTTCATCCAAGCAGGTGTCGTCAGGAGGCCGCGATGACCAAGAGGGAGCAGCCTAGCCGCGTGATGGCGGTGTTCGAGGAAGCGGCGCTGGCCTTCAACCTGCCGCGCGACGCCACCCTGGCGGAGCTGGTCGAGGAGCTCGCGGCGCTCGGCGAAATCTACGGCGGCTTGCCGCTTTACGTCGATGTGCGCCTGGCCGCCTGAAGCCGGCATAACACTAGAAAAATTAGGGGTTTGACCGCGGCCGACCGAGTGCCCCGGCGGCCCATTGGGCGTTGCTTTATGCTCGCCCGAGGGGTGTTGCGGTGGGCCCACGGTTGGGGCAGAGTACGCCGCTGCCCCGGTCGCCAGAAAACACAGGGCCGGGCGGAGAGGGCGCCATGAGTGGCAAG
>DATJAV010000222.1:0-15808 GCA_035515835.1 Allostellaceae bacterium
ATCAGCGCCATCGCGTCAAGCCACCAGTATTCCACGCGCTCAAAGGCGGGCCAAAGCGCCAGGCGATCGACCATATAGAAGCCGCTCGCGCCGGCGAGTACTGTCGTGGCGCGCGCCTGCCAAGCGAAGCGGCGCTCGACGTGCTCGAAGAATGCCACGCGCTCGGCCGCGCTCTTCAATCGCCGCACCGCGGGCAGCAGCACGGTCGTTACCATGGCGACGCCGCCGATCCACAGCACGATCGCGACGACATGGACGGCAAGGGCGATCGTCACGTCCACTATGCCGGCTCCTTTTCTGCGCTCGTCTCGAGCGACGCGATCGCACCCTCGGGGTCGTCGATCAGCGGATCGGGCAGACAGTCGGCGGCAAGGCGCGCAGGATCGAGGATGAAGACCGTCTCGCCCTCGACGCGGATGCTGCCGGCATCGTGGAGCGTGGCGAGCGCCCGCGAGAAGCTTTCGCGCGTGATGCCGAGCTCCGAGGCGATAAGGTTCTTTCCGTAAGGCAAAGTGACGCCGTCCGGCGTTCCTTGCCGCTTCGAGAGCGCGAGGAGATAGCATCCGGCGCGCTGCAACGCCGTCCGGAGCTTCAGGTTCTTGATCTGTCGGACCATGCGGCGGAACTGCCCGGCCAGGCTGCCGATCACCACCTGTGCCAAGGCGTGATCGCTCGCGACCGCAGCACGGAAAGCGGCGGCATGGATCAGGAGGAGGCGGGACGATACCGGCGTCTTTCCCCGCATCAGATAGGGCGCCCCCATCACGACCGCGGCAGGAATGACGAGATCGGACGCCTCCACGGTCTCGATCAGCACCTCGCGCCCCGTGGCGGATCGGCCGAAGAGATGGACCGCTCCCGACAGCACGACGTGCTGGAAGTTCGGGACCTCTCCCTGTTCGAACAAGACCGTTCCGGCGGCAACGTGGTGCAGGACCGCTCCCCGACCGAGCGCGACCCGCTTGGCCACCGCCAACCTGTTGAAAAGGGGCAGATTTTCGAGAGAGGTCGCGGGATCGACGCCCATAAGACCGCCTTTCACAGCTACAATAGCGTGATAAATGTCACGTTTTGCATTGACGTAGGTCAATGATGTTCTTTGCCACGCGATGCACTTTCCTGCCTATGGGCAGTCCCTTGAAATCGCGCAGCTTGGTCGTCCTCGTCGTGACGACCTGGGCCTTCACCGTCTGCTTTGCCGTCTGGCTGATGTTCGGCGTGATCGGCATTCCGATCCGCCGCGCGCTCGATCTCAATGGCTTCGAATTCGGCCTTCTGACCTCGACGCCCGTCTTGACCGGCGCGCTATTCCGCCTGCCGCTCGGGATCTGGACCGACCGATACGGCGGGCGGATCGTCATGTTCTTGCTGCTGTGCTTTTGCGCCGCGCCGGTTTGGCTCGCGAGCTATGCCGACCGGCTTTGGCAATTCCTGCTGCTGGGATTGGCGTTGGGCATCGTCGGCGCTTCCTTTGCGGTGGGCACGCCCTACGTCGCTCGCTTCTTCTCGAAAGAGCGGCGGGGCTTTGCCATGGGCTTCTTCGGCGCCGGGACCATGGGCGCGGCCATCAACATGTTCATTGCCCCGGTTTTGATCGGCGCCTATGGCTGGCAAAGCGTGCCCCGATTCTATGCCGTGACGCTTCTCGTCACGGCGGTCGTTTTCTGGCTTTTCTCGGCGCCCGATCCCGGCGCGGCGCGAAGCGGCGTCTCGCTGCGGCAGGAGCTCGCTGTCCTCAAGGACGCGCGGGTCTGGAAATACTGCCAGTACTACTCGATCGTCTTCGGCGGCTTCACGGCGCTCTCCGTCTGGATGCCGCAATATTTCGTCCACGAATACGGGCTCGGCGTGGCGCAAGCGGCGCTGCTCGCGGCCTGCTTCTCCTTGCCGGCGGGCGTGTTGCGCGCGCTCGGCGGGTGGCTCGCCGATCGCTTCGGTGCGCACAGCGTGACCTGGTGGGTGCTGTGGGCGGCGTGGATCAGCCTTTTCCTGCTGTCCTACCCGCAGACGGATTTCATCATTCGCACGATCCACGGGCCGGCCCAATTCCATCTCGGCCTCTCATCGCTGCCGTTCACCGGCCTGCTGTTCGCGTTGGGCATCGCTTTCGCCTGCGGCATGGCGTCAACCTTCAAATATGTCGGCGACGACTTCCCCGAGACCATGGGCATCGTGACGGGCATCGTCGGTCTCGCGGGCGGCCTCGGCGGCTTCCTGCTGCCGGTCATCTTCGGCGCGGTGCTCGATTGGCTGGGCGTCAATTCAACCTGCTTCATGTTCCTCTACGGCGTCGTCTGGGTGTCGCTGATCTTGAACTACGTCACCGAGGTCAGACGGCTGCCGGTCATGGGAGAGAAACAGGAGCGCCTCGTCCCGCCGCCACCCGACATCAAAGCAGCCGCCGAGTGAGAGACCGCTCATGAGCCATTTCCTCGATCGCCTGACGTTCTTCCGCCGGAACGTCGCGACCTTCTCCGGCGACCATGGCGTCGTCACCAACGAGGATCGGCAGTGGGAAGAGGGCTACCGCCAGCGCTGGCAGCACGACAAGATCGTGCGCTCGACCCATGGCGTGAACTGCACCGGCTCCTGCAGCTGGAAGATCTACGTCAAGGGCGGCATCGTCACCTGGGAAACGCAGCAAACCGATTACCCGCGCACGCGGCCGGATCTGCCCAACCACGAGCCGCGCGGCTGCGCCCGCGGCGCCAGCTACTCCTGGTATCTCTACAGCGCCAATCGCGTGAAGCATCCGCTCATCCGGCGGAAACTCGTCGAGCTCTGGCGCGCCGAGCGCGCCGCCAAGGACCCCGTCGAAGCCTGGGCGGCGATCGTCGGGGATCCGGTCAAGGCGAGTACCTACAAGCAGATTCGCGGTCGGGGCGGCTTCGTCCGCGCCACCTGGGACGAGGTCGAGGAGATCATCGCCGCGGCCAACGTCTATACGGCGAAGCAATACGGGCCCGACCGCATCGCCGGGTTCTCGCCGATCCCGGCGATGTCGATGGTCTCGTATGCGGCCGGCAGCCGGTACCTGTCGCTGATCGGCGGCGTGTGCATGAGCTTTTACGACTGGTACTGCGATCTGCCGCCGGCCTCGCCGCAGACTTGGGGCGAGCAGACCGATGTCCCGGAAAGCGCCGATTGGTACAACTCGACCTTCCTCGTTCTTTGGGGCTCGAACGTGCCGCAGACGCGGACGCCCGACGCCCATTTCTACACCGAGGTCCGCTACAAGGGCGCGAAGTCGGTGGTCATCACCCCGGACTACAGCGAAGCCGCGAAATTCGCCGATCTCTGGCTCCATCCCAAGCAAGGCACCGATGCGGCGCTCGCCATGGCGATGGGCCACGTGGTCCTGAAGGAATTTCATCTGGCCGGCCGCAGCGAGTACTTCGCCGACTATTGCCGCCGCTTGACCGACCTGCCGATGCTGGTCGCGCTCGAAAAGCGCGGCAATGCTTATGTCCCGGGCCGCTTTCTTCGCGCCGCCGATCTCAATGGCGCCCTGGGCCAGAGCAACAATCCCGCCTGGAAGACCCTGGCCTTCGACGCCGCCGACGGCTCTCTTGTCGTGCCCAACGGCGCCGTCGGCTTCCGCTGGGGCGAAAGCGGTAAATGGACCCTCGAGGAGATGAATGCGCGCGACGCAAGCGCGGCGAGGTTGACGCTCTCTCTCGCCGAGACCCGCGACGCCGTAGTGCCGGTGGCGTTTCCTTATTTCGGCGGCCGGGCGCCGCAGGCGTTTCACGCCACCAACCATCCCGACGTGATCGAGCGTCAGTTGCCGGTGCGCCAGGTTGAGACGATCCCCGGTCCCGTCTACGTCGCCACGGTGTTCGATCTGCTGGCGGGAAACTACGGCATCGATCGCGGCTTCGGCGGCGGCAACGTCGCCGCCAGCTACGACGACGACACGCCCTACACGCCGGCCTGGGCCGAAGCGGTGACCGGAGTCCCGCGCGAGCACATCATCACGGTCGCGCGGCAGTTCGCCGAGAATGCCGACAAGACTCGCGGCAAATCGATGGTGATCCTCGGCGCCGGCCTCAACCACTGGTACCACATGGACATGATCTACCGCGGCATCATCAATCTTCTGGTGATGTGCGGCTGCATCGGCCAGTCGGGCGGCGGTTGGTCGCATTATGTCGGCCAGGAGAAGCTCCGGCCGCAAACCGGTTGGACGGCGCTCGCCTTCGCGCTGGACTGGAACCGTCCCCCGCGACACATGAACTCGACCTCGTTCTTCTACGCGCACACCTCGCAATGGCGTTACGAGAAGCTCGATCCCTCGGAGATCCTGTCGCCGCTCGCCGGCGAGGGCGTCTATCCGACGAGCCTCATCGACTACAACGTCAAGGCCGAGCGCATGGGCTGGCTGCCCTCGGCGCCGCAATTGGCGGCGAACCCGCTGCGCATCGCGACCGCGGCCGAAAGCACCGGCAAGGCTGTCTCGGCCCATGTCGCCGAAAGCCTCGCATCAGGCACGCTTCGCTTCGCCGCCGAGGACCCGGACGCACCGAGCAATCATCCGCGCAATCTCTTCGTCTGGCGCTCGAACCTGCTTGGCGCCTCGGGGAAAGGCCACGAGTATTTTCTGAAATATCTGCTCGGCACCGATCACGGCGTGCTCGGCAAGGATCTGGGCGAGGAGCGCGGCAAGCGGCCGAAGGAGGTGCGCTGGCACGACGAGGCGCCCACCGGCAAGCTCGATCTCCTGGTCACGCTCGATTTTCGCATGTCGACCACCTGCGTCTATTCCGACATCGTGCTGCCGACCGCGACCTGGTACGAGAAGCACGATCTCAACACCTCGGACATGCATCCCTTCATCCATCCGCTCTCGGCGGCGGTCGATCCCGCCTGGCAGGCGCGGACGGATTGGGAGATCTACAAGGGCATCGCCCGCAAATTCTCGGAGGTCGCCGTGGGCCATCTCGGCCGCGAGCGCGACGTCGTGCTGACGCCGATCCTGCACGACACTCCGGGCGAGCTCGCCCAGCCGCTCGATGTCGCCGACTGGAAGCTCGGAGAGTGTCCGGCGATTCCGGGCAAGACCATGCCGTCGGTGACGGTCGTCGAGCGCGACTATCCTCAGACTTATGCGAAGTTCACCTCGCTTGGGCCGCTGATGGAGACGATCGGCAACGGCGGCAAGGGCATCGCCTGGAAGACCGAGCACGAGGTCGCTTTCTTGAAGCAGCTCAACGGCACGATCGCGACGCCCGGCGCCGGGGCGGGCCGAGCGAGGATCGAGAGCGACATCGACGCGGCCGAGGTCATCCTGAGTCTCGCGCCCGAGACCAATGGCGAAGTCGCTGTGAAGGCCTGGGACGCGCTGGCCAAAATCACCGGCCGCGAGCATGCGCATCTCGCCCGGGCGCGCGAGGACGACAAGATCCGTTTCCGCGATCTCCAGGCCCAGCCGCGGAAGATCATCTCGTCGCCGACCTGGAGCGGGCTCGAAAGCGAGCATGTCAGCTACAACGCCTGCTACACCAACGTGCACGAGCTCATTCCCTGGCGCACGCTGACCGGCCGGCAGCAATTCTATCAGGACCATAAGTGGATGCGCGCCTTCGGCGAGGGGCTTGCCGTCTATCGGCCGCCGATCGACACGAAGACCGTCGCACCGGTGCGCGAGCGCTTGGCGGACGACCGGCCGTCGGTGGTGTTGAACTTCATCACGCCGCATCAGAAATGGGGCATCCACAGCACCTATACCGACAATCTCATCATGCTGACGTTGTCGCGGGGCGGTCCCATCGTCTGGATCAGCGAGACCGACGCGAAAGCCGCCGGCATTGTCGACAACGACTGGATCGAGGCCTTCAACGCCAATGGCGCGCTCACGGCGCGGGCGGTGGTGAGCCAGCGCGTTCCGGCGGGGATGTGCATGATGTATCACGCGCAGGAAAAGATCGTGAATGTCCCGGGCAGCGAGATCACCGGCAAGCGCGGCGGCATCCACAATTCGGTGACGCGGGTCTGTCCCAAGCCGACACACATGATCGGCGGCTACGCGCAGCTCTCCTACGGCTTCAACTACTACGGCACGGTCGGCGCCAATCGCGACGAATTCGTTGTCTTGCGCAAGATGGAAAAAGTCGACTGGCTCGACGGCCCGCGCGCGGCGCCGGCGGCGGCCGCCGAATAAGGGAGACCGCGATCATGAAGATTCGCGCCCAGATCGCCATGGTGCTCAACCTCGACAAGTGCATCGGCTGCCACACCTGCTCGGTCACTTGCAAGAATGTCTGGACGAGCCGCGACGGCGTCGAATACGCCTGGTTCAACAATGTCGAGACCAAGCCCGGCATCGGCTATCCCAAGGAGTGGGAGAATCAGAAGAAGTGGAAAGGCGGTTGGGTCCGCCACAAGAACGGCAAGCTGGTGCCGCGCTTGGGCGGCAAGTTTCGCGTGCTCGCGCGCATCTTCATGAACCCCGACTTGCCGGAGATCGACGATTACTACGAGCCTTTCACCTACGACTATGCGCATCTGCAGACGGCGGAGCTCGGCACGGCGGCGCCGACGGCGCGCCCGCGGTCCGTCATCACCGGGCAGCCGATGGCGAAGATCGAGTGGGGGCCGAACTGGGAAGAGATTCTCGGCGGCGAGTTCGCCAAACGCAGCGCGGACCAGAACTTCGAGGCGATCGAGAAGGAGATTTACGGCCAGTTCGAAAACACCTTCATGATGTATCTGCCGCGGCTCTGCGAGCATTGTCTCAACCCGGCTTGCGTCGCGGCTTGCCCCTCGGGCTCGATCTACAAGCGCGAGGAAGACGGCATCGTTCTTATCGACCAGGACAAATGCCGCGGCTGGCGCATGTGCGTCAGCGCCTGTCCCTACAAGAAGATCTATTACAACTGGGAGAGCGGCAAGGCGGAGAAATGCATCTTCTGCTATCCGCGCATCGAGGTCGGCCAGCCCACCGTGTGCTCCGAGACCTGCGTCGGCCGCATTCGCTATCTCGGCGTCATGCTCTATGACGCCGATCGCATCGAGGCGGCGGCAAGCGTGCCGAACGAAGCCGATCTTTATCGCGCTCAACTCGATATCTTTCTCGATCCGCGCGATCCCAAAGTGATCGCGCAGGCGCGCGCTGACGGCGTGCCGGAAGCCTGGCTCGAGGCGGCCCGGCATTCGCCGGTTTACAAGATGGCGATCGATTGGCAGATCGCTTTCCCGCTCCATCCCGAATACCGCACGCTGCCGATGGTCTGGTACGTGCCGCCGCTCTCGCCGATCCAGGCCAAAGCGGAAGCGGGTCAGCTCGGCGCCAACGGTGTCATCCCCGACGTCTCGAAGCTGCGCATTCCACTGCGCTATCTCGCCAATCTGCTGACCGCCGGCGACGAGCGCCCGGTCAAGCTGGCGCTCGAGCGGCTGCTGGCGATGCGCGCCTTCATGCGCGCGCGCCACGTCGACGGCGTCGAAGCGACAGCTGTCCTGGAGCAGGTCGGGCTCGACCGCGGCTTGGTCGAGGACATGTACAAGATCCTGGCGATCGCCAATTACGAGGATCGCTTCGTCATCCCGACGACGCATCGCGAATACGCCGAGAATGCCTACGACCTCAAGGGCTCGTGCGGCTTCAGCTTCGGCAACGGCTGCTCCAGCGGCGGCAACGAGCTCGGCCTCTTCGGCAAGCCGAAGCATCAGCACGGCGTCAAGAAGCCGGCGGAGACGACACCGTGAAGACCTTCAAGGTACTGTCCGCCTTGCTGACGTATCCCGACCTGGCGCTCCTGTCCCATGCCGGCGAGCTCGACGCGGCCCTGGCGAGCGAAAATCTGCTGCCGGCGGACGATCGGCGCGCGATCGGGCAGTTCGTTGCCGATATCGCCCGACTGGATCTGCTCGACGCACAAGAGCGCTATGTCGCGCTCTTCGACCGCCACCGGTCGCTGTCGCTCCATCTCTACGAGCACATCCACGGCGAATCGCGCGATCGCGGCCAGGCGATGGTGGAATTAGCGGCTCTTTACCGGCTGCACGGCGTCGAGATCGGTGCCAACGAGCTGCCGGACTACCTGCCGCTCTTCCTTGAATTTCTGTCGCTCTTGCCGCTGAAAGCCGCCGTGTCGCTCCTCGCCGAGGCCGTTCATGTCGTGGCGGCCTTGCGCCTAAGACTGGTCGAGCGCGGCAGTCCCTACGCGGCGGTCATGCACGCCGTCGAAACGCTCGCGGCGAAGCCCCCCGACCGCGCCGCGATCGACGAGGTGTTGGCGATGCTGAAGCCCGAAGGCGACAGCCTCGCCGCGCTCGATGGGCAATGGGAAGAGGAAGCCGTTCGCTTTGCCGCCGCGGATGCGCCCCTGGGGCGAGCCGCTGCCGCTTCTTGCGCGAGGTAAGCCATGCTCGATTATCTCAACCAAGCTCTCTACGGCTTCTATCCCTATGTCGCGCTGAGCGTATTCCTGATCGGCAGCCTCGTGCGCTTCGATCGCGAGCAATACACCTGGCGTTCGGGCTCGAGTCAGCTGCTGCGGCGCAGGCTGCTCTTCGTCGGCAGCAATTGCTTCCATATCGGCGTGCTCTTCATCCTCGCCGGGCATTTCGTCGGGCTGCTGACGCCGCATGAGGTCTATACCGCCATGGGGCTCAGCGTCGAGGCCAAGCAATTGCTGGCGATGATCAGCGGCGGTGCGTTCGGCGTGCTGTGCTTCGTCGGACTGACGCTGCTGATCTATCGCCGCCTGGTCGATCCCCGCATCCGGGCGACGAGCAGTGCCATGGACATCGCCATTCTGCTGCTGATCTATGCCCAGCTCATCCTCGGCCTTTCCTCGATCGTCGTCTCGGCGCACCATCTCGACGGCTCGGAGATGCTGGTCCTGGCGGAGTGGGCGCAACGCATCGTCACCTTCCGCGCCGGCGCCGCGGAACTCATCGCCGCGGTCCATCCGATCTTCAAGCTGCACATCCTCCTCGGCATGACGATCTTCCTGCTCTTCCCCTTCTCGCGCCTCGTCCATATCTGGTCGGCGCCGGTCAGCTATGTCTGGCGGCCCTACCAGGTCGTGCGTCGGCGCGGCGGGGCCTCGGCGAGTCGGGGGCGGTGATGCAGAGGGTCTACGTGAACGGCACCGAGATCCCGCCGCAGGCCATCGCCGCGGAAATGCAATATCATCCCGCGCCGAGCCGCGAACAGGCTTGGACGGCGGCGGCGCACGCCTTGGTCGTTCGCGAGCTGCTGTTGCAAGAAGCCGGGCGGCTCGGCCTTGCGGCTGAGGAGGACGCGAACGGCGAAGCGACGCGGGAAGAATCGCTGATCCAGCTTTTGCTCGCGCAAGAAACAACGACCCCCGACGCCGACGAGGCGGCCTGTCGGCGCTACTGGTCGGCCAATCCGGAGAAGTTCCGCGCGCCCGACGTCTATGAGGCGGCGCATATCCTGTTTCCCGCCGCCGAGGCCGCCGCCGAAGCCCGAGCGGGTGCAAAAGAGAAAGCGATCGAGACGCTGGCTCTTCTCAAGGAAGAGCCGACGCGTTTTGCCGCGTTGGCACGAGAGCGGTCGGCCTGTCCCTCGGCCGCGTCAGGCGGTTTGCTGGGTCAGCAAAGCCGCGGCGATCTCGTGGCGGAAATCGAGACCTTCATCGCCGCGCTCGAGCCCGGACAGATCTGTCCGGTGCCGGTCGCGACGCGCTACGGCTATCACGTGCTGCGCCTCGACCGCTTCATGCGTGGCGCGGTTCTGCCATTCGAGACCGCGGCGCCGCTCATTGCGCGCCAGCTCGCCGGCGGGTCCTGGCAACGCGCCGTCAGCCAATATCTTCGCGTTCTGGCGGGACGCGCCGATATCGAGGGCCTCGCCATCGACGCCGCGACGACGCCGCTCGTGCAGTGAGGCCGCCGTCGCTCGATCGGCTAGGGCCGATCAGAGCCCCTTCACCAGCGCCGCCGACTGGTCGAGCATGGGGAGAACCTCGTCGCGCGATTTGGACGGCAGGTTGAGCACGGCGCGGTCGACGCCGGCGTCGCGATAGCGCTTCAAGAGATCGAGGTCGCGCGGGGCGCCGAAGACGTCGAAGGAGAGCGACGCCGGATCGCGGCCCGCATCTTTTGCCATCTGGCGGAACTGCGGCAGCACCTCGAAGACGTCCATGCGGGCGCCGATCGGGATCCAGCCGTCGCCATAGGCGATGGCGCGCTTGGCGGCATGCGGATAGGCGCCGCCCAGGATGACGGGCGGATGCGGCTTCTGCACCGGCTTCGGCCATTGCATCATCTCGTCGAACGTGACGAACTCGCCGGCAAATTTCGCCTTGGACTGGGTCCAGATCGTCTTCATCGCCTCGATGCGCTCGCGCATCAGCTTGAAGCGCGTCTCAAACGCGGTGCCGTGATTGGCCATCTCCTCGGCGTTCCAGCCGGCGCCGATGCCGAAGAGGAAGCGGCCGCCGGAGAGGCGATCGACCGTCGCGACCTCTTTCGCGGTATGGATGGGATCGCGCTCGACCACGAGGCAGATGCCGGTGGCGAGCTTGATCTTCTTCGTCACCGCCGCCGCGGCGCCGAGCGAGACGAAGGGATCGTAGCTGTCATAGTAATATTTCGGCAGCTCTGCCCCGCCGGGCCAAGGCGATTTGCGGCTGGTGGGAATGTGGCTGTGCTCGGGGAGCCACAGCGATTCGAAGCCGCGCGCCTCGGCCTCGATCGCGAGATCGGGCGGCTGGATCGAATAGTCCGTGGGAAAGATCGTGAGCCCGATATGCATGGTCCCGTCCTCCTGCGCCGTCCTCTTTGTCCTGCGATTAAGCCTCGCCGGCGCCGGCAGGGCAAGCCTAGGCGAGATTGCCCCAGCTCGCCACCCGCTCGAGGCGAAGCGCAATGACGGGGTGCGACGCGAGATTCATCGCGTGAAACTGCGGATAGCGCGCGCACAGCAGCGCCTGGGCGCGGTCATGCTCCGCACCTCCGGCGAGAATCTCGGCGTGCCCGCGCAGCATCACCCAGCCGAGCCGCGTCCAGTCCTCGTCATAGCGATCGGCGACAACGGCCACCGCAGGGTTCTCGGCGATGTTGCGAAGCCGCTTCAGCGGCCGGCCGTCATTCCGCTTCGGCTTCTCGTCGATGGTGATATAGAGCACGCCCTCGGCAAGAGCGAAGCAGACCGGGACGACGTGCGGGACCCCGCGCGCATCGGCCGTCGCGAGATGCGCCACGCGCTGCGTCTCGAGGAATCGACGCTCGGCGTCGGCAGGCGTCGCCGGCGGTTTGCGCTCGGTCGAGCGGATCACCATAGTTGTTTCTAACGCCCAGAACCAACCCTGCCAAACGAGGGAGACAGGAAATGCAGATCGGGTTCAACTTGCCGACCGCCGGTTCGATCGCTTCGCCCGAAACGATGGCGCGCCTTGCCATCGAGGGCGAGGCGATGGGCTTCGACTATACGACGCTCAGCGACCACGTCGTCATCCCCAAGGACATCGAGGCGCGCTACCCCTATTCCGAGACCGGCGAGTTCCCGGCCGGCGGCCGTGGCGTCTGGTACGAGCAGCTGACCGCGGCCGCCTATGTCGCGGCCAAGACCTCGCGGCTGCGGCTCGTCACCTCGGTCATGGTCGTGCCGCATCGCCCGGCGCTGCTCACCGCCAAGATCCTCGGCACCATCGACCTTTTGTCCCAGGGGCGGCTCACCGTCGGCATCGGCGCCGGCTGGATGAAAGAGGAATTCGCGGCGCTGGGCACGCCGCCCTTTGCCGAGCGCGGCGCCGTCACCGACGAATATCTCGCGGCTTTCGTCGAGCTTTGGACCAAGGAGGCGCCGCATTTCGAGGGGCGCTACGTCCGCTTCGGCAACATCGTCATGGCGCCTTTGCCGGTGCAGAAGCCGCATCCGCCGCTCTGGATCGGTGGCGAGAGCCCGCCGGCGCTCCGCCGGGTGGCGCGGCTCGGCAATGGCTGGTATCCGATCGGCGGCAATCCGCAGCATCTGCTCAACACGCTCCCACGGTTGCGCGACGGCATCGAGCGCATGCGCCGGCTCGTCGCCGAGACCGGCCGCGACCCCCGGCAGATCGCCGTCGCCTATCGCGTCCAGCGCCACGGCACCGGAATTCCCGCCCTCGCCGACAACGGCGAGCGGCGCCTCTTCTCGGGCGGCCCCGCCGAGATCGCCGGCGACCTCCGCGCGCTTCAAGAGCTCGGCGTCAGCGCCGTCGATTTCGGCTTCACCGGCAAGACCGTGGAGGCGACGCTCGCCGACATGAAGCGCTTCCGCGCGGACGTCGTGTCGCGAATTTAGCGCGGATACCGAGGCAAGAAAGACTCACCAGGGAGACGCGAGGTCCACGGAGATAAACCGGCGGCGCCGCTTCCTCCAGCAAAGCTCCGTGCCCTCCGTGCCTTCGTGGTGATGTTAACGGCGAAAGGAGGTCGAGATGGAGGTCGAGACGCTGTTGCCTCTGGGCAAGACCGATCCGGGTCTGCGCGCGCCCGAGGCGCCGCTCGACCTTGCGACGGTCGCGAGCGATGCGCGGCTCCTCGAAGACGTCGGCTATGACGGGATGGTGGTCGAGGAGACCAAGGACGATCCCTATGTGCTGATGGCGCTCGCCGCGCAGGCGACGACGCGGCTCAAGCTTGCGACCGGCGTCGCCATGGCGTTTCCACGCAGCCCGACGATCACGGCGTTGAGCGCCTGGACGCTGCAGAAACTCTCGCGGGGCCGCTTCACGCTGGGGCTGGGCTCGCAAGTGAAGGGACATATCGAGCGGCGCTATGGCCTTGCCTGGTCGGCGGCAGGTCCCTGGATGCGCGAATACGTGCAGGCGGTCCGCGCCATCTGGGGTTGTTGGCAGCACGGCACGCCGCTCGATTTCGTGGGCGAGCACTACAAGCTCAGCCTGATGGTGCCGCTCTTCAATCCGGGGCCGATCGACCACCCGCAGATCCCGATCCATCTTGCCGCGGTCAATCCCTATATGTGCCGCGTCGCCGGCGAGGTGGCCGACGGCTTGCGTCCCCATCCCGTCTGCACGCCGAAATACATGCGGGAGGTCATGCTGCCGGCGGTGCGGGCCGGCGCGACGCTCGCCGGCCGTCCGCTGGCGGGGTTCCGCATCGCGATGAAGGCGTTGATCGCGACCGCGCCCGATCGGGACGCGCTCGCAGCCAAGACCGAGGATGTGCGTGCCCGCGTCGCCTTTTACGCGTCGACCCCGGCCTATCGCGCGGCTTTTGCCGCGCATGGTCTCGAGGCGCTCGCCGACGAGCTTAAGCTGCTGTCGCGCGCCCAGCGCTGGGAGGAGATGCCGCGCCACATCTCCGACGAGGTGCTGCACACCTATGCCGTCGTCGGCACCTATGACGAGATCGCCGAAAAGCTCGTCGCCCGCTACGGCGACATCGTCACCAGCATCGAATTCAGCATCCCCGCGACCAGCGACGACAACCGGCGCCGCCTCGCCGCGATCGCCCGGCGGCTGCAGGAATTGCCGGCGCCGCGCGCGCTTTATGGCTGACGCTGTCAGGTCAACAGATCGGCGACGGCGGCGCGGTAGCGCTTCAACGCCGTCATGTGGTCGGCGAGCGAGCGGCCGGGGATGCGGCGGTGGTAGTAGCGGTCGAAGGTGTTGTTGAGCGTCACATGCGTGGCCCCGAGCGCCTTCCAGGCTTCGATCTCGCGGCGCCAGGCGGCTTCGTCCTCGACCGCGGAGACCCAGACGCCGAGGCCGATCGCGTCCTTGCGGCGGCCGGCGACTTCGATAAAGGCGTGAAGCTTGGCGATGTCGGCGCGCGCTGCGTCGCCCGGCGGATTGGCCAGCATGACCCAGCCGTCGCCCCATTTGGCGATGCGCTGCAGGGTCAGATCGTTGTGGCCGCCGTACCAGAGCGGCAAGCCGCGCTTCAGCGGCAGCGGGTTGATGCCGGCGTCCTCGATGGTGTGCCATTTGCCGCGGAAGCTGACATGCGGCTCGGCCCAGAGCGCCTTCATGACCTGCACCTGCTCTTCCGAGCGCTTGCCGCGATTGCCGAAATCCTCGTTGAGGCCGGTGAACTCGACGGGGTTCCAGCCGATGCCGATGCCGAGCCGGAAACGGCCGCCCGAGAGCACGTCGAGGCACGCCGTCTGCTTGGCGACGAGCACGGTCTGGCGCTGCGCCAGAATCAGCACCTCGGTCGAGAACTCGATTTTGCGCGTAACGCCGCTGAGGAAGCCGAAGAGGACGAAAGGATCGTGAAAAAAATCGGCCGAGGTGTTGCGCTTGCCCCAGTCGGGCCGGCTCGCGGCGTTGACGCCGAGCACGTGATCCGTGCCGGCAAGGAAGTCATAGCCCAGGGTTTCCGCGGCCTGGGCGAAGTCACGCACCACGGCGGGATCGCCGCCGATATCGGTCAAAGGCAATGCGACGCCGAGCTTCATCGGCCGTTCCTCCGGCAGGGCGGGCGATCAGCGTCGCAGAATTCGCGGTCGGCGGCAATGCCGGGTGTTCGTGGGGATTCATGGGGATTCGCGGGGATTCACGGGGTTTCAGTGGGAAACAGTCCCCTTTTTCGCGGTGAAGGCGACCCGCTGATGCCTTTCGACCCCAGGAGCCGCTTGACGACCGCGCGCTATCGTGGAGGTTAGCGATGAGGAGGAGCATGCCATGATCAAGCTCGGTTACAAGGCGTCGGCGGAGCAGTTCGGGCCCAACGAGCTGCTGAGCTTCTCCTGCCTCGCTGAGACGCTGGGCTTCGATTCCGTCTTCGTCAGCGATCATTTCCAGCCCTGGAAGCATCACGACGGGCACGCGCCCTATTCCTTCGCCTGGCTCGGCGCGTTGGGCGCGCGCACCCAGCGCATCGCCATCGGCACCAGCGTCGCGACGCCGACCTTCCGCTATCATCCGGCCATCGTCGCGCAAGCTGTAGCGACCTTGGGCGTGCTCTTTCCCGAGCGCGTGATCCTTGGCGTCGGCACCGGTGAATCGCTCAACGAGGTGCCCGCCATCGGCCTCAAATGGCCAGGCTTCAAGGAGCGCCAAGGGCGGCTCCGCGAGAGCATCCTGCTGATGCGCCGGCTCTGGACGGAGGAGCGCGTCAGCTTCGAGGGCACGTTCTATCGCACCGAGAAGGCTACGATCTACGACCGGCCGAGCCGGCCCGTGCCGATCTATGTGGCGGCCTCCGGTCCCGCCGCGGCGACGCTCGCCGGCGAGCTCGCCGAGGGCTTCATCTGCACCAGCGGCAAAGGTTGGGAGCTCTATCGCGACAGCCTGCTGCCGGCCGTCGCCGCCGGGCTCAAGACCTCGGGTCGCGCGGAAGGCGGCATCGATCGTATGATCGAGGTCAAAGTGTCCTACGGTCACGATCTCGGGCAATGCATGGAAGACACGCGCCACTGGGCGGCGCTGGCGCTCTCCACCGAGGAAAAGACCGGCGTCACCGATCCGCTGGAAATGGAGCGTCTCGCCGCGGCATTGCCGGTCGAACGCGCCGCGAGCCGCTGGATCGTCTCCACCGATCCCGAGGAGCATGTGGAGAAGATCAGGCCTTATGTCGACCTTGGATTCCGCCACCTCGTCTTCCACGCGCCCGGCGCCGACCAGGAGCGCTTTCTGCGCCTCTATGCCGAAGAGATGCTGCCGCGGTTGCGGAAGCGGTTCGGTTAGCTGCATCTCCTGATCGATCTGCAGCGCGCGTGACCTAACCCGCGTTCTGCAGCCACCACTGGTAATGCTCGGCGCGGTCGAGGTCGAAGGCCAGGCGCTCGTCTTCGAGGATCTCGACATCGAGACCGGCATGGAGTGCGCCGTCCCAATGCGCCGTGAAGCTGTCCGGGCCGAAGGCGAAGGAGAAGGCGCGCATG
>DATJAV010000223.1:0-23090 GCA_035515835.1 Allostellaceae bacterium
GCTCGCGGCGCAGGCCTTCGATCTCGACAACTTCGTCGACGACGTCGTGGCGACCTGCCGTGCCCTCGTCATGGAGAACGGCAACGAGCTCCTGGTCGAGCGCGGCAGCGGTCTCGGCGTCGTCATCGGCGATGCGACGAAGCTGCGCCAGGCCGTGCTCAATCTCTTGAGCAACGCCGCGAAGTTCACGAAACAGGGGCGTGTCGTGCTGCGCGCCGCGCGCGAGACCAGCGCCGGCGGCGATTGGATCAGCATCGCCGTTCGCGATACCGGCATCGGCATTGGCCGCGAGAACCTGCCAAAGCTCTTCCAGAACTTCAACCAGGCCGAGGCTTCGACCTCGAGCCGCTATGGCGGCACCGGCCTCGGCCTCGCGCTCAGCCAAAAGCTCTGCCGCATGATGGGCGGCGAGATCACGGTCGAGAGCGAGCTCGGCCACGGCTCTTGCTTCACCATCCGGGTGCCGGCGGCGCTTGCGTCGGCTGCGTCGCGAGCGGCGTGAGGGTTAGTCGTCCGGTCGTCTAAATACCGAGAACTGAAGACTTAGCTGACCGCTGGCCGCGACAGCAGGAACGACACCTTGTTCTTGAGCTCGTCGGGCGAGATCGGCTTCACGATATAGGCGGGAACGCCCGCCTTCTTCGCGGCGATCACCGAATTGGCGTCGGCGCGCCCGGTCAGCATCAGGAACGGCATGCCCGGCCGCAGTGAATTGACCTTGTCGAACAGCTCGATGCCCGACATGCCCGGCATGTTCCAATCGCATATCACGAGATCGCAGGCGCCGGGCGCGACCGCCAGCTGCTGCAGCGCCTTGGCGCCGCCCTCAGCTTCGAGCAGGCTGGTGATCTTCATGCGCGCCAGCATGCGCCGGATGAGCGTGCGCATGGTCTGATCATCGTCGACGATCATCACCGTCTTGCCCTCGAGGCCTGCTTGACCGTTCATCTCCACGCCAACCCCTTCGGGCGTCTCGAAACGCCCCCCACAACCCGCGTGTGCTTCGCCGTGATTAAACGCAGGCCAGCGTTAAATTTTGGCGAAGCTCGCCGGCATTGCTGCACGATCACGCGCCTAACCGGCGCCCCTCGCGAGCATCACCCGATGGAGCAAGATCTGGTTAACGCCAGTGATCAGATTACTCTCGCAATTCTTAATGGCGCAGACCCTCAGAAAGTAATATTCGCCAATCGGCAACCAAGGATTTCTTGGGTATTTTGAGATGTCTTTACCTCTTATTCACGGTTTTTGCGGATAATCCTTAACAATCAACATGACGGTTCAACGGATCGTTTGTTAACAGACGCCAGCACACTTCGCCGGGACATCGCGCGGAGGTGATGAAACTCAGCAAGGAGGAAGAGCTTCAATGCCGCAGGAGCGCGACACCATGACGCCGCCGGAAGCGTTGAGCGGCAGCCTGCGCGACTATCGCGACCTCAACGGCGCCGATCTCTTGGGCCGCGTCGAGCCCTTCTTCCGCTGGCAGGATCTGCGCCGCCGCCATCACCTCTGGCCCTATTCGCGGGCGACCGCAGAGGCCCCCGCCGCCGTCTGCGGCGCGCTCGAGGACACGGGCGAGCGCATCGCCGGCATCAATTTCGGCTCGCAGGACTATCTGAGCCTCGCCTCGCATCCCGCCATCAAGGATGCCGCCAAGGCGGCGATCGACGCTTGCGGCGTGCACAGCGCCGGATCCGCGGCCTTCATCGGCAACACGCGCTACTCGCTCGCGCTCGAGCGCGCCATCGCCGATTTCATGGGCATGGCCGAGACCGTGCTCTATCCGACGGGCTGGGCGGCAGGCTTTGGCGTCATCAAGGCGTTGGTGCGGAGCCACGACCACGTGGTCATAGACGGGCTCGCCCATTCCTGCCTGCACGAGGGCGCTCTCGCGGCAACCCGCAACGTCCATCTCCACGGCCATCTGAACGTCGCCTCGGCGCGCCGCCATCTGGCACGCATCCGCAAGCGCGACACCGAGAACGCCATCCTGGTGGTGACCGAGAGCCTCTTCTCGATGGACAGCGACACGCCGGACATCGCCGCGATGCAGCAGCTCGCCCGCGAGTTCAAGGCGACGCTGCTCGTCGACTGCGCCCACGACCTCGGCAATCTCGGCGAGGACGGACGCGGCCATATCGGCCTGCAGCAGATGACCGGCCAAGTCGATATCGTCATGGGCAGCTTCTCGAAGACCTTCGCTACGAATGGCGGCTTCGTCTGCTGCAACACGCCGGCGGTGCGCGAGTACCTCAAATACTACAGCGCGCCGCAGACCTTCTCGAATGCGCTGTCGCCGGTGCAGGCGGCGGTCGCGCTGAAGGCGCTGGAGATTGTTCGCTCCGGCGAGGGACGCGCGCTCCGCGCCGAGCTCATGGGCAACATCGTCGATCTGCGCCGCCGGCTCGAGCAGGCGGGCTTCGAGGTCAATGGCGAGCCCTCGGCCATCGTCCCCGTCATGATCCGCGAGGAGGGCTTGGCTCGCCTCCTCGCCTCGCGCCTGCCCGGCCTGGGGGTCGTCGCCAATCTCGTCGAATATCCGGCGGTCGCCAAGGGCAGCGCCCGGTTCCGCTTCCAGGTCATGGCGAAGCACGATCGCGACAGCATCGAGCAGGTCGTGGCGCGTTTGCGTCACGCCTTGGATGCGGCGCAGGAGGTCTACCGGCCCTACCGCACCGGCGCTTCGCCACGCAATCCGGCGCTGGCCGTCGCCTTGGGAGGCTGAGGCGATGCCCGAAGGCGGCACCAAGGCGCGTTTGCTCGCGGTCGACGACAGCGTCGATTCCGCCGATCTCGTGGCACGCGTTGCCGCCAAATGCGGCTACGAGGCGCAGGCCACGTCGGATCCTATGCGCGTGGGCGCGCTGGTGACGAGCTGGAAGCCCGAAATACTGACGCTCGATCTCTGCATGCCGGAGGCCGATGGCATCGACCTCCTCGCCGTGTTGGAGGCGGCGGGCTACAACGGGCTCCTCGTCATTATCAGCGGCCAGGACGGCTGGTTCCGCAAGGCCGCGAGCCGGCTCGCCGAGACGCGTGGCCTCAAGGTCGTCGACGATTTGCAGAAGCCCGTCAACATCGCCGCGCTGAAGGAGCTGCTGAACCGGTTGCGGCAGGGAGAATAGAAGCTGTCAGCGTTCAGCTGACCGCTACCCTGCCAGACACGCGTTGATCTTGTGCAGAAGCCGAGGCAAGTCCACCGGCTTGGTGTCGAAATCGGCGCAGCCGACCTCGACGCTCTTGTCGCGGTCGCTCGCCAGCGCGTGCGCGGTGAGCGCGATGATGGGGATGTCCGCGGTCGCGGGATTGGACTTGATGCGCCGCGTCGCCTCCCAGCCGTCCATCTCGCCCAAGGCGATGTCCATGAGAATGACGTCCGGCAGCTCGTCGCTCGCCATCGAGATGCCGGAGGGCGCGTCGACGGCAAAGCAGAGCTCGAAGCCATGGCGCTTCAAGCGGCGTCCCAGCATGTCGCGGTTCATCTCGTTGTCTTCGACGAGCAGAATCTTAGGCATTGGCCACCATCGGCTTCGCGATTGCGGGATCCGGCAGCTGGTCGAGGACGCTGCAGGGACAGACGCGGTCGAGGACGCGCATCAAGACGTCGCGATCGACCGGTTTCACCAGGTGCTCGACGGCGCCCAGCGCGAGACCGGTGCGGCGGTCGTCGACGATGGTCAGCATCACCACCGGCACCGCCTCGAGCTCGGCGTCGGCCTTGAGGGTGCGCAGCACCTCCCATCCGTTCATGCCCGGCATGAGGACGTCGAGGATGATGACCGAGGGACGGAGCGCCCGGGCGACGACAAGGGCCTTCTTCGGATCGTCCGCCAGCACCGGACGGAAGCCCTCTTTCACCAAAATCCGCTGCATCAGGTCGAGCACCGCCGGGTCGTCGTCGACGACGAGAACCGTGTCGTGGCGGCCGACCGGCTCCGCCGGCGGCGGCTCGGCGGCCCAATCGACGTCGCCGCGGCGCTGCGCGGCGGCGGCAAGCGACGCCGGCAGGCGGATGGTGAAGCAGGAGCCGTGGCCGAGCTCGCTTTCCACCGAGACCTCGCCGCCCATCAGGCGGCAGAGCTTCTGCGTCAACGCCAGACCAAGGCCCGTGCCGCCGTATTTCGATGACGTCCAGGCCTCGGCCTGGCTGAAATTCTGGAAGAGCTTGCGCAGGTTTTCGCGGCTGATGCCGATGCCGGTGTCGCGCACGGCAAAGCGGATCCGGTCACCGCTCCGCGCCGGCTCGCGCGCGATGCTCAAGACGACGCGGCCGTCCTTGGTGAACTTCGCGGCATTGCTGAGGAGGTTGAGCACCACCTGGCGCATCTTGGTGGCGTCGCCCTCGACTTCGCCCAGCGTTTGCGCGCGATCGACGATGAGCTCGTTGCCGTTGCGCGCGCAAAGCGGCCGCGCCGTCGCCACCAGCTCGTCGATGAGGGCGTTCAAGTCGATGCGCTCGGTGAAAAGCTCCATCTTGCCCGCCTCGATCTTGGAAAGATCGAGCACGTCCGTCACCAGCGACAACAGATGCTTGCCGGCGATGTTGATCTTCTGCAAGTCCTGGATGGTCTGCGGCTCGCCGCCGTCCTGCTCCGCGTCCTCAAGCAGCATCTCGCTGTAGCCGATGACGGCGTTCAAGGGCGTGCGCAGCTCGTGGCTCATCTTGGCGAGGAACTCGGACTTGGCGAGATTGGCGTTCTCGGCCTCTTCCTTGGCTTCGCGCAGTTTGATCGCCGTGCTGCGGTGATCCTGCACCTCGTGCTCGAGCTCGGATTGGTTGGCGACGATGTTGGCGTAATAGAGCGCCATCACCGACACGTAGATGGCGGCGCAGATCGTCGAGACGATGCCGATGCCGGTGAGCGCGTGCAGCGGCACATGCTCGGGGAAGGCGTGGCCCGCGGCGTAGAAGGCATAGAAGATGCTGACGCCGCCGACGATCATGCCAAGCACCAGGAGCCGCGGCAGCAGCGCCGGGCCCAGATAGAAGAAGCCGAGAAGCGGCACGACCAGCAACCAGGAGACGAAGGGCGAGCTGACGCCGCCGTAGTGGAAGCAGCCCCACAGCACGACGAAGACGAGGTTCGCCACCGAGATCAGCGCCAGAGGGGTGTAGGCGCCGGTGCGCTTCAGCGCATAGGGGAAGGCCCAATAGGCGGTGATGGCGCCGGCGAGCACCCAGAGCCCATAGCCGGGATGAGGATCGAGCCAGAGGAGATAGACGGTGATGGTGTGGCCGAGGAACGGCCCGAAGAAATGCGAAATGAGGAACATGCGCGCGCGCTGGTGCATCTCGCGCTCGGCGCGAAGCGCCGGCGGGATGAACCAGTCGAGCCACGGATAGATCATCAACGGCGACAATCTGAGCCGCGACGCCATCGCACGCCTCCCGGAAACCGCCTAATATTAATTGACAATGGTTAACGCTTGGTTGGCGGCGACCCGCGTAACCCCCGATTTTCGGGGAAAATTCGCGTGAGCGAGGCCGGCGACGCAGGGCTAGTCGCGGCCGGTGCCGCACGAACTAGAGATAGTTCGTCAGCAAATCGCGCAGCTCGTGGACCACTTGATCGGCGCGCCCGGAGACCTGCAGCCGATAGCCCATGTTGGGCAGCTTTGGCAGCGCGGGCGCGGCGCGCTTCAACCTGAGCTCTGGAGGACACTCGGAGCGCGGCAGGACAATCACGGCAAGTCCTTCCCGCGCCAGCGCGCGAAGACTTTGCGAGCTGTTGCAGGTCATGACCGTCTCGTGGCGCGTGCCCGCCTTTTCGAGGAGCCTGAGGGCCTGATTGCGAAACTCGCAAGGCTCGGGAAAGAAGGCAACGGGGAGGATCGATTGGCGAAGCAGCCGCTCGGCGCCGGCCCACACCAGCGGTTCGACGGACAGCGCGCCCTGGCGCGCCGGCGCCTCCTTCAGGACGGCGAGGTCCAAATCACCGGCCGCGACGGATCGCCGGAGGTTCCGCGCGAGGCCCACGGTGACCGCGACGCGCACCTGCGGCCGGCGCGATCGGAAGCGCGTGATGGCGCCGGGGAGCGCGCGGCCGGCCATCTCTTCCGGCGCTCCCAGACGGACCTCGCCTTTTACGGCATCGGACGCAAAGCGCGCCTCGATTTCCGCCACCTGATCGAGAATTCGCCGCGCGTCGGCCAATAGCGCTTCGCCCTCGACGCTGGGGCGAACGGTTCGCGTCGTTCGCTCCAACAGCCGTCGGCCGACCCGCTCCTCCAAGCGCCGGATCTGATGGCTGATCGTCGACTGCGTCAGGTTCAGCACCTCGGCGGCGCGGGTGAAGCCGCCCGTCTCGCAGACCGCGCGAAACGCCTTCAGTCCGTCGAGCTCCAGCATCCGATTAGCTCATTTTTTCGATAAGTATGATGTCGTAAATTCATTTTTTGCATAAGTCAAGGCGGGCTAGGATCTCGGCTGCCGATGGTGGCGGGAGGAGGTGCGTCATGCCGGGCCGTTTGCGCCCAATGGGCAACCGGTTTGCGCTGGAGGTCGAAGGAATAGCGCTTTGGCAATCATTTCCCGAGGCGGAGATCGAGGAACTCCGCCGGCAATGGCGCGAGCACGCGTGCTGGTCTTCCGACGACAATCCCTGTGGGAGGAGGAGCTGATGCGCTTCAGCGCCCGCTTCGGCGACCTCGAGGAGCCCCCCGGGCCGACTGGAACTCGCGGTCCAATGCCAAGGTGCTGCTGCTGAGCAATCTCCGAAGTTTCGGCGGCGTCGAAATCGGCGGTCTAGGCGCGGGCGAAATCGCCTGGCATTCGGACCAATCGTACCAGACCGAGCCTGCGACGGGAGCGATCCTCTACGCCGTCGAGGTGCCGGAGACGGGTGCCGCCACCTACTTCGCCAATATGCGTCTTGCCTATGCCGCGCTCGGCGATGCGGAGAAACGGCGAATCGCCGATTGTCTCGCCCTCTACGACTATAGGCGCCAGGCCGCCAGCTACTCGGGCGAGCAGCCCGACCGCGACGAGCTTCGCCAGCGCTTTCCCCGGGTCACGCATCGGCTCGTCTACGCCGATCCGCTCTCGGGCGAGAGATCTCTCTACCTCGATCCGTTGACGACGTCCGGCATCGTCGGATGGCGGGATGCGGAGGCGCGTGCCTTGCTCGACGCCCTCTCGGCTCACGCGACGCGCGATGAATTCGTCTATCGCCACGACTGGAGGCCGGGTGACGTGGTGATGTGGGACAACGGCTACATGCTGCACCGGCGCGATGCTGTCGGTGAGGCGCCGCGGCTCATGAAGCGCACGACGATACGATTGCCGTCCGATCGGCATGTGATCCCGTGGGGCTCCTTGTACCAGGGTCGGGATCGCCTCCCGGAACGGAGGACATCGTGAGACGGCTCTACCACAGCGACCACTCGCCCTATGCCCGCCGCGTCCTGATCGTGCTCGCCGAGAAGGGGCTTCGACACGAGAGCCGAAAGCATCGCTACGCCCGGGAATTCGCCGATCTGCCGCAGATCAATCCCTGCCTTCTTCTGCCTGTCTATGTCGATGACTATGTGCATCTCTGGGGCTCGAACCTGATCGTCGAGTATCTCTTGGCGACCCACCCCGACACTCCGGCCGCCGCGGCCGATCCCCCGCTCGCGGCGACGATGACCCGCCCGCAACGGCGCTGGGAAGACGGGAAGGTCCTCGCCACCATCGAGACCATGACCGACAGCATCATGAATCTGCGCCAGATGAAGATGAGCGGGATCGAGCGCGAGCAAAACAGCTACCTGTGGCGCCAGCGCGACCGCATCGACCTCTGCCTCGACTGGCTCGAGAAGAACGGGACCGGCGATGGCTTCGCGCCGGGCCTCTTCTCGATCATGGACGTGAACCTGATCGCTGCGCTGGGCAACATCGACATCCACCGCAGCTTCGAATGGCGGGGACGAGCGATCCTGGAGGCGATCGTCGCGCGCTACGCCGAGCGCCCCTCGGTGAAGTCGACCGCGCAGGCGTAGCAGGCAAAGCGCGTCAGGCCCTAGACGAACCTCTCCCGCACGTCGAGCGTGCTCTCCCAGCCCAAGCGGTCGAAATTCTCGGCGATCCAGCGCTCGGCGGTCGCATAGCCGAGATCGTGCAGATGCTGCAGGAAGGCGCGCTCAGTATTGAGCTTGCTGAGCGCGCCCAGCTTCGCAAGCTCGGCCTCGGCCGAGATTTGATGGAAGCGCACCGTGGTATAGCGCTCGTCCTCGAGGGCGCCGCTCTCGATCAGACTCGAGACGGTGGCGATGCCGTGCATCTCGCGCACAAGGCTTGCGTTGAAGGTCATTTCGTTGATGCGGTTCAAGATGTCGCGCATCGTCACCGGCACGTCGGGGCGATAGAGCGGATTGATCTGCACGATCACCACGTCGCTGCTGGCGCATTCGTGGATCAGCGGATGGATCGCCGGGTTGCCGAGATAGCCCCCGTCCCAATAATGCTCGCCTTCGATCTCGACCGCTTTGAAGAGCAGCGGCAGACAGGCGGATGCCAGCAGCGTCTCGACGCTGAGCTCAGGGGTGCGGAAGACGCGCGACTTGCAAGTCCGCACATTGGAGGCGGTGACGAAGAGCTTCACCTCCGGCCGCCGGCGCAGCGCCGCGAAATCGACGGTCTCGGCGAGCACCTTGCGCAGCGGGTTCATGTTGAAGGGATTGAGCTGGCTCGGCGACCAGATGCGCGACATCAGGTCGAACGCCACGTAGGTCGGATCGGCATCGACCTGCCAGCCGGTGCCGAAGCCGGGGATGGCGCCGATGAAGCTCCGCGGCAGGCCGCAAAGCTCGCCGATCCGTCCCCAGAAGCGCTCGAGCGCGTCGATCGCGCCCTGGCGCTGGCCGGCGATGAAGCCACCGGCAAAGACGGTGGCGTTCATCGCGCCGGCGCTGGTGCCGCTGAGGCCGTCGATATAGATGCGAGGCTCGCTGATGAGGCGATGCATGACGCCCCAGGTGAAGGCGCCATGCGAGCCGCCGCCCTGCAGCGCGAGGCTGATATGCTTGACGCCGGGCTTCATCGGCCGCCGCTGCGCTACGTGGCCCGCACGTTCGGGGGTGGAATCGGGCATGGGTCGTGCCGCCTCCAAAACGGCGCCCCCGTCGGCGAGATGCCGACAATCCAATTATCCACCGACAAAGGTTAAAATAAGGAAATCAGACGCTTACCCCGGCGCGAGGAGAAGATTCACCACTGAGGCGCCGAGCCCACGGAGAACAGGACCGACGGACGCTTCGCGCCAAAAAACTCCGTGAGCTCCGTGCCTCCGCGGCGAGTCTTTGTACTGCTCTACCGCAGCAGCGGCGCCAGCCGCTCCAGCGCCGCCTCGAGCCGCGCCGGCGCGCTGGCGAAGCAGAGGCGCAGATGCCCCTCGCCGCCGAGGCCGAAGGCCGCGCCCGGCGCCACGCCGACCTTGGTCCGCGCCAGGATCTCCTTGGCGAAAGCGAGGCTGTCCCTGACGCCCTCGATGCGTGCAAAGGCATAGAAGGCGCCCTTCGGCAGCGCGACGCGGATGCGGGGGAAGCGGCGCAAGCCCGGCACCAGCAGGTCGCGGCCGATGCGGCAGCGCTGGACCATCTCGGCGACGAAACCCTCGCCTTGCTCGATCGCCGTCACCGCGGCGTGCTGCAGGAAAGTCGGCGCGCCGGAGGTGTTGAACTCGACGATCTTGTCGGCGACGTCCTGGATGGGCTTGGGCGCGACCAGCCAACCGAGCCGCCAGCCCGTCATCGCCCAGGCCTTGGAGAAGCTGTTGATCACCACCAGGCGATCCTCGGGCTCGGCAAGCGTCAGGAAAGATGGCGCCACAAGCGCGCCGTCGTAGACGATCCGGCTATAGACCTCATCGGCGATGAGCCACAATCCCCGCCGCCGCGCGAAAGCGAGGAGCGCTTTCTGCTCCTCGTGGCTCATGATGAAGCCGGTGGGATTGCCGGGCGAGTTGACGAAGATGGCGCGGGTACGCGCATCGCAGGCATCCATCAGCCGCGCCAGATCGAGGCGAAAGCTGCCGTCGTCGGCGGCGTCGAGCGCCACGGCCCGCGCCTCGCCGCCCATCACCGTGACGGCATCGTTGATGTTGGGCCAGACCGGCGAGAGGATGACGACGTTGTCGCCGGGCTCGACCAAGGCCTGGCACATGAACATGATGCCGCTCATCCCCGAGGAGGTGACGATGACGCGCAGGGCGTTCACGGGGGTCGCGTAGAGCGCGCTCAAATAGCGGGCGATCGCCTGGCGCAGCTCGGGAATGCCGCGCTTGAAGGTATAGAAGGTATGGCCGGCGGCCAGCGCCGCCGCCACGGCATCGGCGATGAAGCCCGGCGTCGCCATGTCGCCCTCGCCGAACCAGAGCGGGATGACGTCGGGGTCGCCGAGCCCCGCCATCGCCACCTGGCCGATCTTCGAAAAGGGCATGCGCTCGACGATGGGTCGCAGGCCGTTGAGACGCTCGGACAATCATCGCTCCCTGGAGACGCGCAGCGGCGTCATCGGTTGCCGCTCGCGGGATCGTCGCCTACTTTAGCGGCCGATCAGCAAGGGAGCGAGGGATGGACAGCACCGATTTGGCGCTGGTGAAATTCGGCATCGGCCAGCCCGTGACGCGCCAGGAGGATCCGAAGCTTCTGCGCGGCGCCGGGCGCTACACCGACGACATCCGGAAAAACGGCGAAGTTCATGCGGCGATGGTAAGGAGCCGCATTGCCCACGGCATCATCCGCGGCATCGAGACCGAAGCGGCGCGCGCGCTTCCCGGCGTGCTCGGCGTCTACAGCGCCGCCGACCTCAAGGGTTATGGTCCGCTCAAGCCGGGCATCGTCGTCCCAATGAAGGACGGCTCGCCGATGCGGGCGCCGCCGCGGCCGGCGCTGCCGCCCGAGCGCGCCCGCTTCGTCGGCGAGGCGCTCGCTTTCGTCGTCGCCGAGACGGCGGCGCAAGCGAAGGACGCGGCCGAGGCCGTTGCTCTCGATATCGAGGCGCTGCCGGCGGTGACGACCCCCGAGGCCGCCGCCGCTCCCGACGCGCCGCTTCTGCACGCCGAAGTGCCCGGCAATGTCGCGACCGATTATCACTATGGTGACACCGCCGCGGTCGATGCCGCTTTCGCGCGTGCCGCGCATGTGACGCGGCTCACGATTCCCAGCAACCGCATCGTCGTCAACGCGCTGGAGCCGCGCTCCGCGCTTGCCGAATACGATGCCAAGACGGAGCGCTTCACGCTCCATCTCGGCTGCCAGGGCGTCTTCGGCATGCGCAACGCGCTGAAGGATGTGCTCGGCGTCGGCGTGGAGAAGGTGCATGTGCTGACTGGCAACGTCGGCGGCTCCTTCGGCATGAAGGCCTCCGTTTTCCCGGAGTATGTCTGCCTCTTGCATGCGGCGCGCGCGCTGCGCCGCCCGGTGCGCTGGACGGATGAGCGCTCCGAGAGCTTCCTCTCCGACCATCACGGCCGCGACCATCGCATGACGGCCGAGCTCGCGCTCGATGCCGAGCATAATTTCCTCGCCGTTCGGCTTCGGGGATTCGGCAATGCCGGCGCGTTCTCGGTGGCGGTGCTACCCTTCACCATCAACGCCGTGAAGAATGTCGTCAGCGTCTACAAGACGCCGCTCGTCGAGGTGAACAGCAAGGGCATCCTCACCAACACCACGCCCACCGGCGCCTATCGCGGCGCCGGACGGCCCGAGGGCAATTACTATATGGAGCGGCTCATCGACACCGCGG
This sequence comes from Allostellaceae bacterium, assembly GCA_035515835.1. Classification (GTDB taxonomy): domain Bacteria; phylum Pseudomonadota; class Alphaproteobacteria; order ATCC43930; family CGMCC-115725; genus DAHUYF01. The sequence goes on from DATJAV010000223.1 coordinate 11,729, forward strand.
CGGCCGAGCTCGGCGTCGATCCCCTGGCGCTTCGCCGCAAGAACTACGTGACGCCCGAGGCGATGCCCTACAAGGCGCCCTCGGCGATGCTCTACGACAGCGGCGAGTTCAAGACGGTACTCGAGAAGGCTCTCGCCCTTGCCGACTGGCAGGGCTTCGAGAGGCGCAAATTGGAAAGCCGCGCCAAGGGCCTGCTGCGCGGGCGCGGTATCGGCAGCTATCTCGAGGTGACGGCGCCTCCTGGCAAGGAAATGGGCGGCCTCCGCTTCGAGAGCGACGGCACGGTGACGATGATCACCGGTACGCTCGACTATGGCCAAGGCCATTGGTCGCCTTTGGCGCAAGTGATCGTCGCCCGGCTCGGGATTCCTTTCGAGCGCTTGCGGCTCATCCAGGGCGACAGCGACCAGCTCGTCGTGGGCGGCGGCACCGGCGGCTCGCGCTCGGCAATGGCGAGCGGCCAGGCGCTGGTCGAGGCGAGCCAGGAGGTGATCAAGCGCGGCAAGGAGCTCGCGGGCTTCGTGCTCGAGGCGGACGCGGCCGATATCGAATTCGCTGCCGGCCGCTTCGCCATCGCCGGCACCGACCGCGGCATCGGCCTCTTGGAGCTGGCGCAGAAGCTGAAGGGCCTCAAGCTTCCACCGGAGTTGCCGCAGACGCTCGACGTGACGCTCGCCACCAACTCGCCGCCCTCGGCCTTTCCCAATGGCTGCCACGTCGCAGAGGTCGAGATCGATCCCGAGACCGGTCGCATCGCCGTCGTGCGCTACGCCATGGTGAACGACTTCGGCACCTTGCTCAATCCGCTCTTGGCCGAAGGCCAGGCGCATGGCGGCATCGTCCAGGGCATCGGCCAGGCGCTGATGGAGCGCACGGTCTATGACGGCGAGGGCCAGATGCTCACCGGCTCCTATATGGACTACGCCATGCCGCGCGCGAAGGACGCGCCGATGTTCGCTTTCCAGAGCCACCCGGTGCCGGCCAAGACCAATGTGCTCGGCGTCAAGGGCTGCGGCGAAGCCGGCTGCGCCGGCTCGCTGCCCTCGGTGATGAACGCGGTGGTGGATGCGCTCTCGGTCTACGGCATCCGCCACATCGACATGCCGGCGACGCCCGAGCGCGTGTGGCGGGCGATCCAAGAAGTGCAGGGGTAGCGTTCAAGCAATGCGTTGCTTGCGTCGGAGCGCTGCCGAAGCTATTTTCCCGCTCCCGCGGCGAGGCTAGACTGCGGTTGCGAGTCTCGGGGGTCATAGCTCAGTTGGGAGAGCGCCGCAATGGCATTGCGGAGGTCGGGGGTTCGAATCCCCCTGGCTCCACCAGATCAGGGCTCGGAGGAATGACCTCCGAGCCCTTTTTCTATCTCTGAGCTGCCGCGTCGCTTACTTCGACCGTCCGTAAAGGCCGACGAGCGTGCCTTTAGCGAGCGTGTGGAAATGCAAGTTGAACCCGATCACCGCCGCCGAGGTGTCAGGCGTCGCGTCGATCTTGGCGATGTCGACGGCAAAGACCATGAACCGATAATGATGCGGCTTGCCCGGGGGCGGGCAGGGGCCGCCATAGCCGGGGCTGCCGAAATCGGTGCGGCTTTGCACCGCGGCGGCCGGCATGCCGCTGCCCTTGGGATCGCCCGCGCCCTTGGGGAGACTGGTCGTGGTGGGCGGAATGTTGAACACGACCCAATGCCAGAAGCCGCTCCCGGTGGGGGCGTCGGGATCGAAGACCATGATCGCGAAGCTCTTGGTGCCGGCCGGCGCGCCCTTCCACGAGAGCGCCGGCGAGACGTCGCCGCCGCTGCAGCCGAAGCCTTTGTAAACTTGTTCGTCGCTGATCTTGCCGCCGGGCTTGATGTCGGGGCTGGTCACCACCAGCTTGCCGACTTTGGCGCCGGCCGACGTGGCGAGCGCGATGCTCAACGCTAGGACGGCGGCGAAGCCTGCCAATCTCCTTATCATGCTTTCCCTCCTGCAAGCGGGGTGACTTTGCCCCAGGCAAAGTGCGAAATGGCTCTCCCCAGCGTTCGGAGCATAAGAGCGCCCGGATTCGCTCGTCAACGGCCATGCGCTCAAGATCGCGCGATGGACCGCGGTTTTCCGGCTTTCCGGACCGCCTCACGGCGCTCTCTTGATGAGGCTTCCGCCAGACCCCACATAGCCCTCGGGCGATGCCATCGGGATCGCCGGCTTGGTTAAGGGTGCCCGCCCGGGGCCCGCTGGACTCGCTCGACGGAGGAGGTCCGATGTCGCGTCTCTCATTGTTCAACTCGCCCTTGCTCCTGGGCTTCGACCATTTCGAGCGCGCTCTCGACCGCGTGACCAAGACCGCGGCCGACGGCTATCCGCCCTACAATGTCGAGCAGACCGGCGAGAACAGCCTCCGTATCACGCTCGCTGTGGCCGGCTTCGCCATGGGCGACCTCCAGGTCCAGGTCGAGGACAACCAGCTCGTCGTCCGCGGCAAGCAGCGCGAGGAGAAGGAGCGGGTCTTTCTCCATCGCGGCATCGCCGCCCGTCAATTCCAGCGCTCCTTCGTGCTGGCCGAGGGCATCGAGGTCGCCGGCGCCTCGCTCGATAGTGGGCTTCTGCATATCGACCTCGTGCGCCCGCTCGTCGAGCCCAAGGTGCGCCTGGTCGAGATCACCGGCGCGGGGAAGCCGGTGCGCCAACCGGTCGAAAGCCTGCGCAAGGATCGCGCGTGACGGCGCTGACCGGGGCCGCAATCGAGGAGGAGAGGCGGCCGCCGAGGCGGGTGCTAGGGAGTGAGCCATGAACGAGATCGAGAAGCTTCGCCACCTCTCGCCCAAGGACCTCGCGCTCCTCGGCATGCAGGATTTGGCCTATATCAAGCGCATCACGGTGAACGGCGCCTCGGCCTTCGCCGTCTACGCCGCCGATGGGACCCAGCTCGCGGCACTCCCCAACCGCGAGCTCGCCGACGCCACCGTCCGCCAACACGACCTGGAGCCGGTCAGCGTCCATTGAGGGCTATCGGCTTTCGGCTGTCAGCTTGACGCGGGGCGCGCCCGAGCCCCGGGGCCCAAGACCTTGCATCGGTTCGCGGAACGTCCGGGGTCCGACTCGCCCGAAGCCACGAGATGTTGATGCCGCGGCGCGCATGATGCCGTGGCGCCGGCGCGTTCCACATTCCCTTGCGTCCGATCGCAGAACGTCCCAGGCCCGACTCGGGATTCGGCACTAGATATTGGGGGAGCGGCTCGACGGAGAGCTGACAGCTCAACCTGGTGGCTTCTTACGCCGCGTGGCTCGCCGCCCGGTCGGTCAGGAGCGCGTAGAGGGCGTCGGCGCGATCGGTGCCGCGGAGCTTGTCGCAGACGGTCTTGTCGCGCAGCAACCGCGAGATGCGGGCCAGCGCCTTCAGGTGGTCGGCGCCCGCCGTTGCCGGCGTCAGCAGCAGGAAGATGATGTCGACGGGCTGGTTGTCGATCGCCTCGAAATCAATCGGCTTCTCGAGCCGCGCGAACATGCCGTAGAGCTGCTGCAGATCCGCCATCCGGCCATGCGGTATGGCAGTGCCGCGGCCGATGCCGGTGGTACCGAGGCGCTCGCGCTCCAGCAGCACCTCGAAGATGGCGCGCTCGGGCTTTCCCGTGAGCTGGGCGGCGCGCTTGGCCAGCTCCTGCAGCGCTTGGCGCTTGTTGCCGGCGCGCAGATTGGCGATGACGCCGGCCGGCGTCAGGATATCGGTGATTTCCATTCAGGAGCCCTTGTCTCCGGTGGCTCGGCGGCTCTTGGCGGCGAGATCGGGATCGATCCAGCCGACATTGCCGTCACGACGGCGATAGACGAGATTGAGATTGCCGTGCTTGCTGTTGCGAAAAAGGAGCGCCGGCAAATCGGCCAGATCCAAGCGCATCACCGCCTCGCTGACGCTGAGCTGCGGGATGCTGGTGCGCATCTCGGCGATGACCAGCGGCTGGTCCTTGGCGTCGCCGTCGCCGCCAGCGGGCTCCTCATCGCCCTGCGCCAGCACGTAGTCGGTGGCCTCGGGCGCCGCCTCCGGCTCCTCGTCGTTTCTCGCCTTGTGGTGGTTGCGCAGCCAGCGCTTATAGCGGCGGAGCTGCTTTTCCAAGCGTTGCCCCGCCTCGTCGAAAGCCGCATAGGCGTCAGCCGAGCTGCCATGGCATTGCACCATGAGCCCGCGCCCCGCATGCACGGATATGACCGACAGGAACAAGTGCCGCTCGCGCGAGAAGACAACATGCGCCTCGATCGCTCTGCCAAAGTACTTTTCGACGATCGTTGTCGTCGCGGCTTCGACATGGCCGCGCAGGGAGTCGCCCACATCGATCTGCTTGCCCGTGACCGTGACCTGCATGGGCTCTTGATGGGTCTGCCTACACGGGAGAACGCCTGTCGCAGGCCGACCCTCCCTCATAAGGGGGCACCTTATGGACCCGCCCACGCGCCTAAGTCAAGTAGCGGCAACCCGCCCTATGTCTTGCACAGGGCGGCCGCATGCCGCTGTGTGGGAAAAGGGGCTAGAGGCTCAGTGTGCGCTCGCGCCGCCGCTGCACCGAGGAAGGGATGCGCATTGCCTCGCGGTATTTCGCCACCGTGCGCCGGGCGATATCGACCCCTTCCTTCAGCAGGATCTCGACGATGCGATCGTCCGACAGCACGTTGCCGTTCTCGTTGTCGATGAGCGCCTTGATGCGGAAGCGCACGGCCTCGGCCGAGAGCGCCTCGCCGCCGCTCGCCGCCGCGATCGAAGCGGTGAAGAAGTATTTGAGCTCGTAGATGCCGCGCGGCGTCGCCAGGTACTTGTTCGAGGTGACGCGGCTCACCGTGCTCTCATGCATCTCGATCGCCGCGGCGATGTCGCGCAGCACCAGCGGCCGCAGATACTGCACGCCGCGGCGAAAGAAGCCGTCCTGCTGGCGGACGATCTCGGTCGCCACCTTGAGGATGGTGGTGGCGCGCTGGTGCAGCGCCTTCACGAGCCAGTTCGCCTGCTGATAGCGCTCGCTCAGATAGTCCTTGTCGGACTTGCGCCGCGCCGCGCCCGAGACCTCGGCGTAGTAGCGGTTGTTGACGAGGACGCGCGGCAGCGTGTCGCTGTTGAGCTCGACGGCAAAGCCGCCGGCCTGCGGCCGCACCAGCACGTCGGGAACGACGGGCTCGGCCGGTGCCTGGTCGAAGAGCAGGCCGGGCTTGGGATTGAGCGCTTTCAGCTCCGCCACCATGTCCGAGAGGTCCTCGGCGTCGACGCCGCAAATCCGCATCAAGGCCGGGGCGTCGCGGCTCGCCAGCAACGGCAGATGCGCCAGGAGCGCCCGCATCGCCGGGTCGAGGCGGTCGCGGTCGGCGAGTTGCAAGGCCAGGCACTCGGCGAGATCGCGGGCGAAGATGCCCGGCGGATCGAAACGCTGCAGCAGCTTCAGCGTCGCCTCGACGCGCGCGAGCTCGGTCTCGAGCCGCTCGGCCAGTTCGACGAGCGAGCCCTGCAGGTACCCCGCCTCGTCGACCATCTCGACGAGCTGCGCGCCGATGAGGCGGTCGACGGGATCGGTGAGATCGACCGAGACCTGCGCCAGCAGATGCTCGCGCAGCGTGATCGGCCGGCTCAGCGTCTGCTCCAGCCCCGGCAAATCGTCGCCCAGTGCGGCGCGGGTCTTGCGGCTTTCCCAGGCGGCGGGATCGCCGGCGATGTCGAGCTTGCCGTCGCCCTCCTCGCCCGCCGTCTCGCGCCAGAGCTCGGCCGACTCGGCATCTGCCGTGGTCTCGGTCGCACCGGCGTCTTCGGTGCCCGTCTCGTCGCGCTCCAGCAGCGGGTTCTGCTCGAGCTCGGTGTCGATGAAGACGGAAAGCTCCTGGTTCGAGAGCTGCAGCAGCTTGATCGCCTGTTGCAGCTGCGGCGTCATGACAAGCGCCTGCGACTGGCGGAGATCGAGCCTCTGGGAAAGCGCCATAGTGGGGAGGCTTATAGCCCGGAGTGGGTCATCCTGCAAATATCGGGCCAACTCATTGAAGGACGGTTAAGCCGGGCAAATTTCGTCTGAAATCGGCCGCGCCTCGCGAGTCGTCGGCGCAGCGCAAACCCGGCGACGGCACATTCAACCTCCGTTTTTGGAGGCGCCTCGTGCAGGGCTGTTTCAGACGGTCGCATTGGCATTTTGCTGCTGATGCTCTTGACAGCAGGGCGTCGTCGCCCGTCTTCTCTGGTCGTCGCCGTTCCGGCCGCGGGAGCGGTCGAAGCAAGTGCGGCGTCAAATTCGCAGAAAACGCAAACGGAGGTAGCGATGGCCGGAGGGAGCGTTTCGAATCTCGACCCGGTGACCGAGGAAACACCAGGACCTGCCGAGCGCAAGGAGCAACCCGATGTGGCCGACGCGGCACCGCTGACGCCGCCGGAGTCGCAGTCTGCCATTCGAAGCGCGTATATGGCACATCTCTCGCAGGCCGATACCGGCGCCGGTGTCGCTCATGATCTTCTGGCAGGAAGCATGACGAGCGCTTACGTGTCGCACCTTTCGCAGGCCGATACCGCCGCGGGTGGCGCTCACGATCTTCCGGCGGCCAGCATGGTCAGAGCGATCTATGTCGAGCGCATCGCCGCGGAGGCAACGCCGCGCCAAGCCGCGGCCAAGCCGGGCAGGCGCGCCGCCGCGGTCTCGCTCAAGCGGAAAGCTGCGAAGAAGAAGAAAGCGAGCGCCTCGCCGGCGCGGCGGCGCAAAGCCAAGACCGCCGCCTCCAGCGGCAAGCGGCGCGGACGGCGCCCACGGCGTTGAGGCTCGGGATCTCCGGTCGGAAGTCGTCGTCTCTGCGTGACGAGGCAGCGGTTCGTTGCGCTGATTGGCGCCGCGAAAGGCGGGCGACAGCCGGCTCAGATAAGAACTTGCGTAGGCGTGGTGCGTCCTCCGACACGCGCCTTCGGCGCAAGCTCGAAGGACGCACATTGCCTATGCAATCCTCCCTATCCCCGCGTCCTCATCCTTCGCCTCAGTGCATAATGCCCTTGGCGGTGAGCGCATTGGCCACGCCCGCCAGCGTGGTTTCGCCAAGGATGCCGATCCAGAAATCGCATTTGTGCTCGGCGGCGAAGCCGAGCTCGATTGCCGCCGTCGGCGGCGTCAGCGACTGGACATTGTCGGCAACCACCGTGAAACCGGCCCAGTTGGGCACGCCAAAAAAATTGGGGCTGCCGTTCTTGGCGAAATTCGTCCAATAGGCCTTCATCGTCGCGGCGACTTCTCCTCGCTGCCGTTGAGCCGCGAGGCGATGCCGGGGAACGAGAACAGGAATTGCAGCTCGTCCGTGTGGGTCGCGCCATAGGGAAAGCTCACCGGCGGCAGGAAGAGCATCGGCGCGTTCTCGTCGTTGAACTCATAGCCGAAAGTGGGCACCTCCAACGAGAAGACCTCATCGGCAATGTTGGCGGTGCAGCTGAAGAGCGCGTCGCCGAGGATGGCGCTCAGCGCGACGCCGGGCGAAGGAAAGTGGCTCAGCGGATATTCCGCCAGGATCTCGCTGGTGAGAAGCTGCACTTCGGCCTGATTGGCGCTGGAGGCGCCGTTAGAGCCGCCGAGGAGTCCGCCCGCTTCCGTGACCAAGGTCGCCGCCACCGACTGTACGGCGGCGGGATATTCCGCCGCCGTCAGCGGTCCCGCCTCGGAATTGAGGTCGAAAGCGAGCGCAACGAAGAGGCGGCCTTCGTCGTGGTTGGTGCCTTCGATCACCGGCACGTGGTTGTAAGCGCCGAGAACCAGCGCCTCGATCGGCGGCAGCGGAACGAGGACGCCGTCGACATTGGGCGAGAAGGCGGCGAGCGAACTCAGGCTGGCGCTTGCGGTGATGCTGTTCTCGACCGCGAGGATCTGGCTGACGGAGAGGCTGCGCAGAAGCGCGTGGGTGTTGGGCACCGACCGACGAACGAAATCGACCACTCCAAGTTTCGCACGCCCCCACTCCTGGGGATCGAGGTGCCGTTTGTGGCGATGCTTTCCTTTGGCCCGTCCTGCGGGAGGCGTGGTCGGCACGGGCGTGATGCAATCACAGATTGTGTCTGGCGGACGAGAGTCGGCGCCGGTTCAAGGCTTCTTAACCAACCTGCGCTAACCCTGAGGTGACGGCTTGGCGGAGGTGCCCGGGCGTCGGCTGAGGAAACCGGCAGAGCCCCATGGAAGGCAGCGGCGCGGTGCGCGGCGAGGATCAAGAGCCAACCCCGATCGGCATTGCTCGCCTTTCGAAGCGGATGTTCGATGGCGAGGACCTGACGCCGCTCTGGCGCGAGCTCATCGGCAAATACATTTACGAACGCGACAACAGCGCCGCGCTGATGGATCTCGCCACCATCGAGCAGCTCTTCGGCAATCTCGAGGACGGTCTCGCGCGCCAGGCCGAGGCGCTGGCGATGAACCGGCTCTACCGCTCGCCTTGCGCCGCGGCGACGCCGGCGCTCAGGCTCCTCGCTTTCGCCGCGCCCGGCGATATCGGCACCAATACGCCGCTCGAGTTCCTGCTCGACGGCAGCGATGTAGCGCTCTGGACGCTTTACATGGTGCCGGGCCTGCCGCTCCCCGAAAGCCTCCCCGAGCACGACCTTGCCATCGTCGCGGTCGGCGAGTCAGACGAGAACGCCCCGATCCTCGCCGAGGTCGAGCGCCTGACGCTCGCCTGGCCGCGTCCCGTCGTCAATCGCCCGGAGCGCATCCTCCAGCTCTCGCGCGAGCGGCTCTTCGCGCTCTTGGACGGCGTGCCGGGGCTCGTCGTTCCCATGACCCTGCGCGCCGGACGCGCCAGCCTCGCGGCGCTCAGCTCCGGTGTCGCCGACATCGCTGACACCTTGCCCGACGGCGCCTTTCCGCTGATCGTGCGCCCGGTTGGCTCGCATGCCGGCCGCGGCTTGCAGCGGATCGAGCACGCCGATGTGCTGGGTTCATATCTCGCCCAGCGCGGCGAGGCCGAGTTCTACATCTCCCGCTTCATCGAATATCGGAGCGCCGACGGGCTCTACCGCAAATACCGCATCGTCTTCATCGCCGGCCGTCCCTATGCCTGCCACATGGCGGTCGCCGATCAATGGATGATCTACTATCTGAACGCCAACATGAAGGAGAGCGCGGCAAAACGCGCCGAGGAGGCACGCTTCATGGCCGAGTTCGACGCCGATTTCGCGCGCCGCCACGGCGCGGCGCTGCAGGCGATCGCGGGGCGCGTCGGGCTCGACTATTTCGGCATCGACTGCGCCGAGACGCCGGACGGCCGGCTCCTCCTCTTCGAGGGCGACATCGCCATGATCGTCCATGCCATGGATAGCCCCGAGATCTTTCCCTACAAGCCGGCGCAGATGCAAAAGATCTTCGCCGCCTTCCGCGCGCTGCTGCAGGCGAAGAGCGGGCCTTCCGCCGCCTCTCCTCCATGAGCCGGAACGTCCCGCCCGACCGCGTCAGCCTCGATCCCGCCGATTGGGAGGCGCTGAAGGCGAGCTTCGGCCGCGCCGCCGAGCTCGCCATCGACCACCTGAGCGAGATCGCCGAGGCGCCGGTTTGGCGCGAGACGCCGCCCGCGGTGAAAGAGTGTCTTACCGAGAAGCTGCCGCGGCAGCCGACGCCGCTCGACGCGCTCCTCGCGACCTTCGCCGAGAACATCCTGCCCTACGGCACCGGCAACCTTCATCCCCGCTTCTTCGGCTGGGTGCATGGCAGCGGCACGGTCGCCGGCGCCATGGGCGAGATGCTGGCGGGATTCATGAATTGCAATGTCGGCGGCCGCGACCATGTCGCGGTTTATGTCGAGCGCCAGGTGCTGGCCTGGTGCAAGGAGATCTTCGGCTTCCCCGCGACGAGCAGCGGCATCCTCACCAGCGGCACCTCGATGGCGACGGTGATCGCGCTCGCCGTGGCGCGCAACGCGCTCACCGATGTCGACGTGCAGGCGTTGGGACTGGCCGCCAATCCTCGCCGGCTCGTGGGCTATGCCTCGAGCGAGGCGCACAGCGCCATCGCCAAGGCGTTCGAGCTTTTGGGCTTCGGCCGCGAGACGCTACGCCTCGTTCCGGTGGACGCCGATTTCCGCTTGTCGCTGCCGATGCTGGCGGAGATGATCGCCGCCGACCGCGCCCGCGGCTTTCATCCGATCATCGCCATCGCTTCGGCCGGCACGGTCAACACCGGTGCCATCGACGATCTCGACGGGCTCGGGGCGCTCTGCCGCGGCGAGGGCCTCTGGCTCCATGTCGACGCCGCCTTCGGCGGGCTCGCCGTGCTGACGCCCGAGTTCCGCGCGGCGCTGGGCGGCATCGCTGCCGCGGACAGCGTCGCCTTCGATTTTCACAAATGGCTGCAAGTGCCCTATGACGCGGGCTGCGTCCTCGTCAAGGACGCGGCCGAGCACCGCGCCGCCTTCGCCCATCGCCGCGATTACCTCGCCGGCGCCGAGCGCGGCCTTGCCGGCGGCGATCCCTGGTTCTGCGACTACGGCCCCGAGCTGTCGCGGGGGTTCCGCGCCCTCAAGATCTGGTTCACGCTGAAGGCCTACGGCATCGAGCGGCTCGGCGAGGTGATCCAGCGCAATTGTCGCCAGGCGCAGCTCCTGGGCCGCGCGGTTGCCGCCAACGAGGATCTGGAGCTATTGGCCCCGGTCGCGCTCAACATCGTCTGCTTCCGCTATCGCGCGCCGCTCGACGAGGGCGCGCTCGGCGCGCTCAATGCCTCGATCGTCGCCGAGCTCCAGCTGCGCGGCATCGCCGCGCCGTCCACCACGCGGATCCGCGGCCGGACCGCGATCCGCGTCTGCCTCGTCAACCATCGCACCACCACCGAGGATCTGGCGATCCTAGTCGATGCCGTGCGCCGCCTCGGCCAGGAGCTGCTGCCGCGCCCGGCGGCGGCGCGCCCCCGCGTGCTGGAGAGCGAGCGGCGGTGAGCGCGATCGCGTTCGCGCGGCTCTCGGAGCTCTTCGCGCCGCTCTCTCATCTCTTGGCTTCGGGCGGCGATATGCGTCTCCAGCTCGATCCTGAGACCCGGCTCAACGGTTACGGCTGCCGTCCCTATCCGCGCCCCGAGGCCTTCACCTTCGCCTCATCGACCGCGACCTCGATTTCCGAGCGCGCCTTTGCCACCGCCGAGCGCGAGCGCGAGGAGCTGGTCCGCGCCGCGCTCCGTCGCGGCCTCGACGGCGCCTTCGATGCTGCCGCGGAGGGGCTCCGCGAGGATCTGGCGCGCCTCCTCGGCATCGACCGCAGCGACGCCGACATCGTCTTCGCTCCCTCCGGCACCGACGCCGTGCTTGCCGCGCTTTTTCTCGCCCGCTCGCTGCTCGGCACGTCGCTCACCGCCGTCATCGCCGCCGCAGACGAGACCGGCAGCGGCGTGGCGCTGGCCAGCGCCGGACGGCATTTCAGCACG
>DATJAV010000224.1:0-8281 GCA_035515835.1 Allostellaceae bacterium
CCTTCTTCGTCGGGCTCGATGATGCGCCGCATCGTCCATAGCACCAGCAGACTCGGTATGCAGGCGAGCGTCGCGAACATGAAAAACGGAATCCAATCGAAGTGATCGACCATCCAGCCGCTGGGCGCGGAGAGAAATCGCGCCGGGACGGCGGCCAGCGACGAGAAGAGCGCGTATTGCGTGGCGGTGAAGGACGGGTTGCAGAGGCTCGAGAGGTAGGCGACGAAGGCGGCCGAGGCCATGCCGCCGGTGAAGTTCTCGCCGAAGATGGAGGCTGCCAGCATCACGTCGTCGTGGCCTGCCGAGAGCAATGCGATATAGAGCAGGTTGCCCAACATCTGCAGGACGCCGGCGAAGAGCAGCGCCTTGAACAAGCCGAGCCGCGCCACCAGCGCGCCGCCCAAGGCGACGCCGCTCAGCGTCGCCACCAAGCCGACGATCTTGCCGATGTTGCCGACCTCTTCCTTGGTGAAATGGAGCTCTTGATAGAGCACGGTCGACATCGTGCCGGCGAAGGCTTCGCCGAGCTTGTAAAGCACGATCAGCACCAAGATGGCGACCCAGCCTCGTCGCTCCATGAAGTCCACGAAGGGATCAATGATCGCCGATTGCGCCCAAGCAGCAAGCCTGCCGTCGGCGCCGTCGCCCAGCACCGGCAGTCGTGCGGTCGCGCGCACCGCGGGCTCTGGCGTCGCGATCACGCTCGCCATGCCGACCAGCACGAGCGCCGCCATGATGGCATAGGCGAAGTGCCAGCCGCCGAACGCGGCCGCGTCGTAGGCGCCGGTGCTGCCGGCAAGCGTCCCCAAGCGGTAGCCCCATTGTGTCGCGGCCGCGCCGGCACCTTGCTCATCATGCTTCAGCAGCTCGATGCGATAAGCGTCGATGACGATGTCCTGACTGGCCGAGAGAAAGGCGACGATGACCGCCAAGAGCGCCGTCAGCGGCAAGTCGGTTGCCGGATTGGTGCTGCCCAGGGCGAAAATCGCCGCCATGAGCAGGACCTGAATGGCAAGCGCCCAGCTTCGCCGCCGTCCCATGCGGCGCGTCAGCATCGCGATCGGCAAGCGATCGATGAAGGGCGACCAAGCGAATTTGAAGCTGTATGAGGCGCCCACGAGATTGAAGTAGCCGACGTCGGTGCGCGAAACGCCGGCTTCGCGCAGCCAATAGGACAGCGTGCCGAAAACGAGCAGGTAAGGGAGCCCGCTCGAGAACCCCATCCCGAAGACCGCCAGCATGCGCCGGTCGCGGTAGACCGCGAGCGCCTGGCGCCAGGAATTCATCCGTCGCCCCGCGCGCCCCACCCCGACGCGGCGCTATTTGTCGGCGTCGGCAGCCACCTGCAGTCGGATGATGGTGTCAGGATCCTCGACCGCGCCGTTGTCGTCGTCATCGCCTTTCTTGAGGGCGTCGACATGCTCCATGCCGGAGACCACCTGGCCCCAGACGGTGTATTTGCCGTCGAGAAACGGCGCCGGCTCAAAGCAGATGAAGAACTGGCTGTCGGCGCTGTCCGGGCTCTGCGCCCGCGCCATGGAGCAGGCGCCGCGTCCGTGCTTCGCCTTGTTGAACTCCGCCTTGAGGCGCTTGCCCGAGCCGCCGGTGCCGTCGCCCTGGGGATCGCCGGTCTGCGCCATGAAGCCGTCGATGACGCGGTGAAAGGTGAGGCCGTTATAGAAGCCCTCGCGCGCCAGCTCCTTGATCCGGGCGACGTGACGCGGTGCCAGATCGGGCTTGAGCTCGATGACGACGCGACCCTTGGGGACGTCGAGATAAAGCGTGTTCTCTGGATCGGTCGCGCTCATGTCGTCCCTCCTTCTGCCTGCCGGGTTATCCCATAGGCGGAGGGTGGCGGCAAGCTGCCGCTGCGCCCTGTCGAGTCGTTCGACGCGTTGTTGCGGATTTGCAACGCGCGCCGACAAAATCGCGGTCACGGCCTTCGCTTCGCCCGCACGCTCCCGCCACGCGCTACAGTCGCTCGTCGTCCAGGCCCAAAACGCGTGGCGGTCCAGATGATCAACGTCCATCGCTTGTTCGCCGTTGCGGCAGTAGCCCTCATCGAGCCTGGAGCGGCGTGGGCTGCCGACCCCGGCACGTGGACCGGGATCTATATTGGCGCCAACGCGGGATATGGATGGGGCTCTTCGACGGGCAGCCGCGACGGTTTCTCGCCCGATTTTGCCGATACGATCGACAACGGGGCCAACGTGCCGACCGCCTTCGACGTCGCATCCACTGGCAGCGTGTTCGGCGGACAGGTCGGCTACAACTGGCAGATCGGCATGTTCGTCCTTGGTTTCGAGACTGACGTGCAAAAGGCCGACATCGCCGGGTCGCAAACGATCCAGCTCGCGGGCAATACCGGCGGCGGTTTCGCACCCTCTGTGTCGACCGCACAGGACCATCTCGACTGGTTTGGCACGGCGCGCGCCCGGCTCGGGGTCGTGCCATGCACCAACCTCTTAATCTATGGCACGGGCGGCTTCGCTTTGGGTAGCGTCGACGATCGCGCGACGCTTGATTTCAACCCCGCGACCGCGGGCACCTTCGCCGGCGCGCGCAGCTCGGTTCAAGGCGGATGGTCGGCCGGCGGCGGCGGCGAGTATCGCCTGACGCCTCAGCTCTCGATCAAGGCCGAATATCTCCACCTCGATCTCGGCACCAACCCGGTAAGGCTGCTCGATCCCGTGCATTTTCCGGGCAGCTTCGTCAGCTACCGTTTCAGCCATGTGCAGGACATTGCGCGTGTCGGCATGAACTGGCGCTTCTGACGCGACCGCGCAACCCGGCCGATCGGGAGTTCAGCCCTTCTTGTCGGCGTCGGCCGCCACCTGCATGCGTATGATGCGATCCGGGTCGGTGACGGCGCCGTTATTCTCCTTGCTGCCCTTCTTGATCGCGTCGATCGCATCCATGCCGCTCACCACCTGGCCGAAGACGGTGTATTTGCCGTCGAGAAAGGGGGCCGGGGCGAAGCAGATGAAGAACTGGCTGTCACCGCTGTCGGGGCTTGCCGCGCGCGCGAGGCCCACGGTGCCGCGCACGAAATGGAGCTGGTTGAACTCGGCTTTGACGGTCCGGCCGGAGCCGCCGGTGCCGTCGCCTTTGGGATCGCCGGTTTGCGCCATGAAGCCCTCGATGACGCGGTGGAAGGTGAGCCCGTCATAGAAATGCCGCCGCGTCAGCTCTTTGATATGCGCCACCGTGAGCGGCGCCGCATCCGGCCGAAGCTCGATGACGACGCGGCCTTTGGGGACATCGAGATAGAGCGTGTTCTCGGGATCGGCCGCGCGCGCCGGAGCGAGCGCGAGGAGGAGAAGACCGACCACGGCAAGGGCACGGGCACTGAAGGGCATTGCTGCTGATCCGCTGCTGGTGGGAAAGTGGCGCGGACGATAGCGCGGGAGTGGGCGGCTGTCAGCCCCATCAGGTGTCGGTTGTCAGTCTTCAGTCTTCAGTTGCGCGAGTCCCACGACTGACGACCGACGACTCTCTTACCCCGCCTCCGCTGCCCGGGCTCGCCGCTTCCGCTCGTTGGGATCGAGGAACTGTTTCCTCAGGCGGATCGATTTTGGCGTCACCTCGACGAGCTCGTCGTCGGCGATATAGGCGATCGCCTGCTCCAGCGTCATCAGGATGGGAGGCGTCAAGCGCACCGCCTCGTCGCGGGCGGTGGTGCGGATGTTGGTGAGCTGCTTGCCCTTCAGCGGGTTGACGTCGAGGTCGTTGTCGCGGGTATGCGCGCCGATGATCATGCCTTCGTACACCGGCGTGCCGGGGACGATGAACATAGGGCCGCGCTCTTCGAGGTTCCAGAGCGCGTAGGCGACCGCCGCGCCATCGGCATTGGAGACGAGGACGCCGTTGCGCCGTCCCTCGATCGGTCCCTTCCAGGGCGCGTAGCCGTGAAAGAGGCGGCTCATGATGCCGGTGCCGCGCGTGTCGGTGAGGAACTCGCCCTGATAGCCGATGAGGCCGCGGGTCGGCGCATAGAAGGTGAGCCGCTGCTTGCCGCCGCCCGAGGGGCGCATGTCCTGGAGCTCCGCCTTGCGCAGGCTCAATTTCTCGACGACGACGCCGGTATAGGCGTCGTCGACGTCGACCAGCACTTCCTCGATCGGCTCGAGGCGCTGGCCGGTGGCGGCGTCGGTCTTGAGCAGCACGCGCGGGCGCGAGATCGACATCTCGTATCCCTCGCGCCGCATCGTCTCGATCAGTACGCCGAGCTGCAGCTCGCCCCGCCCCGCGACTTCGAGGGCGTCCTTGTCTTCGCTCTCGCGCACGCGGATCGCAACATTGCCTTCGGCCTCGCGCTTCAGGCGCTCGACGATCATGCGCGAGGTGACCTTGGTGCCCTCGCGCCCGGCAAGGGGGCTGTCATTGACCGAGAAGGTCATCGCCAAGGTCGGTGGATCGACGGGGTTGGCGGGCAGCGGCGTCGTGACCTCGGGTGCGCAGATAGTATCGGCGACGGTGGTCTCGGCGAGGCCGGCGATGGCGATGATGTCGCCCGCCTCGGCTTCCTCGACCGGCTTCCGCTCGAGGCCGCGGAAAGCGAGGAGCTTGGTCAGTCGCGCCTCCTCGATGACCTTGCCGTCACGCGACAGCGCCTTCACGGCCATGTTCATCCGCGCCGTGCCGCTGGCGATGAGCCCGGTCAGCACGCGGCCGAGGTAAGGATCGTATTCAAGGATGGTGGCGAGGAGGGCGAAGGGCTGCGTCGGATCGGCCACGGGCGGCGGCACGTGGCGGATGATGAGCGCGAAGAGGGCGCGCAGGTCCTGGCGCGGTGCATCGAGATCGGCCACTGCCCAGCCGGCGCGGCCCGAGGCGTAGAGTGTCGGGAAATCGAGCTGCGCTTCGCTGGCGTCGAGGGCGGCGAAGAGGTCGAAGATCTCGTCATGCACCTGATGGACGCGCGCATCGGCGCGGTCGACCTTGTTGATGACGACGATGGGGCGAAGACCCTGGCGGAGCGCCTTGCCGACGACGAACTTCGTCTGCGGCATCGGCCCTTCGGCGGCATCGACGAGGACGACGACGCCATCCACCATGCTGAGGATGCGCTCGACCTCGCCGCCGAAATCGGCATGGCCGGGCGTGTCGACGATGTTGATGCGCGTCCCCTCCCACTGCACCGAGGTGCATTTGGCGAGGATGGTGATGCCGCGCTCGCGCTCCAGGTCGTTGCTGTCGAGCGCCCGCTCCATCACCTGCTGATTGGCGCGAAAAGTACCGCTCTGGCGCAAAAGCTGATCAACCAGCGTGGTCTTGCCGTGGTCGACATGCGCGATGATGGCGATGTTGCGGATGTCCATGGGCGCGGAGGATGCGGCAGAATGGTTAATATGAGGTGACGGCAGAGATGGGGATCGCCGCGTCGGACAGCAATGGGCGCGCTTCTATATCCGAGAATAACCGCGCCGTCGACGGAAATCCGCTATTCCACACCACTTGAGGTCGGGTAGTCCGGCGCGCTTCGCGGCTCGGGGGGCACTCATGCGTTGCTTGGTACTTGCGGTGGCGCTGATTGCGACAGCGCCGCTCGCTCAGATGGCGCAAGCCGACGAGATGCTGCGGCGGAAGCCCGGGCTTTGGAAGCTGACGGAGACATCGGTGGCGATGGAGCCCAACACCGCGCCCCAGACCAAGCAGAGCACGGCCGAGCTCTGCACCGACACCGCGATCGACGTGCTTCTCTACAGCAACGACCCCCTGCCAGGGCCAGCTTTCCCATAAGCTCGCGCTCTCCGCCAGCCGGGACCTGACTTGCGATCTCGGCACAGTGAAGATGCACGTGCATTCGATGACCACGCTCACCGGCGACAGCGTCTACCATTCCGACATCCGCCTCGATGCCGATGATCCGTCTCCGATTGACACGGAAATTGCCATCGACGGCAAATAGCTCGGCTCCTGCCCTCAGGGCGTCGTGCCCGGCGATTTGACCCAAGACGGCTTGACGATCAGCTTGAGGAAGGCAATGGAGCGCGATCGGCAGTGAGAGGTGCTGCACCAACGGCGTGCGTCCTCCTATCGGCCGGACCTCATGCCGTCCCCTGTTGCGAGTCCGGGAAGGTGCGGCCGATGAAGCGCGCCGCGCGGCCACCCAATCCGATGAGGCGCATCAGCGCGTGCGGGGGCAGACGCTGCGCCGCGCGGTCGATGGCGGCGATATCCTCGGCCAACGCTTGGGTGCGGCGAAGCCGCTCGCGGATCGCGGGCGGCGTGCCGTCGCCTCCGGCTTCGGCGTCGCCGGCGTGGAGCATGTCGAGCGCCGGCGGCAGCTCCCGCCGGCGTCGCGCCTCGAGCGCGCGAAACAGCAGATCCCAGGGCTCGCCGCTCGCATCCCAGCGGTCGTCGGCGACCAGCCGCGCCATGCCCCATTGCTGGAGATCGGCGATGGTGGCACGCGCCTCGACTGGGGTGAGATCGAGCGCGCGGGCGATGCTGGCGAGCGCTAGCGGCGCGCCGGCAAGATAAAGCAGCGCGTCGGCGCGGCAGGTGTCGGCCTCGATCCCCCAACGCCGCTCGAGCGCGCCGAAATGTCCGATGAAGCGCGGCATCGCCGGTGTCGTTTTCATGATCCGCTCCTGTGCCTGCCGCAAATCTCGCCCAGCGCTTCCTCCAGCGTCGGGTAGAGGAACTGATAGCCCGTCTCGATCGCCTTCTGCGGCAGCACGCGCTGGCCGCCCAGCAGCACTTCCTCGGCGAGCTGCCCCAGCGCGAGGCGCAGCGCGAACGCCGGCACCGGCAGCAGCGCGGGGCGGTGGAGGGCGCGGCCGAGCGCGCGGGCGAAATCGACATTCCGCACCGGCTCGGGCGCGGTGCCGTTGATGACGCCGTCGACGGAATCGACGGCAATCGCGTGGATGATGAGCCCGACGATGTCGTCGCGATGGATCCATGACATCCATTGCCGCCCTTGGCCGATGCGGCCGCCGAGGCCGAGCTCGAAAGGAAGCAGCATTGGCGCCAAGGCGCCGCCATCTGCGCCCAGCACGATCCCCGTGCGCAGGCAGCAGACGCGGACGCCGGAGCGCTGGGCGGCGAGCGCCTCCGCTTCCCAGGCGGCGCAGAGCTCGTGCGTGAAGTCGGGCTTTGCCGTCGACACCTCGGTGAAGCTCTGATCCGCGTCGCTGCCGTAGAATCCCACCGCCGAGCCGCTCACCAGCACGGCGGGCTTCCGCCGGCTGCGCTCGATGAGCTTCACCACCGCGCGCGTGGTGGCGAGGCAGCTCTCGAGCAAGAGCTGCCGCCGCTTGGCGGTCCAGCGTCCGCCCACGACCGGCGCGCCGGCGAGGTTGACGATGGCGTCGAAGGGCGTGTCGCGGCCGAGCGTCGCCAAATTGTCGATGAGCGTAACGCGGCCCAGAAATTTCCGTCCCTTCCGCGGGTCGCGTGTCAGCACGGTGACGCGATGGCCGGCCTCGGCCAGGACCTCGGCCAGTCGCGTGCCGATGAAGCCGGTGCCGCCGGTGATGAGAATGGCGAGCCGGCCCGGGAGGACCCCGGCGACGGCCGGTGCCGCAATTGTCTCGGTGCGCTCCAGCGTCCGCGCTCGCGCGAGGTCGCGCCCGCCCCAGAGGAGGACACCGCCGCCGAAGGCGCTGGCGATCCAGGAGAGCAGGCCATGCTCGCGCCAGGTAAAGCCCGCCGGGAGCGCCGACCAGTGGACGAGCTGTGGCGCGAAGGCGCCGAGCACGACGCCGAAATTGACGGCGAGCAGCGTGTGTGTCACCCGCTCGCTGGGCGGCAGGTCGCGCGTCCGGTCCTCGATGACGAAAGCGGCGAGCGTCAGCATCAGCTCCCCCGCCATCACCAGAACCAGCAGCAGCGCCAGCGGCCCATGCCACTCGCTCCAGGCGAGCGCGAGGAAAGAGCACGGCGTAGAGGAGATTGCGCGCGCCGTGGAGGCGAAGCTCCGGGGCGGCGCAGCGTCGCCAGGTGAGGCGCTCGGTGACCTCATGGTGATAGAGCGTGTCGAAGGCGCCCATCGCGCCCTGGAGCGCCATCAGCAACAGGACCCCGTTCATCGCTGTCTCCTCGCTTCCCGGAAGACGCCGTCCTGGCGAATGATCTCGCCGAAGAGCGGATGCGTGATAGCGATCGCAAAGCGGAACCGGCCGCCGCCGAGATCGGCGTGCACGACATGCATTTCCCCGGGCGTGAGCCAGCGCGGCAGCGCGAGCCGCCACCGTCGCCAGCGCCAGAAATATTCAGTGCTGCGGAAATGAAGCGCGCCTTGGGACTCGGCGAGCGCCAGCGTCATGCCGAT
>DATJAV010000225.1:0-10638 GCA_035515835.1 Allostellaceae bacterium
GTCCCATCGCTTTGACGCCGGCGAGATCGGTGATGGGGGGCCCATAGAATGTCGGATGATTGATGCGCCACGTCGCGCAATGCGACCAATAGAGCGGGATGCGGTCGCGGATCTTCCCGCCCAGCAGCGCATGGCAGGGAACGCCGAGCTTCTTCGCCTTGGCGTCGAGGAGCGCGTTCTCGATGGCGCCGATCCCCTCGCTCACCACGCCCCCCGTCGCCGGCCGCGTCAGGCAATAGAGCTCGGCGAAGATGCGCTCATGCTCCATCGCCGATAAGCCGATGACGCGCTCCTTCAAGCGCTCGATCACGGTGCTGACCCCCGGCGAGCCGAAGCCTTCGTCGAACTCGCTCCAGCCGACGATGCCGTCGGCGGTGCCGAGCTTCAGGAAATGATAATTGCGCCACCCGGCATCGCAATGCAGCGTCTCGAGCGCCGTGACCTTCATGGGGATTTCCTCCGCGGTTTCTTGTCTCGAGTCTGGTCCGCGGCAAGCGGCTTGTCCAGGTGCGCTCACGCGCGCCAGCTCGGGGTGAGGATGTTCTTTGCCTATGCCCAAAGAAAATTCGTCATCCTGAGCTTGGCGGCTCGCGTCAGCGAAGCGCCATGTCTCGAAGGATGCAAATCGTTCGTGCAACTCAAGGAGGCCGAAAAGACGCTCTCGCCCAGCGCCGCCCAGCACTCCGCCCCTCAGGACGCGCTCACGCCGGATCCCCCGCATTTCTTCGCGGCATCGGCATCGATCCGCTTCGCCGTCGACCGCGTCACCGCCATTGTCGCCCGGGCCGAGATCGCTGCATTATCGTCGTGCCCCAGCGCCTGGCTCAAGATCCGCTCGTCGGCGTCGGATTGGATCGCTTGAGCTTCTTCGCCGCATCCTCATCCGCCTTGGCCCGCTGGTCATCGCCTCTGCTGCTGTAGGCGTGGCTGCGGGCAAGCAGGACGTCGGCGTCGTTGGGCTCGAGCGCGAGCGCCTGATTGAAGTCCTGGATGGCGCGGTCGTGGTCGCCTTTTCTCGCATAGGCGAGGCCGCGGGCGTAGTAGGCGTCGCTCTCGTCGGGCTTCACCCGGATCGCCAGGTCGAAGAGGGCGATGCTGCGATCCTGCCCGCGCTTGTCCTCGTTGGCCTCGATGAGGTGGTAGGCTTCGCAGGTGCAGGGATAGATGGCCATCGCCCGCTTGCGATCCTCGCCGGCGCGGTCGTGCTCGCCGGCGCTCTCGTCGGCAAAGGCGCGGATGAGGAAACAGAAAGCGCAACGCGCGTCGATTTCCCGTGCGCGATCATCGTCTTCGATCGCCTGGCGCGCCTCGCCCTTCAGCAGATAGGCGATGCTGCGGCCCAAGAACCATTCCGCCGGCGGTCTCGGCCGGAGGCCGATCGCGCGGTCGTAGTCGGCAATGGCTCGGTCGTGCTCGCTTTTGAGCTCCCAGGACACCGCGCGCGCGTAGATGGCATCGGCGTAGTCGGGCTCGATGGCGATCGCCCGATCGTAGTCCGCGATGGCGCGGTCGTGCTCATGCTCTCTCGCATAGGCGGAGCCCCGATAGTAGAAGGCGCTGGCGTCGTTGGGCTTAAGCCGGATCGTCTCGTCGAATGCCTCTATGGCGCGGTTCTGCCGCCCCGCTTGCTGCTCGTCCAGCCCGCGCGTCGCCGCCATCGTCGCCCGAATCTCCGGGCCGAGATAGAAGAACGCCGCGCCGCCGACGAGCGCGAGCGCGATGACAATGGTTAGGACCGTGATTATCTGCCGCCGCATCTGTCGCCCTCCAGCGCGGCGCAAATCTACCATATGCCGGTGCGGCCGCTCGGCCGCGAGCGACGGCTTTTTTGATTCAATTTTATCGAAGTTTGACCGAGGCTAGGCCGCGCTTTGCCGCCGCTGCAGGAACAAGCCGACGGCCCCAGCAACATCAGGACCGTGCCGATCGGCAACACGGCCGGAAGCAACCAAGGCAGGACGGCATGACAAAGTCGTATTTGTTGGGCGGCTTGTCGCCGGGGAAGCCGCTCTGATCGAGCAGGGAGAGGTTGTCGGCGAGCTTCAAGAGATCGTCTTGCGTGAAGGCCCGGGCAACAGCGATCGGCGCGCCGCTGGTCGAGACTTCGGCCTCGCGTGCATGTTCCCTTCAATGCCGCACGAGAAGTTCGTTTCTTCGGGCGTCTCGATGAAATCAAAGCATCGTGAGAATTGCGAGCGCTGCTGGTCTATCTCTCGCGCAGCGCCTTGGCGAGCCGCAAGCGGAGCGCGTTAAGCTTGATGAAGCCTTCGGCGTCGCGCTGACGATAGACTTGGTCTTCCTCGAAGGTGACATGGGCGAGGCTGTAGAGGCTCTTCGACGACTTCCGACCGACGACGCGCGCCGCGCCCTTGTAAAGCTTGAGTCGCACCGTGCCTTCGACGTCCACCTGGCTCTCGTCGATGAGCGCCTGCAGCATCATTCGCTCGGGCGCGAACCAGAAGCCGTTGTAGACGAGCTCGGCATAACGCGGCATCAGCTCGTCCTTCAAATGCGCGGCGCCGCGGTCGAGGGTGAGGCTCTCGATGCCGCGATGTGCGAGCTGCAGGATGGTGCCGCCCGGGGTCTCGTAGACGCCGCGCGACTTCATGCCGACGAAGCGGTTCTCGACCAGGTCGAGCCGGCCGATGCCGTGCTTGCCACCCGCTTCGTTCAAGCGCTGCAGCAGGCTCGCCGGCGAGAGCGCCGCGCCGTTGACCGCGATGGGATTGCCGCGCTTGAACTCGATCTCGACATATTCTGGTTGGTCCGGCGCCGCCTCGGGCGCCACGGTGCGGCTGTAGACGAATTCCTCGGGCTCGCTCCAAGGGTCCTCCAGCACCTTGCCCTCGGTGGAGACGTGAAGGAGATTGGCGTCGACCGAGAAGGGCACCTCGCCGCGCTTGTCGCGCGGTATCGGGATCTGGTGCGCCTCGGCGTATTCGATGAGCTTCGTGCGCGAGCTCAGATCCCATTCGCGCCAGGGCGCGATCACCTTGATGTCGGGCTTCAGCGCATAGTAGGCGAGCTCGAAGCGCACTTGATCGTTGCCCTTGCCCGTGGCGCCATGCGCCACGGCATCGGCGCCGACCTGGGCGGCGATCTCGATCTGGCGCTTGGCGATGAGGGGCCGGGCGATGGAGGTGCCGAGCAGGTATTGTCCCTCATAGAGCGTATTGGCGCGGAACATCGGGAAGACGAAGTCGCGCACGAATTCCTCGCGCAGGTCCTCGATGAAGATCTCCTTGATCCCCATGAGCGCGGCCTTCTGCCGCGCCGGCTCGAGCTCCTCGCCCTGGCCGATATCGGCGGTGAAGGTCACGACCTCGCAGCCATATGTCTGCTGCAGCCAACGCAGGATGACGGAGGTGTCGAGCCCGCCGGAATAGGCCAGCACGACTTTCTTGACCGAGGTGCTCATGGGAAACCTTTCACAGTCCCGCGCGTTTTAGCGCCGGCTGCGCGCGCCCGGCAAGTTACGCCGCGGAAATTACTTCCCTTGCATTCCCGGCGAAAAGCGGGGAACTAGGGCGAGCGACGGGAGGAACGAGGAATGGGAGCACCGCGCGTCTTGCCTGTCTTCTGCACCTCCTTGGGCAAGAACAGCCGGTCGATCAACATCCAGTAGCGTACCGGCAGCAGCCATTGCAGCGTCGCCAGCAGCTGGGCATCGCGGCCGATGAGGATGCGGAGCTCGTCGCGCTCGATGCCGCGGAGGATGCGTCGCGCCGCCTGCTCGGGCGTGGTGCGCGCCATTTCGTCGAAACGGGCGATGAGGTGCCGACGCCGCTCCGGATCGAGTTTCGTCGGCATGCGGGCATTGCGCACGATGTTGGTGCGGACGCCGCCGGGATGGACGGTGCTGACGCGGATGGCGGTGTTGCCGAGCTCGTGGCGCAGCACCTCGCTGAAGCCGCGCACCGCGAATTTGCTCGCGGCATAAGCGGTCTGCCCGGCGACGCCGACGATGCCGAAGATGCTGGAGATGTTGACGATATGCGCCTGGCGCTGCTGCCGGAGGCTGGGCAGAAAGAGGCGCGTGCCGTGCACCACGCCCCAGAAATTCACGTCGATGAGCCAGCGCATGTTCTCGAGCGTGAGTTCCTCCAGTTCGCCCTGGAGCGCCACGCCGGCATTGTTGACGAGGAGCTCGACGCGGCCATGCGCCTTCAACGCCTCGTCGCGAAAGCGAGTCATCGCCTCGAGATCGGCGACGTCGACGACATGCTCCGACACCACATGTGCGCCGCCCTTCCGGGCGTCATCGGCGGTGCCGACGAGCCCGCGCCCGTCCTTGTCGGCGAGCGCCAGCGCGCAGCCGCGCTCGGCCAACGCCAGCGCCAGCGCGCGGCCGATGCCGCTGCCGGCGCCGGTGACGACCGCGACAGTGCGCCGGGCGAGCTTCATGGCGAGGGACGATGTCTTCTGAACCGCACGTCCGTCAAGCGCTACGGCACGACGCGGCGGATGAAGGCCGCTGCCTCCGCGAGCGCGGCACGGCCTTCCGGCAGCATCGGCGCGAAATAGTGCCAGACATGCGGCAGCCTGTGCCAGGCGCGGAAATCGACCGCGACTCCCGCTTTCGTCGCTTTCTCGGCGAGCCGGATCGAATCGTCGAGCAGCACCTCGCTGTCGCTCGCCTGAATGAAGAGCGGCGGGAGCCCTTTGAGGTCGGCATAGAGCGGCGAGGCCAGCGGATGGGTCGGCGGCGTGTCGCCCAGATAAAGCCGAGCGTTCCCGGCGATGCGATGGCCGCGGAACATGGCGTCGCTTCGGTCGTTGCGGCGGAGCGAATCGCCGGTGGCGGCGAGATCGGTCCAGGGCGAGAACAGCACGGCGCCTGCCGGCAACGACTCCTTTGCCTCGCGCAGCGCCAGCAGCAGCGCCAGCGCCAGGCCACCGCCGGCGCTGTCGCCGCCAACGACGACGCGCTCCTCCGGCGTGCCCGCGGCAACGATGCCGCGATAGCTCGCCAGCGCATCCTCCACCGCGGCGGGGAAGCGGTGCTCCGGCGCCAGCCGGTAGTCCGGCGCGAACACGCGCGCCTCAGCGCGCGTCGCGAGGTTGACGGTGATGGCGCGATGAGTCTCGGGCGAGCAGAAGAAGTATCCGCCGCCATGGAAATAGAGGATGGTGCGGTTCTCGCGATCGCCGCCCGTTTGGCGCTCGATCCACTCGCCTTGAAAGGGCGTCGTCGCCGGGCGGATGCGCCAGCTTGGCGGCAGCGGCATTTTCATCGCCGTCTTTTGCGCCAGCGCCCGCGCCGCCGGCACGTTCACCGGCCGGTCGGCAAAGCGCTTGACGCGCCGGCGTAGCGTCAGGGTGAGCATGAAATTCTGGAGACTCACGGCGCGCCCCTAGTAGACCCTGAGATCGGCGTTGGGACAGGCGAGCGGCGTCTCGGCAGAGAAAGGCGGCGCCTCGCGCGCGATCTGCTGCCGGAGCTTCCGCTCGGCGCGCGGTGCCAATAGCGGCAGCAGCTTCTTGGCGCGCCGCATTTGCCGGAGCGCCACGCTCGGGTTGATGAGATGCGAGGCGGGCGGCTTCTGTCCCATCGCCTGCAGCACGCGGCCCAACGGCAGCGTCATCTTGTCCTGCATCTCCACCATCATCGCCAAAAGCCCGGCGCCTTCGGTCAAGAGCGGGCCGAAGCCGTAGCGGGGCTGCATCGTGCCGATGATGTAGAGGTGTCGGTAATCCGGCAACAATGCGCCGCCATAGACATGGGCGAGCCCGCCATCGACCGGCACCAAGCCTTTGGGCAGGAAAGGGAAGTCGACATGGTAGCCGGTGCCGCAGATGACCAGGTCGTAGGTCGCGCTGCTGCCATCGACGAAGACGACGCGTTCCCCTTCGAAGCGGGCGACGTCGGGACGGGGCTTGATGCGGCCGTGCTTGACGTAATGCAGGAGCTCTGAATTGATCGTCGGGTGGTGTTCGAAGATCTTGTGGTCGGGCTTGGGGAGACCGTAGCGGCGATAATCGCCGACGACGAGGCGAAGCGCCAAACGCAACAGAAGCCGCTGCAGGAAGACCGGCATCGCCAGTGGCAGCGCCTCCACGAGCGGCTTGCCAAGCAGTGTCTTGGGCAGGAACCAATAGCCCCGCCGCAACGAGAGATCGCAGCTCACCCCGACCCGCGCCGCCTCGCTGGCCACGTCGCAGGCGGAATTGCCGCCGCCGATCACCAGCACGCGCTTGCCGATGAGCTGATCCGGACCCTTGTAGTCCTTGGTGTGGATGAAGCCGCCGGTAAAGCGTCCGGGATATTCCGGGAAGCGCCTCGACCAGTGATGCCCGTTGCACACCATAAGGCCTTTGTAGATGCGGTGTTCGCCGCTGGCGAGACCGATATCCCAAAGCTCGTCCCGCCGCGGCCGCGCCAGCACGACCTTGGTGTTGAACTCAATCCGCTCGCGCAGGCCGAAATGCCGGGCATAGTCGCGGAGATAGTCCACCATCTGCTGCCGGCTCGGGAAATCCGGATAGTCGGCCGGCATCGGGTAGTCGGTGAATTCTGTCGTCCGGCGCGACGAGATGATGTGCGCGGTGGTATAGACGCCGTGATACCAGTTGCCGCCGACATCGTCGTCGGCCTCGACCTGGTCATAGGCAATGCCGCGCGCCTTGAGGCCCTGGGCGATGCCGAGCCCGACGGGGCCCGCGCCCACCACCAGCATCCTGTCGCGACGGTCTTCCATACCCTCTCCTCCTAGGCAGCGCGCCGCGCATCGGCTAGGGTCGGTTACTCGCCACTTTAGGGTGGTCACCCTATTTGTCAAACGCTGATTGCCGGGGAGCGGCTCGCACCGTGAGGACGCGCGACAGGATAGCGAAGGCGGCGCTGGCGCTCTTCAACGAGCGCGGCGAGGGGCAGGTGTCGCTCGCCCAGATCGCCGGCAAGCTGCATATCAGCGAGGGCAATCTCTGGTACCACTTCCGCACCAAGCGCGATCTGGTGGCCGCGCTCTTCCTGGAGCTTGAGGAGCGCATCGAGCGCAACCTCTCGCGCGAGCTGGCATCGGACGGCAAGCAGCTCGCCGATTTCGCCGAGTTTGCCCGGCAGAGCTTCCGCGACATCTGGGAATACCGCTTTCTCTATCGTCACCGCTGCGACATCGAGGAGGAGAGCGCGCTGGCGCTGCGCATCGCCGACCTCATCGAGCGCTCGCATCGCCACACCGAGCGCATCCTCGCCGCCATGGTGGCGCGGAAGTTGCTCCGCGCGAGCGCGCCGGAGATCACCGAGCTCGCCGTCAACGCCTGGATCATCTCGCGCCACTGGCTCGACTACCTCCAGGAGCGGCACGGCCTCGCCCGCATCTCCGAGGCCGACCTGCAGGGCGGCGTCAGACAAATCTTCGCCCTCTTCCGCCCCTACCTCACCGACGCGGCGCGCGCGCAAATCGGCGCCGAGGACGTCGCGCCGAAGAAAAAGGTGGCGCGGGGTTGAGGCGCGCGGTCGATCCAGCGCCCGTTTACGGTACCCACGCGCGCCAGGCCGGCCAGCCTTCGACGAGATCGGCAATGAGGGCGTAGCCCGCGGCGCCGGGATGGGCGCCGTCGCCGGCGGCGGCTTCGAGACGCCAGAGGCCGATCGCGGCGAGCGGCGTGTGGAGATCGAGGAAGGGCACCCCGAGCTCGCCGCAGAGCGCGGCAAGCGCGCGCGACAGCGGCGCGATCCGGGCGTCGCTGTCGCCCACATAAAGCGGCGGTGGACCCAGCATCAAGGTCGGGTGAAGGGCGTTCGCCGCGGCGAGAACCGCCCGTGCATGGGCGAGCGCGCTCGCCTGCGGCACCCGGGGTGCGCCTCCTTCGCTGACGCAGTCATTGCCGCCGAAGCTGAACAGAAGTCGTCCATCGATGCCGGCGGGAAGCCGTCGCGCCGCTTCCTCCTGCCAGCGCCCGGCAATATCGGCGCTGGTGTCGCGGCGGATCCCGAGATTGTAGAGCGTGACGTCATGCCCGCGCCGGCGCGCCGCGGCGCCGACGCGGCCGACCCAGCCGAGCCCGGTCGGGTCGCCGGTGCCGTTGACGATGCTGTCGCCGAAGAAGCAGAGGCGCATGCTTGTTCCTTGTCGCCGGGCGGCCCTATCCTGAAGCGGCCATGACCGTCACCATCTACCACAATCCACGTTGCGGCAAGTCGCGCGAGACCCTGGCGCTCCTCGAGAAGAAGGGCGTGAAGCCGGTGGTGATCGAGTATCTGAAGACGCCGCCCGGCAAGACCGAGCTGAAGCGGCTCTTGAAGCTCCTCGGCAAGACGCCGCGCGAGCTGCTGCGCCGCAAGGAGGCGAAGGCAGTGGGTCTCGATAAGCCGGGCCTCGGCGACGACGCCATCCTCGACGGCATGGTCATGCATCCGATCGTCATCGAGCGGCCGATCGTGGTGAAGGGCAGCCGCGCGGCGCTCGGCCGGCCGCCCGAGGCCGTGCTGAAGATTCTTTAGTCTAAGTCTAGCCCTTAACGCCGCCCGCGGTGAGGCCGGCGGTCATGCGACCGCGGAAGATGTAGTAGATCGCGACCGGCGGCACGGCGTAGACGATGGCGGTCGCCATCATGTAGTTCCAGGGCGACTCGTCGCTGTTGAGGAACTGCGCCAAGGCGACCGGGACAGTCATGCTGCGCTTGGAGGAGAGCAGCAGGAACTGATAGAGATATTCGTTCCAAGCCAGCAGCAGCGCATAAGTGCCGACCGCGACCAGCGCCGGCGCCATCAGCGGCAGATAGATGCGGAAATAGACTTGGAGCGGCGTGGCGCCGTCGATGCGCGCCGCCTCGTCGAGCTCGAGCGGAATGCTGGCGCCGTATTGCTGGAAGATGAAGATGGCATAGGGGGTGGCGAAGGTCACCTCGGCGGCGATCACCGACCAGAGATTGTTGGTGAGCCCGTAGGTATGCATGATCAGGTAGAAGGGGATCGAGAGAAAGGATGCCGGGATCACATAGGTCAGGAGCGCGGCGTTGCTCACGAGCCAGCCATGGCGGATGCGCATCCGGCCGATGGCGAAGCTGGCGAGCGAGCCGATGAAGAGCGTCAGGAAAACCGTTGCCATGCCGATATAAAGGCTGTTGCCGAATTGGTGCCAGAAATTCGCGAGATACCAATAGCCCTGGGTCATGACGACGCGGAAGCCCTCGAGCGACGGCTTCGCCGGCCAGACGTCGTTGGTAAAGACATCGCCATGCGGCTCGAGCGAGACCAGGACGATGTTGTAGATGGGCATCAGCGTCCAAATCAGCACGATCACCGCGAAGCCCAGCGCCGCCGCCTCGCTGAGGCGGCGCCGCAGCCGGTAACGCCGGCGCCGCGGCGCGGGCGATGCCTCCATCAGCGCCGCGCTCACAGTTGCACCTCGGTTGTGCGTAGCTTCCGCATCAACAGGATGACCAGCGGGATCATCAGCGGCAACGCCGACATCACGGTGGCGACACCGAGATCCGGCCGCGCCACGTCGAAGGCGTTGCGGAAGCCAAGCGTCGCCAGCACATGGGTCGACAAGGCCGGCCCGCCGCCCGAGACGAAATAGGCCGAGTTGAAGTCGCCGAGGGTAAAGAGCGTCGAAAGCAGCGTGCAGATGAGATAGAGATTGGCGAGGAGCGGGAAGGTGACATGGATGAAGCGCCGCATGCCCGTGGCGCCGTCGACCGAGGCCGCTTCGTAGAGCTCTTGCGGGATCGCCATACGGCCCGCCAGCAGGATCACGGTCCAGAACGGCATCCATTTCCAGATGTGCGACGCGATGACCGAGCTCAAGGCGAGCCAGCGCGAGGTCTCGATCCAGCCGGGCCCGTCGATGCCGAAGAGATCATAGAGGAGGTTGTTGAGGAAGCCCCATTGGCCGTTCAGCATCCAGTGGATCGAGATGAATGCGGGTAGCGCCGGCGTCGCCCAGGGCAGCACGAAGATGAGCAGCAGCCCCTTCACCCACCAGCCGCGCCGCATGAAGAAGCCCGACAGCAGCAGCGCGCCGAACATCTTCAAGTTCACGCCGATGCCGAGATAGATCGCGGTGTTGACGATGGTGCGCTGATAGATGGGATCGGCGAACAGCTCGGTGTAAAGCCGCGGCGCGTGGCCGAGCCAGAGTCCGTAGAAGACGGGATAGGCCACGAAGGCCAGAAAGACCGCGGCGTAGGGGACTATGAAGGCGATAGCCCAGGTGAAATCCGAGCCTTGCAGACCGGCGCGCCAAGCGCGGCGGCGAGGCCGCGCGATGGGAAATGCCCGGGTTCCTTTTAGGACATGAGCGAACGCCATAGTGGCACCTCAGCTTTGTACGATCGGATACTTCGCCAATATATCGCCAATGCTCTTGAGCGCTTTCTCGGCCGAGGCCTGCGGCGTCATCCCGTCTCGCGATACGTCGGCCACCGCCGTTCCCCAGATCTGCTGCGCGTTGGCCTCGGCGTAGCCCGGATTGAAGGCGGGATAGTTCGGCACGGTCGGGCTCAGCAAGCCTTCGCGCGTATAGGCGGCGCGGTGCGGATCCTTGGGATCGAGCCAGAAGGGGTCGGTCTTGACGAGTTCCGGTATCGCCGGCAGCCAGCGCCCCAGGCCGTCCTTCAGGTAGGTATTGGAAACCTTCGGCTGGATCACATATTTGATGAAGTCCTTGGCGACCTCCACATTCTTGGCGC